>JBGPRB010000022.1:0-20344 GCA_041489355.1 Dehalococcoidia bacterium
ATTGTAAGTTTGTTATACAAACTGGGCTTTATTGAAGCCAAGGCCTTACCCCAGCTAGCCACCTTCGAAGCCGGTGTTACCTTCGCCCGCACCGAGGGTATCATCAGCGCCCCGGAGACAAATCACGCCATAAGGGTTACCATTGACGAAGCCCTGAAATGCAAAGAGTCCGGCGAGTCAAAGGTCATCCTGCTGGCGCACAGCGGACACGGGCACTTCGATATGGCTGCCTACGAGGCCTACCTTTCCGGCAAACTTGTCGATTACGATTATCCCGAAGCCATGGTAAAAGAGGCATTAAAGTCACTGCCCGAGATACCATCTACAATCAAATAATACATACAATAGAAGTTGTGGAAGACCCCCTCTCCCTGAAAAGAGAGGGGGTCCTTTTTTAATAATATCTTAATAATTTTTCACTATGCTATAATATAAATATATGAAAAGTTTGAATTTAAAAACCCTGTTTATTACTCTCATCATCGTCCTGTCGCTGGCAGTTATTCCCATGTCCGGCTGCATTACCATCACGACACCGAAAACACCGGTGCCACCGGCGGCTACCAGCACTCCCACGCCGACGCCCGTCGCGATTAATCCCGAATGGACACCACCGACAACCAACCAAACAACCAAACAACTCCCCAGCATCGCCGATGTCGTGGCGCTGGTCAAACCTTCGGTAGTCGCCATTAACACCAAGGTCGTTTCCTACGACTTCTTCAATCGACCTTATACACAGGAGGGAGCCGGTTCCGGGTGGATTATAGATACAAACGGCATGGTCGTGACCAATAATCACGTCGTCGAAGGCGCCAAGACCATCACAGTCACCACCGATACCGGCGATTCTTATACCGCAGATGTCAACTCCGTTTCCACTGACGCTCTTAACGACCTGGCGATACTGAAGATAGATGCCAAGAACCTGCCGGCATTGAAGAGGGGAAGCACTGCCAATCTGCGGGTCGGCGACTGGGTAATAGCCATCGGCAATGCCCTCGGACAGGGAATTAGAGCGACCGAGGGAATCGTGAGCCGGAAAGGGGCTTCCCTGCCGGTAGACCAGGGGCAAACGCTTTATGACCTTATCGAGACCAGCGCTGCTATTAACCCGGGTAATAGCGGCGGCCCACTGGTAAACCTGGCCGGGGAGGTAGTCGGCATCACCAGCGCTAAAATCGCCAGCGTCGGTGTCGAGGGCATGGGATACGCGATAAGCATCGACACCGCCACGCCAATTATCCAGGAACTGGTCAATAAGGGATACGTGACCCGTGCCTGGCTGGGCGTGGGACTCTATACCGTCGACCAGACAGCCATCAGACAGTTAAATCTTTCTATCGATAAAGGGGTACTCCTGGTGCAGATAGTCGCCGGCTCTCCGGCGGACAAGGCGGGACTGAAGGAGGGCGATGTCATCATCAACATCGGCGGCAAGGATGTGGTGAGTGTCGAGGAACTGACACATTTCGTGCATGCATCCAAAATCGGCGAACCGCTGGAAGTGAAATACTGGCGCGGAAAATCCGAATACACTACTACCGTAATACCCGCCGAAAGCCCGAGGCCTTAAACTGACCATCTTTTATCTTCCCTCTCCCTTGATGAGTTCACCCTGAAGGTTCTCCCTGAAGGGAGAGGTTAGGTGAGGGTGAGATTTCATTTTAAGCACTTCCTGGATTTTCAATAGAACACCGTTTAAGTTAAGCAATACCTCATTATTCCAGAACCTTAACACATGAAAGCCTTCGCTTTCCAACCACATAGTCCTTTGAGCATCTTTTTCAATTGTTGGTGATTCATTATGTTGACCGCCATCGATTTCTATAATCAGCTTCTCATCAAAGCTGATAAAATCAACAAAATAATTTCCTATATATTGCTGCCTCCGGAACTTTACCCCTTCCATTTGTTTGTTCCGTAACTCCGCCCAAAGTTTTCTTTCAGCTTCAGTCTGATTAAACCGAAGACCTCGCGCTAAACCCGTTTGCCGGGATTTTCCCATTCTAATCCAAAACCCCCTCACCTTAATCCTCTCCCACGGCGGGGAGAGGAAAGAAAGTGCTCATTTCACTTCTCCCGAAAGTCCTGCATCCACAGGCTATACGGCTTTCTTTACCCCCAGCAATAATGTGGAGCCGCTTATCTTATGGGTCTCTTTCAGGTCGACATCATCAGGGATGCCTTCTTCAATTTCAACGGACAGCGTTTCCTGCCGGATATAGTCCGCGAAGGCGGATATCGCCTGGACGAAATAGGCATCCCCCTCATAATAGGTAATAATATGGTCGGCGATTTCATAGCCGGCGGAACGGCGCATCGTCTGCAAGCGATGCACTATCTCGCGGGCATTTCCCTCGGCCTCCAGCTCCACGGTGATATAGGTTGAGACAGCCACACTGTTGCCCGTTTCGCTGATAGCGGAATAGCCCGCCACTTCCAGGCCGGCCACCTTTTCCACGGAATCGTACCTCAGATCCTTGACGTTAAGCTCGTCCAGTACCAGAGGCGTAACCCTCTCTAGGGCCCGCTTTTCCCAATCGGAAGTGACACCGACGTAAAAGAACTCCAGGGGCTGGCGCACCTTGATGCCGGCCTTGCTGCGCGCCGCCCGTCCCATACTACAGACTTTCATCGCCAGACGGTTATCGTCTGCCAGCTGCTTATCGATTTTACTATAGTCGGCCACTGGAAAGTCGACCAGATGTACACTTTCCGGAGCGTCCGTGAAGGCCGAGCTCACCAGGTTCTGGTAAAGCTCCTCGGCGAGAAATGGAGTAAAAGGCGCCAACAGCTTAGCCAGAGTCACCAAACACTGGTAAAGGGTGTTATAGGCGGAGAGCTTATCAGCATCATTCTCGCTCTTCCAGAAGCGCCGCCGACTCCGCCGGACGTACCAGTTGGACAGGCCATCGACAAAGCTCTCCAGCTTCCGGCTGGCATCGGTCGGGCTATAGCCATCCAGAGCCGAATCAACATCGGCGATAAGCTGATTAAGCTCGGAGAGTATCCATCTATCGAGCTCAGCTTCCGGCGGGGGAGTTTCTGCCCCCGGCTGGTATTTATCGATATTGGCATACATAACGAAAAAGGAATAGACGTTCCACAGGGTCGAAAGAAAACGGCGGGATACCTCATCCACCTGTTTCATATCGAACTGGCGGGGATTACCCGGCGAAGACGCGGTATAGAGATACCAGCGTAAAGCATCAGCCCCGTATTTTTTAATGACTTCCCAAGGCCAGACAACATTCCCCTTACGCTTGCTCATCTTCTCGCCCCGGGTGTCCACGATGTGACCCAGGCAGATGACATTTTTAAAGCAGGGGCGGTTGAACAGCAAAGTCGAGATGGCATGCAGACTATAAAACCAGCCGCGGGTCTGGTCGACAGCCTCACAGATATAGTCGGCGGGAAAGCGCCCGTCTTCGAGCAGAGTCTTATTCTCAAAGGGATAATGGCTCTGGGCAACAGGCATCGCCCCGGAGTCGAACCAGCAGTCGATAACCTCGGGGACACGCTGCATCCTGCCGCCGCACTTCGAGCAGTCGAAGGTTATATCATCGACGTCGGGGCGGTGCAGGTCTAAAGGCTCTTTCAAGCCGGCGATACCGGGCTTCCCCCGCAAATCGTCCAGTCCGCCAATACATTCAAAGCTGCCACAGGACCCGCAGCGCCAGACCGGCAGCGGCGTGCCCCAGTAGCGCTCCCGCGAGAAAGCCCAGTCGATATTGTTCTGGAGCCAGTCGCCGAAGCGTCCGTACTTGATATGCTCGGGATACCAGTTAATCTCTTCATTGCCGGAGATAAGCCTGTCCTTAACGGCGGTAGTCTTGATATACCAGGTGGTTTTGGCGTAGTAGAGCAGCGGCGTTTCACAGCGCCAGCAGAAAGGATAGGTATGCTTTATTGTTCCGCGGCGCAGGAGAAGGCCACGAGATTTCAGGTCGGCGATGATATCTTTATCAGCGTCTTTGACGAATTTTCCGGCGAAGGGGTAGGTGCCGGTTATTTTACCCTGCAAGTCCACCTGCTGGACAAAATCAAGGCCCCATGACTTACCCGCCTCATAGTCGATTTCCCCGAAGGCCGGGGCAATATGGACGATACCGGTGCCATCATCCATGGTGACGAAGTCGCCGCTGATGACACGATAGTTCAGATTTTTCTCATCCTCCTGAGCCAGCAACGCGCCGCCTTCCTGAAACCTCATCCTTTCCACACCGAAGTCATGAGGATTGAACAGCGGTTCATATTTTATACCTACCAATTCCTTTCCCGGTAATTTCTTAACCGTGTTATACCCTTCGAGATTGACGGCTCCGACAAGTCGCGCCGCCATGATGAGATATTCTGCATTGCCTTGTAGTAAGACATACTCGGCATCAGGAGCTACAGCGAGAGCCGTATTGCCGGGTAGCGTCCAGGGGGTCGTTGTCCAAGCCAGCAGATAGACCGGCTTATCCGCAGGAAGATTTCCAGTTGTTTCCTTAGAGACCCTGAACTTTATGTAAACCGAGGGGTCTTCGGTATCTTCTTTATAGCCCTGGGATACCTCATGAGAGCTTAAAGACGTGCCGCAGCGGGGGCAGTGAGGGGTAACGCGGTAGCCCTGATAGACCAGCCCTTTATCCCACATCTGCTTGATAGCCCACCAGCAGGTCTCGATATATTCATTTCGCAGAGTAGCATAGGCGTTATCAAGGTCTACCCAGTACGCCACGCGCTCGATGACCTCCTCAAATTCATGGATGTATTTTTCGACGCTCTGGCGGCAGAGGTCATTGAA
This sequence comes from Dehalococcoidia bacterium, assembly GCA_041489355.1. Classification (GTDB taxonomy): domain Bacteria; phylum Chloroflexota; class Dehalococcoidia; order Dehalococcoidales; family RBG-16-60-22; genus JBGPRB01. The sequence goes on from JBGPRB010000022.1 coordinate 4,793, forward strand.
ACGGGCGATGCCGTATTCCTCAATCTGGGGTTTGGAGGAGATGCCAATCTTCTTCTCGATTTCCAGCTCGACAGGCAGGCCGTGGGTATCCCAGCCGGCAATGCGCGGGGCGTAGTAACCCTTCATTGTTTTATAGCGAGGGATGACATCCTTAAAGACGGACATAAATACGTGATGGAGCGCCGGGCTGCCATTGACCGTGGGTGGTCCGTCATAGAGAATAAAGCCAGGGCCACCCTTACGTGCAGCGACGCTGCGCTGGAAAATTTTTTCTCTCTTCCACCGGGCGAGTATTTCCTCCTCCAGTTGAGGGAAATTTACCCTACTGCTGACAGGTCTAAACATAAACCACCCCCGTATTAATATTATCCACTATACTATTTTGTTGCGGTTAAAGCTTAGCAACATCTTAAAACAATTTTAGAGATTGCTTCGTCGCTACGCTCCTCGCAATGACAACGGTGCTCACCCTTCGACAAGCTCAGGGTGAGCGGTATTCCCTGACCCCAAATGCAAGTGAAGCTCCCGATGGCACGTTGTTGCCCTCCTCGCAATGACATATTTATATAAAATAAAAAAGCCTCGTCTTAAGGGACGAGACTTTACATTCCCGCGGTACCACCCAATTTTCCCCCAATTATATCGGGGGACACTCTTCAGGGCACAAATCATGCCCTCGTCTCAGATAACGGCTGACGGGACCGACCAAGCCTACTCGTTCCGCCAAGGCGTACTTTGGGTTGGCAGCTCTGGAGTGATTTTCAGGGCGAGGATATGTCTGCTCACACTATATCAGACTCGCTGGATACCCTTTTCTGCCCTTACTCTTCTCCGTCAATGCTTTTATCGGTTAAAGATTAACACAATTTAGAATGGAAATCAATAAGGTTGATAGTTCTATTTATTTTAAGTTTTTCATTGATTATCTTAATTTCACCCATACCTCACCCCCTTAATCCCCCTCTCCAATCAGCAACGTCTTATAAAAGCGAGAGACATCTTAATTGGAGAGGGGGAAAGTAAATGAGAGGGGGCTACGCCCCCTCTCGCTTCGCACGCCCCTTTGGGGGACGGCAGAATTAAGAAAAGTATTCAAAGCGTCAAGTTATTCCTGGATTCCAGCTTTCGCTGGAATGACAATTGTTAGAAAGAGGGAATAACATTTAGTTAAAACATGGGATGAAGTAACTAACACCGGATATAGAGATTGCTTCGCCCTCGGGCTGAACTCGGGCTGAAGCCTTCCGCCTGCGGACGGAATGGTCTCGTAATGACATTTCAACATAACTAATAGTTGCGGGGGTTTTTGGGTGAAATGACCACTTTCCTGGATTCGCCGATGCCGGTACTTTCGGTAACGACATCCGGGTGGTCGGCCAGGGCGACATGGATAACACGTCTTTCAAAAGCGGGCATAGGTTCCATGGTGAAAGGCTGTCTCCTGGTCTTTACCTGCTCGGCGAGTCTTTCAGCCAGCGTCCGCAGTCCTTCGCAGCGACGCTGCTTATAGCCTTCTATATCGAGGATAATCGGCATCTTTACCTGCATTTTATGAGTCATTATCAACCTGATAATATACTGCAAAGAAACCATGGTCTGACCGCGGCGTCCGATTAAAATGCCCAGGTCTTCACCTAATATGTTGAGACCAAGTGAGGAAGTATTGCCGTTCTCGTCGATTACCGTAAATTCGTCAGAGGGCGTCACGGTACCAGACAGGTCCATCAAAGAAAGAAGCTTTTCAAGTATACTTTTTGCCGTCTCGAAAACCTCGTTTTGACTTTCAGGTATCTCCATATTTTAACCTCTTATTGATAACGCTTTTATTTCTTCCGGTGCCGCTCTCTATCTTTATCCGGTTGAAATTTATATTTATCGGTTTTGATAATACGAGTGCCTTTTTTTGACGAATCGTTATCGGTGATAACAATATCAGTCCCGGTATCTTCTTTCGATTTCTTTTCCTGAGCGGCCTGGAACTTCAGGTATTTTTTGTCACTATCACTAGCTGGCGTCGGCGCCTGTCTGCGCAGTCCCCCCCAGCCAGTAACCCGGTACTGTAAGATTATCCTGAAGACACTGGAGGTTACCCAGTAAAGAGATAAGCCGCTGGTGAAATTTAGCGCCATGTAAGCGAAGAGTATGGGCATCATCCAGAGCATCATATTAGCCTGCTGCGCCTGCTTGGGGTCGGTCTGCGTGGTCATCGACATCTTCTGCTGCAGCCACATCGTAACACCGACCAGCAAAGCCAGAATAAGATTAGGCTGGGCCAGGTTCATGACCAAAAAATCAGGATTCAAGGGCAAGACAGAGTATACTACCTGCCACGGGTAAAGATACTTGGAGAGATTCAGCAGACCCTCCGGCGCTACGGCCAGAGCCAGCATTATCGCCTGATAGAGGGCAATCCATACCGGCATCTGGATTATCATAGTGAGAGCACAACCGGCCGGCCTGACTCCGGACTCCTTGTAGAGCTTCATCTGTTCCTGAGCCAGCTTTTGCTTATCCTTAGCATACTTCTTCTGAAGGTCGACCAGTCTAGGCTGCAAATCCTGCATCTTCTTGGAAGACCTTATCTGGCTCATCGTAAGAGGCAATAAAATGAGATTAACGATGACGGTCAGGGCAATGATAGCCAGGCCGAAATTATCGGCCAGGTAATGAGACATCACGATAAGGATGTTTATTACCGGCTGCTGGATTATTAACTCCCAAATATTCAATGCGTTCTACTCCGACTCTAACCCTTTAAGGAAACAGGACTGTATAAAGTACCGCTAGCGGCATTGATACGCTGTAACTCCAGTTGCTGGGTATGAATGTAGACAATACCTTCATATACTGTAAGCGGGCCATCAACATCGGTCTTGAGGTCAGCAATTTGCTTAATGTCCTGGGAACCGGTAGCTATACTATAGATTACACCTTTGCGGTTAGCGAAGATAACGGAACTATCCACAATAACCGGTTGTGAAGATACCGCGCTTTTCAGGTCGAAACTCTTTATTTTTTCGCCGGAATCGGATTTCAGGACATAAACACTACCATCGAGGCTGCCGGCGTAAATTATATCGTTAAAGACAGCCGGCTCTGCCCAGAACCAGTTTCCCCCCATAAACTTCCATTTCAGCTTTCCATCGATAGCGTTAACCGCATACAGGTTTCTATCAAAAGACCCGATATAAATCGTACCGTTATATACCAGCGGCGTAGAGATAATTGCCCCTTCTGTCACAAACTCCCACTTTTTTTTGCCATCAGCGACATTAAGGGCATACAGCTTCTTATCAAAAGAACCGATATAGATCGTATCGCCGTCTATGGCCGGCGTCCCCCATATTTTTTCGTCAGTCTTGAACTCCCACAGCTTATCGCCGGTAGTCGAGTCCAGGGCATAAACCATGCCATCGGAACAACCGATAAATAATTTACCACCAGCTTCAACCAGGCCGCTGACAAAAGGCTGGAGATTACCTTCGCGCGGATAAGCCCACCTCATGGCCAGATTACTGATGTTGTAGGCATATATTTTGCCATTATACCCGGCGATATAAACAAGGTCGCCGGCGACGACCGGCGTCCCGTAGATAGCGACTCTTTGCGTCCCGGCCCCGCAACCCCCGCCCCCTGTCGGAGCACAGCCAAATAATCCCGACTGGGTGACAGCTTTAAGCGTCTCAGCCCACTGGCGGCTTTCATCAGCCAGATTAATCGCCACCAGCCTGCCTTCATTGGAGCCTACATATAGAGTACCGCTGGATACGGTCCCACCCGACCACCCTATCGGCGCCAGGCCGCGGACACAACCAGAACCGACCAGGCCGATAGCGAGAATGGCGATTACCAGGAGCACCAGCAGGCCGACCCGCGTTTTATTCTTCAAATTCACTGTATTCTCCATTAATTCCTAAGATATTATATTGTTTAATATTGTCATGCCGATTGAAATTGTTAGAAGGCCGCTCATCAGGGTATCGGGTCATAGCCGCCGGGATTCAAAGGATGGCAGCGTGAAATCCGCCTGATGCCCAGACCTACTCCTTTTATCAAACCGAATTTCGTTATGGCTTCACAGGTGTATTCAGAACAGGTCGGAGTGAAGCGGCAGGACGGCGGCATAATCCGCGACAGCGTGACCTGATACAATTTAATTAGTTCCAGGGCTAACGCCTTCATATTCCCCTACATACAATCCGGCCCGGAATAACAGATCCCTGACCGATTCCCCGAGTTTTGCATAGCTGGTCATCGCCGCCGGAGTACGAGCAAGAAAGATAATATCCCAGCCCGGTCGCAGCGGCGTCTGCCTGAGTATCTCTCGCAGCAAGCGTTTTACCCTGTTCCTTACCACCGCTTTACCCACACGCCGACTGACCACAAATCCATACCTAGATAAGTCGAGTCCGTTAGGCAAGGCCCTGATTACTATCTCTTTACCCGCCCAGGACCGGCCTTTATCGTAAACCAGACTGAACTGTACCTTCCTGGTTAAATATTGCTCTCCCCTCACGGCTACCCCGCCCGAACCTTTACTGCAACCATCAGACAACAGTTAATCTGTGCCGGCCCTTCAATCGCCTCGATTTAAGGACGTCCCGGCCACCACGCGTGCTCATCCTTTTCAGGAAACCGTGCTCACGCTTTCTGGGAATGCTCTTTGGTTGATAGGTTCTTTTTGGCACTTTAACTCCATGTGAAAAATTTACCTATAAAAGGGAATAAAAGGGAGATAAGATAAAAAAATCAGCGACACTAGCTTTTTAAACCAACGCCCCCCGTCTTGCGAATGTGGGCGGGCACAAACGGCAATAAAGCCAGATGTCGCGCCCTCTTTACGGCTGCAGCCAAGGCGCGCTGATGCCTGGCGCAAGCACCGCTTTTACGACGTGGAGAAATTTTACCCCTGTCCGATATGTAAGGTCGCAATATAGCCGTTTCTTTATAGTCAATATGCTCAACTTTATCCCGACAAAAGAAACAAACCTTACGCTTTGGTATGTATTTCCCCCTGGTTGGTCTTCTAGTCCTGGAGTCTCTATTGTATGTCATCCTGCCCTCTGTATATCCTTCACATGTGAAGGATGAATTTTTGTCTTTAATTAAAACGGAAGGTCTTCCGGTTCCAGTTCGGCGACGGCGGTATCATCTGTCTTCTCGTCCGAGAGAGGGGCGGCGCCTTTCCTATCCAGAAATATCACTCGATTGGCGATAACTTCCATCCGTGAATGGGGCTGGCCGTCCTGCCCTTCCCAGCTCCGGGTATGTATCCTGCCCTCGGCGTAGACCAGTTTGCCTTTTGCCAGGAACTGATTACATTGTTCGGCTAACCTGTTCCAGGCAACCACGTTAAACCACTCGGTTTCCTGCTTTCTTTCACCCTCGGGGGTGGTATATACCCAGTTGGTTGCCACCGAAAAAGACGTTACCGGTTTACCGTTCGGAGTAAAACGCATCTCCGGTTCATTCCCGATATTCCCAATTATCGTCACTTTGTTCAGACTCGGCATCGCCTCTCACCTCCCCGTTACAACTCGTGAGCTTGATAACCTTTACACTTAACTGCCAGCTTTTACCAACAGATGTCTTATTATCTCCTCAGAAATTCTCAAGTTCGCTTCGAGTTCTTTGCATCGCGCCGGGCTCATCTTGAACTTGGTCAATACGTAGTTACCCTCTAAAAAGTGCTGGATAGGATAGGCCAGTTTCTTTTTCCCCCACTTTTCAACCCCAGCGACAACGCCGTCCCTGCCGGTAATGAACTGGGTTATAACGTTGACTCTGGTTTCCAAAACATCGTCGGTTATCTCCGGACTGATTATATACACCAGTTCATAATCCTGCAATCTTTTATCTTCAACTTTTTGCTCTCGTTTTTTTCTTGCCACTCTAATTCCTCGTCCAATTTTAGGTTATTATACCATAATCCTGAAATAGAGACAACAACGCCAGGTAAGCTGCTTAACAAGCGCATTGCACAGATTATTTTCATTCAGAAACGTCAGTCTATCTTGACACAATATACCGCCTTTGATAGACTCTAAAAGAACAGCTAATAGCACTTATATTAGAAAAGGCCCCGTGGTGTAGCGGTCTAACATGCCACCCTGTCACGGTGGAGATCGGGGGTTCAAATCCCCCCGGGGTCGCCATCTGATCCTCACCCTCAGGGCGACCACTATCTCCGGTTATCAAAAATACTTACTGAAGTTGTACCCACCAAAGTTAGCCGCCATTCTCCCCTCCCCGGCTAACTTTAGCCATTACCCCGCGGAAACTCACCCTCTTTCGTCAGGCTCGCATTTCTTCAAGTGGTGGTACCATACGTTATGTGTGTACTGGAGGTACCACCATGAAAACGGAACAGGCACTCCGTGAATTTATTGCCAGCCGTATTGCGGCTAACTTGAGTCCGGCTACTATTTCCTGGTACAAGGACAGGCTCATGCCTTTCACCAGATTCTGCCCCAGCCTACCGCGCCGCCCCGAGCCGGTAGAGTCCTTTTTGGCCAGTATCCAGGGCAGCGAGGAGACAAAGTACGATGTCTACCGGGCGCTCAAGACCTTTTTTAAATTCACGGGTAGCCGCCGCCGGTTGCCTAACCCCATGGATGCCATCAAGCCACCGCGCCGCTCGAAGACCCTCATGCCGACACTTGAGGCCAACGAACTAGCGCTGGTTCTCCGGGCAGCGGAAAGCCCCCGTGACAGAGCTTTGATAACATTATTGGTTGACTGCGGAGTGCGTGCGGGAGATATATGTTCTTTACTAAAGCACAATATCAAGCAGGAAACCGTAATCGTTCACGGCAAAGGAGGCTGGCACGAGGTGCCTATCAGCGAGGAAACGAGACATCTCTTACTGCAGATAGCCAAAACCAGCCCTGATGACTACGTATTCCACGGCCACAAGGGTCCTATCACCCGGCATCTGATCTACGAAATAGTCCGGCGTGTTTTTTGGAAAGCCGGGATTAAGGGACCAAAGCTGGGACCTCATCGTTTGCGCCATGCCTTCGGCAAGAATTTTATCGTAAACGGCGGTGACCTTCGTTCCCTGCAGGAGATAATGGGCCACGCCGATATTCAAACTACCCAGAAGTACGCTTCACTCAACCTCAGCGACATCATTAAAAAGCACCGTAAGTTCAGCCCGCTAAAAGTTGCTCACGAAACCGCCGAAGCCAGCCTGTTTGATACCAGTGGTGTATTAGAACAGGCCGAAACCATATTGCTTAAGTCAAAAGATATTGACGCTACAGGAGATGATGGTATTACTCATCAGTCGGACTAAATACCTCGCCCAGTCAAGAAAATAGATGTATATAGGAAGTGTTAAGACGAATGGTGACCTATTCTATTGAACGATTGACTAAGGCGAAAATGCGGACTTTGGTGTCTTGCCTCGGTACTGAGAGGAATAGTCGATAATCCGGAGCCGGTAAGAAGAATCATGGGGTTATGTATAAAACATAGCTCTGAGCGAAGGCAGTACCGGACTCGGCCTGCACTGGAACCGATGCAGATACCGCTGCCGGCATGGCTGTTTCCACGGGTGCAGCACGTAATGGCTCTTCAAATAAAGCAGGGGCGGATACTGTGAAGATATTGGGAGTTGCTTCGGGAGTTAAGTCTTCGCTGTCGACACTCAAATTGTCGACCGGCCTGAGGCCGTCTACATTAACCGGATCGGCCGGAATTACAGGTGGAACGGCCGTGACTGCGGGCAGGACCTCTGGAACGTCCGGAATCGCCAATACTGACGGGGAGCGTTTATTGAAGAAATTCTCGCCGGTGGAGTATTTAGGTAAAACATGTGATTTAGCTTGAATAAAAGAATAATTCTAGTAAAGGAGATTAATGTTTGGCAAAAAGAAAGCTCAGGAAAAGGAAAAGCGAGCAAATGAAAAATTGGTACGAAAGGTGTTGGGGAAAGATTCGGGACGTAAAGTATTTGGTTTTCCATGTTCTCCAGACATCAAGGCATCTTTGAAATCGCTATCGGATCAAATTCATGTCCCTCTATTTGCTTTGGCGGAACACGCACTTCAGTTGGGTGCGATGCAGCTAGCAGACGCTAATAATAATCCCGAAGAACGCGAAGTATTGCGTCGTCACTTGACTGAGGTTCACGTGGAGATGAGAACTATTGAAAAAGTCGCTAGGTATGATGCAGAAGCTGCCGATGTTCTGAAATTGGAAAGAATTCGCCGCTTCGATATTGATAAAGCTACCCGACAACTAGTTGTGAAGTTTGCGAGATGGGGGCACAAGCCTGAAGAGCTTGAAGAGTTGATTCTTTTTGGGCATCGCTGCAGATTAGCAATTGCACTAGGCTGGCCTTGTCCCCCGGAAATTTCTCCCAAGAGTTATTCTCATCGACCTCCCAATACTATCAAAAAACACAACCCAGATGAATCTGAAAATAATTCACCTGGATAGCCCAATTGAAAAGGAGGGAAAGTATCCCCCTTCCAAAAGGAAATTCAAACTACCTGAACATGAGTCAGGGTGTTAAATATTTGCGGGAAAGATTACGAGACCTAATCTTCGGGGCGAAATTCTGACTGACTGCGGGGAGATTCTCGCCATTTACCCCCAGCTATCTCTAAAAGCGCTACGATTCGAATTCTGGCTGGTCAGCCACTATGGAAGCATTCCGGAACTCCTATTTGAAAAGAAGACACTGATTCCGGCTTTGCGTCAGATCCTCAGTACCTGTCTATGAACACCTATCTTCCAATATGGTTCGAGTCCCGTAAATTAGACCGTGCGTATCAAAAGGTAGAATTAAAACCTTCTCTAAGACCTTTGCACTAGTCTAATAAAGTTCGAATCCCCTTAGCTGGAGCTGAGGGTTTAATAAGCAGAACTTTCGAACTTACTTTCAGCTTGGCCATATAGTTGACAGTTGAACATTCCAAGCAAATGTGCATTTACAAGCTCGAAGTAAAGGCTGGATGATTGTTCCGAAAGTGCTGATGGAGTATAATTGACCTCGGAAAGGAGGCAAGCGGTTGGTATAGCAAGCGTATGCTAGGATTGCAAAGACTATCTCTTATAGAACATTGACAATGGCAGCCAATGGTGAATTTCCTCGATTACTCGTGACCTAGGCTCCTAGGGCAGGAAGCAAAATAGATGTTGAATGCACAGTTTGACAGGCATTGTGTGTTCATAGGAGGTCAACAATGTCCGAAACAAATCCGTTCAGCTTAAAAGGAAAAGTATCATTGATTACTGGTGCCGGAAGCGGGCTTGGACGAGTTCTTTGTGAGGCGATGGCGGAACATGGTAGTGACGTAGTTTGCTCGTCTAAAAGTGAGGCTCGGGCGCAAGAGACGGCAGGCATAATTGCCAAATACGGGGTAAAGACATTAGTCGTTAAAGCAGACGTGTCAAAACAGGATGAAGTCAAAGCATTGTTCCGGAAGGTTGACCAGGAGTTTGGCAAGCTCGATGTGCTGTTCAACAATGCTGGAATCGCTACAAAAGGAGCCAGAATCCATGAAATGCGACTAGAAGATTGGAACAGAGTTATTAATGTAAATTTGACGGGCACCTTTCTGTGTATGCAAGAAGGTATAAAGTTGATGCTTCGGCAGAAAAGTGGTTCGATCATCAATATAAGTTCGATACTGGGATTGGTGGCAGCTGACCCGGATATTCTGGCACTGCCGAACTACGTTGCATCCAAACACGGGATAATTGGTCTTACCAAAACAGCAGCGGTACAATACGGCCCTGATAATATTAGGGTAAATGCGATTGCTCCCGGTTTCTACGCAGGAACCAGGCTTGGTGACGTGGAAGAAAGGACTGATGAGCAAACTCAGGCATGGGCACAAAAGGTAATAGCGTTAACTCCCAAAAAGAGGTTTGCTGAACCTAAAGAACTCAAAGGGCTGGCTGTTCTGCTGGCATCCGATGACGCATCCAGCTTCATCACTGGTGCTACTATTGTTACGGATGGTGGCTGGTGCGCCTGGTAATAAACATCTAATTGCTCTCCTCAGTTTGGGAATTAGTTCGTGAAGCAGAAGTTCAAGACACAAAATGGGCAAATGTGTTTTCGGTACTCACTCTATTTATTAACTTACTTATGACTATTCTATTTCCAGTCTTTAAATATCTAGCTTATGAGTTACGCCGTTCCTGGCTTAACAAAACACTTTCAATGACGACAGCGAGATCAGCATATGCCTCTAGAATATGCTGTTGCTCAATGGTCAATTACCTGCTGCTATCGGTTGATGATATGGCGATTACTCCCACAGATCCGCTTGCTGTGACCAGCGGTAGATATCGCGCTTTAGCGTCGGGCAGAGTATCCGTGCCGTGCCACTGTCTTCTGGTATTGGAAAGCCCAGGTAGCAGCCGCCAATTCGTTTTCATCGATAGAAATATTTGAAATACCGGCATATGGTTTAAGGCTCCTCTCGTTTTGAGGATCAGTTAAAAATACTATGGTATCATGCCCGAATGTTTCCTTTGCCCTTTTTGTTTACGAGGATTTATAGAGAGCTATTTGACAAGAAAAGGTCGAGCGATTTAATGTAATGACAAAATACAAACATAACTGTCAACAGGACACCGCTTAAATAATGGGGAAAGGGAGATGCAGATATTTAGGACTAGTAAAAGGGTATTCACCGATCAAGAACTCAATGAAATGGGGACGAGGACGCTTGACCTCGTGTTGGAGGCCATCGAGGCTGGAAACAAGGAAAAGGCTAAAGATTTAGCTAGAAGGATGTATCAGGAATTCAACTATCTTCATGACGGATATATGTTCTGGGTTACTGGCTTGCAGACTTATATTTATAAAAAGTACGGAATTGATGCCGTGGAAGAGGCTGAAAGAGAAGCACATACCATCGAAGCGAAAACTGTTTTTAAGCCGTCCGAAAAGACTGACTTCCGTTCCAGGGTGGAAAATTTGGTAGCTGGCCTACGAGGACATCTGCAGCCTATAACTATCGAGGAGGATGACGAAAAAGTCAGCATTACTATGAAGCCCTGCGGCTCAGGGGAGAGAATAATACAGAAAGGTGGTTATAATCCGGAAGTAGGCCTGTCCATAGTCAAGAAACCACATCGCATCACTTGGGGTATGAAAAACTTTCCGATTTACTGCGTACATTGTCCGATAATGGAGATGCTGGACATCGAAAAAACCGGCGATTTTAGTTCAGTCCATATCGTGTCCGAACCGATATACCACGGGTCATGCCACTTTGCCTTTTATAAGGACCCTGCGTATATACCTGAAGAGTATTATACTCGGATAGGTAAGAATAAACCCACTCACTAAAATAAAGCCCCTTTTACAACTATTGATTTAATTTGATTTCCGGCAGTTCGATTGGTTTTTTATCAAATAACTTTCTCTTTTCTGCAATTATATCCTTGCCTGCCAGGGCTATCCTATGTCCCCTAGCAATATTATTAGCATGTTCCTTATCTCCCCATTCACCCCAGCGGTTATGGTTGATAGCATCCCGGGAGAAGCTGACCTTGAGCTTGCCGTCGATGACCTCGAAGTCTGCCTTGCACTCACAAGAGGGGCACCATAGCTCGCCGTTACGGTACTCAAGGAGATTACCGTGGCAGTTGAAACATATGCTTTCTGGTCCTTTGTATTCAACCTTTCCGGCCATCATAGCCTCGGCAACGTTCTCACCGAGCTTATATGCCCTTGCCATCAGCTCGTCGTCCAGCAAGACAGCGCCAGAAGAAGGTACGAAGCTGATATTCAGCGAGTCAACGATGGCATTATAACCACCGCAAAAACTCATCGTAATGAGGTTCCCGATAGCATTTCCGTAGTTTGTCCAGTCTGTGCCGCCGACGGTGATGGTTGCGCCTACTTTATTTTTCTTCCTGGTTACATCACGGTAGTCTCCGGATGAATGCAACTTGTTCAAGTACATTACAACAATACCCGCAGGCATTAGATTGTAAATAGGCATGCTAAAAATAAGGGCGTCTGCTTCGCGCATTCTCTGCTCAATGAAGAAGAAGTGATCTTCTTCCGGTTTATGGATGCATCTGAATTCAGCGTTGCCTCTCATATGGTTGACCATACATGTTTCGCAGCCTGTACAGGCCTTAATGTAAGCATCTTGGAGTCGGATAAATTCCGTCACCGCTCCGCACCTTTTTTCGATTGCCTTAAATGCCTGTTTTAAAAGCAGTTCACTGTTGCCATTCTTTCTTCCGCAGGTGATTCCCAGTACCTTCATTGTTCTTCCTCCCTTTACGTTTTTTCCACTAATAGTTAACGGCAATAATATCTTGCTGAAATTATTTAGCAAGTACAACTTGTAGCCAGAGATAGGAAGGGTGATGACCTGCTCTTATATGTGAGTATCCATCAAAATACAGCTATTTTTTAATGCGGATAGCTGTTACCCCACAGTCTTTAATACTTTGCTTAGCTTTCTCAGTTAAGGATGCAGGAATTTCATCTATTTTGATACGTACCAGATCTTCGGCAAAATCCATTTCGTACAACTCCGGATAAAAAGTAATACAGATCCCGCATCTTATACAAAAATCTTCGATTTTCAGTTTCAATATGACTCCCTCCAACTCATTTTATCACGGCTTTTTCAGGTATTCCAACGCGGACTTACCGGCGATACGTCCTGTAGTCAGAGCAAAACCGAATGATTGTATACCCTGATTTACCATATCGCCGCTGTACTCACCCAGGATGATGTCGCCTGCGGCATAGAGTCCGGGAATGACTTTCCCTTCTTCTGTCAAGGCTTCGGTCTTGCCATTAACTTTTATGCCTCCAGAAGTGCCGTATGCAGTATTAAAAACTCTTAAACCGTAGAACTTGGGTTTCTTGACCGGACGGAGGTATTTAGGGTCTTTGGCGTACTGGTCATCATACCCTTTTTCACAATAACGATTGTACTCAATAATAGTGTCCTGCAAAGAAGCTGGGTCGATGCCAGCTTGCCCGGCCAGTTCCTCCAGGGTCTCTGCGACAAATACATGTTTATTACCCTGTGCTATCAGCCTGCGCATGTCTCCTTCAATATCGGTCAGCTTTTTAGCCGGGAAAATAAAATAAATCTTATCTATACTTTTCTCTTCCATATGCCTGCGGGTAACATCATCGAAAATAAGAGTTGCGCATTTACCACGTTGCCTAGCGATAAGATTACCTGCGGTGAGGCGTCCGGGGATAACCTCTTCGTTCATAAAGCGCTTACCATCCTGATTGACCCAGAGATAGGGTTGTTCCTGGATGATCCGTACCTGGCTTAGCATAATCCAGGGCATATTACCGATGACACCCGGCCCCGGAACATGAGGCCAGACCGGTATCCCGATGCGCCCTTTATCGGCACCGACCTCCCAAGCCATTTTGATACCGTCACCAGTCAGTCTGAGGTTAGGACACAGGTTGAAATAGTCGCCCTCCTCGCAATTTCCATACCAATCTAGGGTGAAGTCATAGCCGCTGTATTTCTTAATCATTTCCGGGTCTTCATTGAATCCGGCAGTAGCGATAACCACTGCTCTGGCATCGACGTGTATAGTGTGCCCGTTTTTGGCTTCAGCATATACGCCGGTAGTCCGGTCCTCTGCTCTGAGGATTTTCTTACTCGGTGTCGAAAAGAGGATGTTTATCCCCAGTTCCCTGGCCCTGGCTACCATCGCCTTAATCAACTGTGCACCGCCATGACCTCGTCCGATTGCCTTTAAACTACAATATCCCTCGGTATCAACCGCAGCCTGGAATCTGCCGGCTCCCGGGGCTGGCTCCGCCGTCATTGGTTGTATTCCTTGATTCGGGATATCAGCCTGGACGCCCATCCCCGTGAGCCAAGCGGGAATTTCTCCCGAGGCATCGCAGAAAGCCCTTACTAGATCGGCATTGGCGGTCCAAAGTGTCCCCTCCATGTGGATTTTGAATGCCTTATCCTGAGATTCCCTATCCCTTTTTACAAACCCAAAACCCACCGGCGTGTTGGATGCTCCTCCAGGGAAAGGCCTTTTCTCTAAAAGAACCACTTTCGCCCCACCTTCAGCGGCGGTTATAGCTGAAGCCATACCGGCGCCTCCTGTCCCCAACACTACGACATCTGCTTTTAAATATTCTATAGCATTAATATGTTCGATCTTATTCCTCCTTTTCTCCTGATTCCAAGGAGAGAGCGATACGAGACTTCAGGTACAATCTCTGGAGATTAACTATTTTTATATATAAATGATCTTCGAACCCTCCTTCTTTATTTTCAAGGAACAATGACGGTTAATAGCCGGGTCAGGAACAGCCTGCCAGATTCCCCATAACGCGGGTAAGAAAGCTTTGAATGTACTAACCTCGGCGATATTGTGTGTACGCCAACCACCGCCAGAGGGTTTCTTCCCACTGGGATGTCGCGGCACAGGACCGTGTGAAGGGTTGCCTGGAGGTGGACCACGGAACTGGTGCATGCAGGAGCGCATTTTACATCCACCTGGAATGGCTTCCCATTGATGAGAAAGCTCAACCCGGGGTTGGTCACCCGATTGAGCATTGGTTGCACTTGCAGCCAAAAGGTGTTCATAAGTCCAAAAATCCTTTTGCTCCCGAGTCCCCAGATTTGGGTCCACCCATTCGATACGAATATCTCTAACAGGGCTGTAATCTATGCTCTCGGTGGCAATCTGAACTGCGCCTATGTGACCGCCCAGAGGTGGTTTGATTTCCCACCTGAAACCCTTATGCTCGTCAGGACACCACAATTCGTAACCTTTTTCCATGTTAACCCACCACCAATCAAGCATTTCGGGAGTAACACCTGGAATTATATGGTCGACAACTATCCATCCGGCGGGGTATTTCTGTTCTTCCATCCCGTAGTCTCTCCTCAATATCTGTTTTGATTTGGTGGCCTGCGCTTAAAATACTAAAAAGAGTATTTTTGCCTGCCAATATCTCTAGCTAGAATATCCGATTATATCCGGGTGAATTTACTGGTTTTGTTTTCAGGCTCGATTTATACACAAAAATCGATACTATTTCAGCTTATGCGGCACTTATTTTCGAATTTCGTGCTATTAGTAAAAGCTTATTATACCTTATATGGCATAATAATGACAATAAAATCCTGTATAAGTTATGCTGCTTGTTTTATCCTATGGTTACAATAACTAGATTGTCACGTATATTATTTGCAGGGACTTGCTATACTTGGTTGGGCATTTGGGAGACCTCTAGATTGCACCGGGGACGATGTACCTCTATGTTATGAAAGGGCGCTCCCGCCTGATGACCCCTGATAAGTAATACGGCGGCTTCGGTATCCGAAGACCTCTGATCCGACGCGTGTGTGGTGGCACAGCGGGAACCTCCCAAGGCTCAAGTAAATTTCAGTAAGGAGGGTTAAGTATGACCAAGTATCATGTGGGAGTAGATGTGGGCAAATACCGGCATCATGTTACCATCCGGGATATTTCCGGTGATACCTACTGCAAGTCATTTTCCTTGACGAATGATCGCGAGGGGTTCGATGAGTTCATTTCTTCCTTGGAGAAACTTTC
>JBGPRB010000023.1:0-19532 GCA_041489355.1 Dehalococcoidia bacterium
AGCCAGAAAAAACTCATGGAGGAGTTCATCGATGCCGGTTTTCACGCCGTGGTCGTCGCCGTCAAGGCCGAGCTCCTCGGGGAGGAAGTCCTGGGTCGAAAAGTCGATAGAAAATTCCTGGCTTACCTGGCAGCACTGGACAAGGGCATCACGCTCTGCGGCGAGGCCGGGGAATACCATACCCTGGTCATCGACGGCCCCCTGTTCCAAAAGCGACTGGAAATCACGGAAAGCGAAAAGGTAACGAGAGGTGACCACCATTTCCTGGAGATACTCAAAATAGAACTGAAAGCTAAAAAACCTGCGGGACGGTAATTATGACGAAGATAATCGCTAAAGTAATATCGCAGCAAGGCACCTGTGAAGCCGGCCATAAGGTCGGGGACGAGTTTGTCATCGGCCAGACAACGCCGCCAGGCATGTGTTCCTGGGCGTTCTATACTCTTTTCCCCTTCGCCGAGCCTTTACAGTTCGGCGGCTCTCTCCCCTGGGAAAGCGGCCCGGATAAAGCCCGCGTTGCCTGCTCCGACCCGGACAACCCGGTGATATTTGAGTTGAGACGGGTGGATTAAGGGAAATAGGGCAGCTTTAGAACAGCAGGAGTAACAGCTCTTTTATATCCCACCCGACCACGCCGGCTAAAAGCACGATAGCCGGTATCAATAATTTCCCGGGCACGAGCCAGCTTATCAATAATGGGATGCCAAACTTTATTATTCCCAGCTGGCCGGGCGAATTCAGTGAAGCCCTCATGAACGGATTTAGTTCCGGATAACCGAGACGTGCGGCTATAATCGTCAATCCCAGGTCAAGCAATTGCAGGGACAGGTAAGTAGCTTTAAGTACAATGTCACGGGATTCCCAGTGGTTGACCTTTACGATAGAGTTGCCGAGAGGTCTCAGAATATGCTGACCGATTGTCATTGTCGTATCTCCCTTTAAGCTTGTGATACTCCCAGAGATGGGAGTCTATAATGTATTCAGCATACCCCGTATGTAAAAAATATCTGATAAATATGTGCTATAAAAAAATGAATATTCCGTAAAATTCCTGTATCGGCCACCGGTTAATTTCCCCGCCCTTTACCCCCAGGGGAGTAGCTCGCCGAGAGGGGCGCCAGCCCCTCTCAAATTTCCTCCTCCTCTCCGTCGACGGAGAGGAGGTACAAAAGGGGGTGAGGTTTAAGGTTTAATGGTGAGGTTGATTAAAAATTGTATGGTAAGCCATACCCTGTCATTGATCAGTCCTCCCGCCTTACCTTTTTCATAATGAAACCCTGTGCTATACTTTAAGAAAACGTTTAGCTGTGGGTGTCTCTTGGCCAGTCCCGATGAAGTAAAAGCGAAAATCGAAAAACTGCGGACGGAAATTAACCGCCACAACTACCTCTACTATGTCCTGGACAGCCCTGAAATCAGCGACGCCGAATACGACGACCTGATGCGGGAGTTGAAACGGCTGGAGGAAAAGTACCCTCAGTTCCTTACCCCGGACTCCCCTACCCAGCGTATCGGTGCCGCCCCGCTCGAGGCTTTCGGCGTGGTGGAGCATCCCCTGCCTTTGCTTTCCCTGGCCAATGCCTTCTCCGATGAAGACCTGATGGCCTGGTACACCCGGACGGTGCGACTCGTCGGTAATACGCCCTTCGATTTCGTCTGCGAGCACAAGATTGACGGACTTGCCGTAGCCCTTACCTATGTCGATGGGCAGCTGACCACCGGCGCTACCCGCGGCGACGGCTTCCGGGGTGAGAATATCACGCAAAATCTAAGGACGATAAGAAGCATACCCCTTTCCGTCTCTAAAGATGCACCGCCCCGCTTTGAGGTGCGGGGGGAAGTCTACCTTCCCAAGACCGGCTTTCACAAATTGAACCAGGAGCGGGCGTCGGAGGGTCTGTCCCTCTTCGCCAATCCGAGAAATGCCGCCGCCGGCTCGGTACGCCAGCTCGATTCCCGTATCACCGCCAGGCGCCCGCTGGACATCTTTATCTATATGCTCGGCTACGCCGAGGGTAAGCCGGTCCCGCCTAATCACTGGGAGACCATGGAATGGCTGAAATCGCTGGACTTCAAGATAAATCCTAACAACCGCCGTTTAAAGACTATCGAAGAAATTGAAGAATATTACCGTACCTGGGTAGAGCAGCGGAAAGACCTCGCCTATGAAGCCGACGGCATCGTGGTCAAGATAAACCAGCTTAACCTTCACGAAGAGCTCGGCGATATCGGCCGCGAGCCCCGGTGGGCCATCGCTTATAAATTCCCCGCCGACCAGGGCACCACCCTTCTAAAAAGCATTGAAATCAGTGTCGGCCGGACGGGCACCCTCAACCCCTATGCCGTCCTGGAGCCGGTCGCGGTGGGTGGCGTCACCATAAAAAGCGCCGCCCTCCACAATGAGGACGACATCCGGCGGAAAGATATCCGCGAGGGCGATACGGTCATTATCCAGCGGGCCGGCGAGGTTATCCCGGAGATAATTGGTCCTACCCCGATAAGCAGGGAGCGCCCCGGACGAGGCAAGGAGTTCAACCTCCTGGATAAGCTACCCGGGAACGAAAAGGGACAGCCGGTCTGCCCGGAATGCCGGCAACCCGGCGTTATCAAGCCCGAGGGCGAGGTTATGTACTACTGCTCCAATGCCGCCTGTCCCGCCCAGGCACAACTGCGCATTGAGCATTTTGCCTCGAAAGGTGCCATGGATATCCGCGGCATCGGGGAAAATATCAGCGCCACGCTTTTCAATAAAGGACTTGTCGGGAACGCCGCCGATATTTATTACCTAAAAAAAGAGCAGCTTGCGGAACTGGAGAAAATGGGCGAAAAAAGCGCCTCGAACATTATCAATTCTATTAATAATAGTAAAGAGCGCCCCCTGGCCAGAGTTATCTATGCACTGGGCATCCGGCATGTCGGGGAGGAGATAGCAGGAATCCTGGCTCAAAAATTTAACAATCTTGAAGCTTTGGCTAAAGCTGCAATAGAGGAGTTTAAGGCTAAAGCTGCAATAGAGGAGCTTAAGACTAAAGCTGCAAAACAGAAACTGAGGGCTAAAATTATAAGAGAGGAGCTTAAGGCTCTAATTGCGAGAGAGGGGCTTGAGGCTAAAGCTACAAGAGAGGAGCTTAAGGCTCTAGCTGCAAGAGAGAAGCTTAAGGCTAAAGCTGCAAGAGAAGAGCTTGAGGCTAAAGCTACAAGAGAAGAGCTTGAGGCTAAAGTTACAAGACATAAGCTTAAGGCTAAAACTATAAGAGAGGAGCTTAAGGCTCTGGTTGCGAGAGAGGGGCTTGAGGCTAAAGCTACAAGAGAAGAGCTTAAGGCTCTAGCAGCAAGAGAGAAGCTAAAGGCTATTGATACCATCGGCCCCGAGATTGCCGATAGCGTTATCGCATTTTTCCGACAGGAAGAAAACCTGAACATTATCCGCAGATTGAAAGAAGCCGGAGTCAAGCTTGAGGCAACAGCTGCTGTCCAGAAAGAACTGCCCTTAACAGGTAAGGAGTTTGTTATTACCGGTCGGCTGGAAGCTTTCTCCCGGCCGGATGCCGAGGCGAGAATAAAAGAAATAGGCGGTTTAGCCAAGGACAATGTCACCCGCAAGACCGACTACGTCGTGGTGGGCGCCGACCCCGGTTCCAAGCTGGCCCGCGCCCGTGAACTGGGCATAAAAACGCTTGACGAAAAGGAATTTATTAAGCTTTTAAAGCAGACTTAATATCACGAGATTTCCGGGAGGTCAGACATGGTCATAGAAAGACACTCGCATGCCAGGTACATCATACCCATCATTCTCCTGTGCGTCATCGTAGTGGCAAGCGTGGTGGTGCTGGTCAACCGAACCAACCGCATGTTTGAGGCCGAAAGCACGATGGCAGCCACGCAGAGCGAGCTATCCGAAGCCACGGCCGAAGCTGTGGCGACACAGACAGAATTAATGACAACACAAGCGGAACTAACGCAGACACGCACCGGCCTTGCTACCACACAAAGCGAACTGACCGAGGTACAGAACGAGCTGCAGACGACATCCAGTAAACTCACCTCTACATTAAAGAAGCTAACCGCAACCGAGGCGGACTATGCCACCACCAAGGAACAACTGGCAACAGAGAGGGAGCAAATTGATGCTATCCAAGAGAACCTTGATGCTCTACAGATAAACTACGACCGGATGACAACCGGCTACGGTTATGTGTTGAAAGACCCCACCTATCAGGCATTAAAAAGCTTCCTGGCGGCCGACAGTACAGATGCCAATCTGTACGACATTAATAACTATGTTTGCGTAGATTTCTCCACCGCTGTTAAAGCCAACGCGATAAAACAGAAAATCCGCTGCGCCTATGTCATCATAGACTACCCTGGAGGTACGGGACACGCCATCGTCGCTTTCAACACTACCGATAAAGGTATCATCTATATCGAGCCTCAGCATGATGACGAAGTCAACCTTCAGATAGGTAAATACTACTATCAGTGTATAATACCAAAACCTGGACATTATTATGAGAAACCTAATTACGATGATTCTGTGGTGGATATTAAGGTTATTTGGTAATTGAGAAAATTATGAAGCTAATAGTCGGACTGGGTAATCCGGGTTTTTTATACGCCCGCAACCGCCATAATGTGGGCTTTATGTGCGTCAGCCACCTGGCCAGGACGCAGGGCATCCGCTTCGATAGAAAGCAGGGACACGCCCGCACCGGCATCGGTAACATCGCTGGCAGCAGGGTCGTGCTAGCCCGACCGCAGACCTATATGAATGCCAGCGGGGAATCGGTCAGTGCCCTGCTCAGGAAGCTCAACATCGCCCCCTCCGACCTTATCGTTATCCATGATGACCTTGACCTTCCCACCGGTAAAATCCGCCTCCGCCTCGGCGGCAACTCGGGCGGGCATAAAGGAATCGACTCCGTCATCGCGCGTATCGGCACGCGGGATTTCTATCGTGTCAGGGTCGGTATCGGGCGGCCGGATATCGTTGAAAGCTCCGCCACCGACAAGGAGGAGGCTGTCGTCGCCTATGTCCTCACCGACTTCACCTCTGAAGAGAAAAAAATTATTGATGCGGTTATGCCTCAGGTCAGCGAGGCTATCGTCTGCCTGCTTGCCGAGGGCTTGACCGCCGCCATGAATAAATATAACTAGACTGTATGCGCAGTAAAAAGGTATTCATCATCAAGGTAGTTCATTCTTTTATCTTCCTGTTCATGGTAGCCTGCCTGGTCTATATCCTTTACTGCGCTATCGCCAGGAGGTATGACTGGACGCTGCTTCTTGCCCTCATCGCTATAGCCTCTGATGGGCTGGCTCTTCTTTTAAATCGCGGTAAATGCCCGTTCACCACCCTCACTGAGAAACTCGGCGCCAAAAAAGGCTTGATTACAGATATTTTCCTGCCCGATTGGTGCGCCCGCCACGCCTTCAAAATCTCTGTGGTCATCGTGACGATTGAGCTTATCTGGCTGGCCTGGGGCTATTTTGGATAGTAATTTCTGAGAATTAAGAGTGGTTTATTATTCATTTTCCCGTGAGAATCATCACACCGTTTATTGCACCTCGAAAGGAAATACCGCCACAAGAACAGCACCAACATAGACTTTAAGGTCGTACTTTCCCACAGGCAGGGTAAGAGGGCCGGCGCCACCAAATCCGCCAACCTTATACGGTGCCGGGGGAGCACCAGCATCGACTGATTGCTTTGTTGCAACGTTATAATAGCGGGCGGAGATTTGTACCTCTTGAATGACGATGCCGTAGAGAGAGATCGAGTCTCCTGAAGAAAAAATGGTAGCATTTTGCTGGAGGTCTTGCGGCAATTTTCCACCAGCTGGGAGTTTGCCAAGTCCCATATCTGAGAAATACTTCTGGAAAGTCGCCTTGTCTGGTTGTTCCGACGATTTCGGTGATGGTTGCGGAGTTGGTTGGGACGATGGAGTAGTCGTCAGATTAACTATAACCTCGAAAGGATACACCCCCACGAGCACGTCCCCTGCATAGACCTTATATTCGTATTTCCCGACTGGTAAATCGACAGGCTCCCACCCCGCAAAGCCACCCTCTATAGCCTGGGGCAACCCTCCCTCCCTGACCACTTTCTTGGCGCTTACATCATAGACTGCACTGCGAATCATACATTCCAGGATAACCGTCCCGTAAAGGCAAATCTGGTCTCCGGCTGTGAACACACTGACATTCTTCTGGAGGTTTACGGGAGGGTCTTTCACTTCTTCAGGCATCTTACCAATGCCGAGCTCGGAAAAGTATTTCTGGTAAGTCACCTTGTCTGGCTGCTCCGATAGTGTTGAGGTCGCCGCGGGAGAGGTTGGGGAAGCCTGCTCCAATGGTGCGGCGGGTTGTGCCGGCGGCAAGGATAATGCTACGGTGATATCCAGAGAACCGATAACCGCTCCCATGGCGCCGGAAATAGCTTTAAAGGTATATTGGCCCGGCTCCAACGGAGTAGACAGCGCACCAACGGAGACTGCTTTGCTGCTGCCTTCGGTTCGCACACCGGTCACAAGGGTGGTGAATTTATCACCATAGTTCAGGTTTACCTTGAACGTGATGGTTTTCTCGGTCGTGCCCCTGGCCCAGATGCTTGCCTGGGCGGTCTGCTCCGGTGTCAATGTCGTCACCGGCGGGGCATCCGGGTTGTTGCTTAAGGTAATCCACATCCTGACCTTGGCAATCGTCGGAACGCCTGGTGTGCTCTCAGTGCCGCCGCCGCAGGCGCTGAGTCCCAGTACTAGCAAGGCCATGACGAGCGAAATTATTAAGCGTCGTTTCATCTACCTAAGTCTATTAAAGATAATTCAAATCACAAACACATCACAAAAAGAGTTTAAACATCACAATAATATCACAGGTATGTCAACCGGACAATAGTCTTTGCTTCAATTTGTACTCAGGTGATATAATCAAAATGTCAAGTAAAGGAAATCCCCGGTGAAAAACGAATTCGTTTTTATAGGCGTCATCGGTGGCAGCGAGGTCCCCCCACAGATAGCCGAACTGGCTGAAGAGGTCGGCCGGGAGATTGCCCGTCATGGCGCCGTTCTGGTATGCGGGGGGCTGGGAGGTGTCATGGAAGCCGCCTGCCGGGGCGCCAGCAGCGAGGGTGGGCTGACTATCGGCATACTCCCGGGGGACAACCGCCAGGACGCTAACCCCCACGTTCAGATACCCATTGTTACCGGCATCGGTTACGCCAGGAACGTAGCGGTGGTCAAGTCCGCCCAGGTCGTTATCGCCGTTGATGGCAGCTACGGTACGCTGTCAGAAATCAGCCACGCCCTGCAGAGCGGCATCCCCGTCATCGGTCTCAATACCTGGTCGCTCTCGATTGACGGTCAGATGGATAACAATATAATTCGTGTAAAAAATCCTAAAGAGGCCGTGGACAAAGCTATGGCGCTGATAAAAACCCGGCCGTAATGGCGAGCAATGGAGGGAGAGTAATGTCAACGATTGAGAACGTCAAGGCCAGGGAAATTCTGGACTCACGCGGTAACCCCACCCTCGAGGTCGAGGTCGAGCTTTATGACGGCACGCTGGGTCGGGCTGCCGTTCCCTCCGGCGCCAGCACCGGCAAGTACGAAGCGTTAGAGCTCCGCGATGGCGATAAGTCACGCTACAATGGTAAAGGTGTTCTCAAGGCGGTAGCCAACGTCAACGAGACTATCGCCGGCGCCATTATCGGCATGTCTGCCGCCGACCAGTCGGAAATCGACCGTACTCTGATAGACCTCGATGGCACGCCCGATAAATCGAAGCTCGGCGCCAATGCTATCCTGGGTACTTCGCTGGCGGTAGCCCATGCCGCCGCCAATCTGCTGGACATGCCTCTGTACCGCTACCTGGGCGGCGTCAGCACCTATACCCTGCCTGTGCCGATGATGAATATCCTGAACGGAGGCAAGCACGCTGCCAACTCGACGGACTTACAGGAGTTCATGGTCATGCCGGTGGGTGCCAGTAGCTTCTCAAAGGCTATGCAGATGGGTACCGAAGTCTATCATGCCCTGAAAAAAGTCCTCAAGGATAAAGGACTGGACACCAACGTGGGCGACGAAGGCGGCTTTGCCCCTTCCCTCCCCTCCAACAAAGAGGCGGTTGAGGCTATCCTTGCCGCTATCGAGGCCGCTGGCTACAAACCCGGCAAGGACTGTTATATAGCCCTTGACCCTGCCTCCAGCGAGTTCTATGAGGACGGCAAATATGTGCTCGCCAGGGAAGGCAGGACTTTAACTCCTGCTGAGATGGTTAATTTTTATGTCAAGTGGGCTGCCGAATACCCTATCATCTCCATCGAGGACGGCATGGCCGAGGACGACTGGGAAGGCTGGCGGCTCCTCACGAAAAAGCTGGGCGGCAAAGTCCAGCTCGTCGGCGATGACCTTTATGTTACCAATGTCAGTCGGCTCGCCCGGGGCATCAGCCTTAAAGCCTCCAACTCCATCCTTATCAAGCTCAACCAGATAGGCACGCTGACGGAGACTATAGACGCTATCAGGATGGCCCAGCAGGCCGGCTGGACGGCTATCGTAAGCCACCGCTCCGGCGAGACCGAGGACACCACCATTGCCGACCTTTCCGTGGGGCTGAACACCGGCCAGATTAAGACCGGGGCGCCCTGCCGCTCCGAACGCACCGCTAAATATAACCGCCTCCTCCGCATCGAGGACGAGCTGAAAGATAGCGCCAGCTATGCCGGCATGAAAGCTTTTTACAACACGAAACTATACTAAACTATACTTGGCTAATAGGTTAAAAATGACTGTATCCTTAAAATTGAGATTCGAAGTCTTTAACCGAGACAGTTTTACATGTCAATATTGTGGACGAAAGACTCCAGAAGTAATTTTAGAATTAGACCATGTAATTCCTGTGTCAAATGGTGGAACAGATGATTTCGACAATCTAATTACTTCGTGCTTTGAATGCAATAGAGGGAAAGGACAGACGTTACTAGATACCATTTTGAAAGATAGAGACATTCACGATGAGACCGTCCTACTGGCAGAAAGAGAACTGCAACTAGCTGAATATAATTATCTTAAAAAAAGAATTAGAGATAGAGAAGATAAAGAAATCGAAGAACTAGGTAACTATTTTGTTAATAAATTCCGTAATAATGAGCGAGATTATGCCTTAAGCGAATTTCCACATACAATTATTCGTCAGTGTCTTAAAATTATTAGCTATATAGATATCTTCGAACTTATTGACATGGCTGTAGACATAACGGCGAGAGATACAAAAGGTGATTCTCATATAATAGCATCTGCCAAATATCTAACAGCAATCCTTAGAAACAAACTGGGAGAAAAGAAAAATTTTGCTACAGCTACAGGCACTTCAGAAAAGTAAAGTATAGTCTAGTAAAGAAAAGAGAAGAAATGACTGAAGTCACACCCGGTATCCACTGGTTCAAACTGCCTATAACCATGGAGGAGTCACACCTGGCTTACGTCAATGTCTATCTCGTCCAGGGAAACAGTGGCTATCTCCTCGTTGATACCGGCTGGAACACAGATGAGTCATTCGCCGCTCTGAAAAATGGACTGGCGGAAATCGGTTTAGATTTTAAAGATATCTCTCAAATTCTGGTCACCCATGTGCACCCCGACCATTATGGTATGGCCGGTCGGATTAAAAATCTCTCCGGGTCTACCATAGCCATGCACCATATCGAAAAAGAATTCATCGAACCCCGCTATGTCTCCATGGAGGAACTTCTGCAACAGACCGACCGTATGCTCGTCGCCAACGGCGTGCCACAGGGCGAGATGGTCAGTTTGCGGGACGCCACCGTGGGACTGGAACAGTATATCGTCCCCACCCCACCGGACAGGACCCTCCACGACGGCGAAACTATCACCACCGGTATATTCACTTTCCGGGTAGTCTGGACGCCGGGGCATTCATCCGGGCATATCTGTCTCTATGAACCCGAGAGAAAAATCCTGCTCTCCGGCGACCATATCCTGCCGAAAATCACGCCCAACATCGGCGTGCACCCGCAGTCCATCGAAAACCCCCTCGGCAGGTATTTGAAGTCGCTCCAGGAGGTAAGGAAACTGGACATCGAGCTTACCCTCCCCGGCCATGACAAACCCTTCACCCGGCTCAGGCCGCGCATCGACGAGATAACACGGCACCACGAGCACCGAAACCTGGAGATTCTGGAGGCTATAGCATTTAAATCCAAAACGGCCTATAGAATAGCCCAGGAGATAAGCTGGGGCGACAATAACGGGTGGCAGGACCTGCCCCCTTTCCATAAAAGGATGGCTATCTTTGAGACTCTCGCCCACCTTGAGATGATGGCCGCCGATAGCCGTATTATCAAGCTGCCCAAAGGCGGTATTATCTATTACGGTCAAACCTGATATAATAAATCTGAATGGAAAAAATTGGCATCACCACCACCGTCCCCGTTGAGATTCTGATAGCCGCCGGCTATCAGCCAGTTGATTTGAACAATGTCCTCGTTAACGACCCCGACCCCGGCCGACTCATCACCATCGCCGAGAGGGCCGGCTTTCCCCTCAACTGCTGTAGCTGGATAAAGGGAATCTACGGCGTTTGCCTGGACTCCGGCATCGAGGACGTCCTCTGCGTTACCAGCGGCGACTGCTCCAATACCATCATGCTCATGGAAGTCCTCAAGCTCAAGGGACTTAACGCCATGCCTTTTGCCTACCCTGACCGTCCCGACCCCCATCTCATGCAGCACGACCTGGAAGCTCTGGCGGCCACGCTGGGCACCACCCCGGCAGCCGCTGATAAAGTCAGGAAAGAGCTTCAACCGGCGCGCGAACTCGCCCTGAAGCTTGACGAGCTTACCTGGAAGCAAAATACCGCCAGCGGCTGGGAAAACCACCTCTGGCTCGTCTCCGCCTCCGACTTCAACGGGGACTATCGTAAATACCAGAGAGAATTGCAAAGTTTGCTGGATATCTGCTCCGGGCGCCGGCCTTATCCCGATGGAGAAACCAGGCTGGCGTATATCGGTGTGCCCTCGGTGTATGCCAGGGAGCTGTATCCCTGCATAGAAAAACATGGCGCCAGGGTCGTCTTTAACGAGGTTCAGCGTCAGTTCGCCATGCCCGAGCCTGGCTTGTCCCTCGCCGAGCAATACACTAACTATACCTATCCTTACTCTATTAACGAGCGCCTCAAAGATATTAAAACCGAGCTCCGGAGACGGCACATCGACGGCGTTATCCACTACGTGCAGGCGTTCTGCCACCGCGGCATCGGCGATATCGTCATGCGCCATGCCATCGGCCTGCCTGTGCTGACCCTGGAAGGCAACGCCGACTTTTTCCTTAACAATCATGTCAAGACCCGCATCGAGGCTTTCCTGGACATGATACAAAGGAGCCGGAGTCGTCTTAAAAATATTAGACAGGGGAAGCTCGAAGGGGCGTCAGCCCCTTCGATTAATATTCCCCCTTCCCTTCATCCTTCACTTGTGAAGAACCCAAGGGAAGGGGGATACAGAGGGATAGGTTCGTTAAAAAAACTCTCTGAAAAATAGGTGAGATTATCGGGTTACCTGTTATAAAATACAGATTGATAAATATTTACTCAGGAGGGAGAAATGAAAACCAGAATAGGCATTAATGGCTTCGGCCGCATCGGCCGCCTGACCCTCAGGGCTATGTTAGCGCGCCACAAGGACAAGCTGGAAGTGGTGGCTGTCAATGACCTGGCTGATACTAAAACCAATGCCCACCTGCTGAAATGGGACAGCGTCTATGGCCGCTATCCGGGCGAAGTGTCCGCCAGGGAGAAAGCCATCGTCGTCGATGGACAGGAGATACAGGTAATCTCCGAGCGCGACCCCGCTGCCATCCCCTGGAGTAAATACGGCGTCGATATCGTCATAGAATCTACGGGACTCTTTACGGATGCCACTAAGGCCGTCGCTCACCGCAAAGGCGGCGCTAAAAAAGTCATCATCTCCGCCCCCGCCAGGAACGAGGATGCCACCATTGTCCTCGGCGTTAATGAAAAAGACTACGACCCCAAAAAGCACCATGTCATCTCCAATGCTTCCTGCACCACCAACGGCATCGCCCCGCCGGTGAAGGTCCTGCACGATACTTTCGGCATAAGCAAGGGGCTGATGACCACCATCCACTCCTATACCAACGACCAGGTGGTGTTGGATACTGTCCACAAGGACATACGCCGGGCGCGCGCCGCCGGTCTGAACATGATACCCACCACCACTGGGGCCGCCAAAGCCGTCACCCAGGTCATCCCGGCGCTCAAGGGCAAAATTCACGGCCTGGCCTTCCGCGTGCCGACCCCCACCGTCTCTGTCATCGACTTCGTCTGCGACCTGGAAAAAGAAGTCACCGTGGAAGATGTCAACAAAGCCTTGAAAGCCGCCGCCGTGGGGCCGCTGAAGGATATCCTGGAGTTCTGCGAGGAAGAGCTGGTCAGCATGGACTTCAAAGGCAACCCCCATAGCTCCATCATCGATGGGCCGGGCACCATGGTCATCGGCGGGAATATGGTCAAGATACTGGCCTGGTATGATAACGAGTGGGGCTATAGTTGCCGCCTCGGCGACCTGGCGGTTTACATCGCCTCGAAGGGAGTATAATCTCTAGTCAACTCATCCTTGCTTGAGAGGAGGTTGGGTTGATGAATAATGAAATATTTTATATCATTGGAGTTGCATCCTTCTTCATTTTAATGGCGTGTTTTATAGGTCTTCTTATACACCTGCTGTTAGAAAAATGTGAAGAAGTATTAATATAGGTCTCATGGAGAGGCATAAAAGTAACCTTTGTTAAGAAAAGAAAGAGGATACAACTTTAGTCAAACAAACCGAATTAAAACCTGCTTTCCACTAAAAGGGGAGTGCGTAGCGAGAGGGGGCCAGGGGGTGAGGTTAAGAAAGCATTAATAGATAATATAAAAAGTATAAACATAATACCCTGATAATTAAAATTAAATAATAATGACCTTAGTACTGATTGACATTCTGTTGCGGAATTCCGTAAAATGGGGAATCAAACTTACAAAAAGGTGAGTCATGAAATTAATTGTGATTGGTTTCGGACAATGCGGCGGCAGAATCGCCGACGAATTTGCCCGTCTTAATAGAAGAGCCCGTGGTTTACGGGGACTAAATATTATTACCGGCGCCTATGCCGTCAATACGGATGTCGCTGACATGAGCGGACTGCATACCATTAAGTCGGACTTCGAGCACCGCATCCTCATCGGCAATAAAAAAACGCAGGGGCACGGCGTCGGTAAAATCAACGAGCTTGGCGCCGAAATCGCCCGGGATGACTCTGATAAAGTTATTGAAGTCATCAGAAACACCGAACATTTTGCGGAAACGGACGCCTTCCTGCTCGTCGCCAGCGCCGGTGGCGGTACGGGCTCCGGGGCGATATCGGTTATGACGCAGCAGATAAAGGAACGCTATGTCGATAAGCCGGTCTACAACCTTATCGTCCTCCCCTTTGAGCATGAAGTATTAACCGAGGACAGGACTGTCTATAATGTGGCTACCTGCCTGAAGTCAAGCTATCTGGTTGCCGATGCCATCTTTCTTGTCGATAACCAGAGGTATGTTATGAAAGATTCCCCCCTCACCGTTAACCTTGCCACGATAAACACGATGATTGCGCAGCCCTTTTTCAATCTCCTCTGTGCCGGTGAAGAGAAAAAGTCCCGGTTCATCGGTGCCAAGATACTTGATGCCGGTGATATCATCCAGACACTGGTCGGCTGGACGACTCTGGGCTACGGAAGGTCGCACACCTCGGTGTTCAAATCTTTCTTCAATCAAGCCCGTGATTTCCGGGACAAGGCCACGGAAACCCAGAAAGGCATCCAGGCGCTTGATGAGGCTATCAGCGGACTATCCATTAAATGCAATCCGCTTGATTCCAAGAGAGCCCTCTATCTTGTCTCGGCCCCCGCTAAGGAAATCAATGTCGACCTTATCAAAGAGCTCGGCACTTATATCAAAAATATGGCCCCGGAAGCTATTATCAGAAGCGGTGACTACCCCCGGGAAAAGGGCAATCTGGATATTACCGTCGTGCTTTCGGAAATGAGCGACGTGGAAAAGGTAAGGAACTACTTCACCAAGGCCATCAACCTCATTGCAGAGCTCAAGAAACGCCAGGAAGGCGTGGTAAGCACACAGCGAGGGATTGATATCACGATAAAGGACATTCCCTCGCTGTTATAACCGGATTATTCAGTTCAGCAGTCCGTCAATTACATTCAAAAAACCGGTTGCCACCGGAAAGTTCCGCTCTGCAACCTTTATCCTGCCGACTATTACTAACTGCCGGTTCCTCTTAACGCTATCGGACATGGTCGTCTGATAGGCAATACAGGATTGACGGCAGCTATCTGGCTATCTTGGAATATATCTGCCAGGCCTGCTCGATGGTCTCGTCGCGGACTGTCCAGGCTTTTTCGATGTTCTCATCACGATTGCTGGCAGCCTCGGCTACAGCCGCATCACAGGCGCTGTTGGCCGCTTCCTCGCTGCTTTTATAGGTTTCCTCAGCCCGCTGTATCGCATTCTCACGAGCCTGGGCGGCTTTTGCTTTCGCATCGGCGCGGTCCTTCAAGGCCTGCGTCACGGTAGCTTCGTAAGCCCTGTAGGACTGACTCTCCGCCCTCTTATAGGCTTTGGCTACCTGCATTTCATTTTCATGGTAAGCCTTGGCGACTTGACGCTCGGCGTCCATGTAGGCAGCATAAGCCCTTTCGGCTTGGCTCATGACCTCGTCAAGCGGGCTTGCCGAGCGCTCCTCGGCTATTGGAGTTTCTTCAACTTCCACGGCGGGAAGCTCGACTTTTGAGCTTGCCGCTGTAGAGGATTTCTTAGAACGTTCCTTCTGGGTAGCCACCATGCACCTCCTTCAAATAATTCTTATTATTTTTTATATATTTTTGGCTTTAAAATGTTTACGATTGTAATTGTTCGGCCACTACTTAGTGCCAAGTATATTGCGCACCTTATAAAAAGTCAAGCCAAGTTTCTCTTTCTCACACAGTTACTTTGGTACTCTTTTCATTTATATGATAAAAATATACATAAATGGATAATCGCTAAAAATAGCTTATTCTTCTGTGTCGGTGTCTTCGGTACTGCTCTCTTTCCCGGTTTGCTGGGTCTTCTTTTTCTCATACATCTTGGACAGGGATTCCAGACGTTCTTCCATCTTACCCCTCGACTCTTTTCTCACTTCTTTGGGCACCTTGCCGATTTTCTCTGCCTTATCAACTTTCTTCACCGATTCTTTCAAAGCATCTATGACCTCTTCGGCGGCCTTATAAGCCTCTTCCTCTTCCTTCTCGGCGCTCTCTATCGTCTCTGTCAGGTCTCCTTCCGGAACTCCAGCTTCGGGCGCAGCCTCTTTTGCCCTCCCCTTATTCAGGGCTGCCTCATAAGTCTTAAACGATGCGTCGGCGGTTTCCCTGGCAACCTGGCCGGTGGCTTCGGCCCGGCTTATTGCTTCTCTAAAAGCAGCTATGGATACTCCGGCTGCCTCCCTGGCCACCCTGGCTGATGCCTCTGTCGCTTCCTTGACGGCTCTCACCGTTCTCTCCGCCGACTCCCTGGCAGCTTTTACCAGCGCTTCCGTTACTTCCGTTGCTGTTCTTACTGCAGCTTCCGCTGCCTCCTTGGTCTCCCGGCTTATCTCCTCGGCCCGGGCTATGGATGCCTGGATTTCCTTCTCCGTAACATCAGCCATCTCCTTGGCTGTCGCAATCGCCGCTTCAATGGCCTCCTGGACGACCTTCATTGACGCTTCGGCTGTCTCTTTGGTAGTCCTGCTCATTTCTTCAGCTTTAGCTACCGCCATCTCAGTTTCTCTTCTTGACGCGTCAATGGCCTCTTGTGCCGCCCTGGCTGCTTCTTCGGCCGCCGCTCTGGAGGTTTTATCCATCTCCTCCATTCTGGCAATAGCTTCCCGGGATTCAGCCGAGGTTGCCTCGGCCCTATCCTTGGCTTGCTTACTCATTTCTTCGGCTCTGGAGATTACTTCATGCGATTTCGCCATCGATTGTTCAGAAGCTTTACGCGCTGCCTGGGCTGCCGCATCAGATGCCGCTTGAACCGCTTGAACCGCAGCTTCTAAGGTCTCCTGGGCAATTCTGACAGAAGTCGCGGTTGCTTCCTGAGCTTTTTGCACGGCTGCTTCGGTCTCTTCCACGGCTCTCTTGCTATCCTCCTGGGCCAGGGCGACTGCCTGCTGTATCTTCTTTATTGATGCCGCGGCAGCCTCACTGGCTTCTCTGCTTATCTGTTCTGCTTTAGCTACCACCTCCTGGAACTCATTCGCGGATATCTCAGCGCTATCTTTAGCTTCCTTACCTATCGCTTCCGCTCTTGTAATTGCCTCCCGGGATGCCTTTATTGAAGCCTCCGAGGCTTCTTTAGCCACTTTTATCGCGGCCTCTGTCGCCAGCCGGGTCTCTCTGGCTACTTCTTCAACCTTGCGCGTTGTTTCCTGAACGGCCTTCTGCGAGGCCTCATTGGCTTGCTTGGCCTCCCTGCCTATCATTTCAACCCGGTTCGCCGTTTCCTGGGATGACCTCTGTGAAGCTTCGGCAACCTCTTTGGCCACTTTGCTTATTGTCTCAGCCCTGCTGGCGGCTTCCCCGGCCGTTCTGGCGGCGACTTCAGCCGTTTCTCTGGTTGATTTACTTGACCTTTCTGCTCGGTTTACCGTGTCCTTGGCGGCTTTATTAGTTGCTTCGGCCGCGTCTCTGGCTTCTCTGGCCATCTTGTCAGCCCGGTTGGTCGCCTCCCTGATAGCTTTAACCGATTCCTCGGCAGCTTCCTTTGCCGCTTTGACCGATACCTCAGCCACACTTACTGATTCTTGAGATAGCTCCTTCGCCGACTCGGCCATTTTCCTGGCTTCCCGGCTCATCTCATCGATGCGGTTCAGGCCATCTTGAGATAACATCATTGCCGACTCGGCCGCTTGCATCGCCTCTTGACTTATCTTCTCGGCACGAGCGATAGCCTCCTGGAAAGCCTTCGCCATGGATTCCGCGGTCTCCTGCGGTCTCCTGGCGACCTCTTCCGAGTGGCTTATAGCTTCATTGGCAGCCTTTATGGTTGCCTCGGCTGATTCCCTGGCCTCCCGACTTATTTTCTCGGCCCGGGCCACCGTTTCCTGCGCCGCTTTAGCGGCGGACTCGGCGGCTTCTTTAGCTTCTTTGCCGATTTGCTCGGCCCGGCGTGCTGCTTCCAGGGCAGCCTTCGTTGATTTCCCGGAAGCCTCCCTGGCCGCCCGGCTCAGCACTTCAGCCCTGGCTACCGCCTTTTCAAAGTCAGTTATATTACCTTCAACCTGTTCTTTTAACTCAGGAGACATTATCCCACCCTCTTATAAAGACTACCGTCTGGATACCAGTATAGACTATTATATTATTCAATCGTTAGTTTTTCAATAAAATCGTTGATTTAATTAAAAAATATTAATTATGTCATATGCGGTTGCAGTACTAAAATCACAAAAATAACCAAAAGAACGTTTGACATTCTCGCAACATTATGCTAAAAATAGCATAAATATAAAAATCTTTGAGGTGAAATATGAAACTAGTGGTTGTTGGCCTGGGACAATGCGGTGGCAGAATTGCTGATGAGTTCTCCCGTCTTAACGGAAGGGCGCGCAGCCGCCGTGGTATAACCATAATTACGGGTTGTTTTGCCGTTAATACGGATGCTGCTGACTTAAGCGGGTTATCCAACATTAGCAATGACCATCGCCATAGAATCCTCATTGGCGGTCGTAAAACCGGCGGCCATGGCGTCGGTAAAATCAACGAACTTGGTGCCGAGATAGCTAAAGAAGACGCCGATAAAATCGTCGATGCTATCAGGACTACCAAAAGGTTCTTTGAAACTGATGCCTTCTTGCTTATCGCCGGTTCCGCCGGCGGCACCGGCTCCGGTGCCGTCTCCGTGATAACACAGCACCTGAAAGAGCGCTATATCGATAAACCGATATGGAATTTGATTGTCCTGCCTTTCGAGCATGAAGAATCCACCGAGGAGAGAACCATATTTAACGTAGCCACCTGCCTTAAATCCTGCTATTCCATAGCCGATGCCGTCTTTCTCGTGGACAATCAGAGGTACGTGAGAAAAGACTCATCCCTCCGCTCCAATCTTTCCAAGATAAACAACATGATAGCCGAGCCTTTCTATAACCTGCTCTGCGCTGGCGAAGAAAAAAAACAAAAGTACATCGGGGCCAAACTGCTGGATGCCGGTGACATCATCCAGACCGTCGTCGGCTGGACGGTTATCGGCTACGGCAAGACCTCGGCGCCGCTGTTCAAATTGCCCGAATTGAAGAGCGATTTCAGGAAGAAGGGGGCGGAAATCCAGAAAGGCATCCAAGCCATGGATGAGGCTATCAGCGAGCTATCCCTCAAGTGCAACCCCGCCGATTCCAGGAGGGCTTTATACCTGGTTTCCGGTCCCGCCAAGGAAATGAACATGGACATGGTCAAGGAAATCGGCGATTACATGAGAGACATCGCCCCGGAGGCAATCATCAGGAACGGCGATTATCCCAGAGAGAGAGGGGTTATCGATGTCACCGTGCTCCTCTCCGAGCTGAGTGATGTGGAAAAAGTGAGAGACTACTACATCCGCTCCACCGACCTTATCCCCGAGTTCAAGAAGAGACAGGAAGAGACCGAGGATAAACTCAAGGCCCTGGAGGACGTTTCCAAGGATATACCGTCGCTGCTTTAGGTTTCACAGGATAATTTAAACAGCTAAAGAGGGGCGAAAAACACGCCCCTCTTTCTTTTTCCCTGTTACCTCTTTCCACCCCACCCCTCTGTTCTTAACACATTAATTCCTTCCCACACCACCCATTGTCATCCGCTTCTTACCCCTTTATTTATATTCCCCACCACCCTAAAAGGGGAGTGCGAAGCGAGAGGGTTTACCCTGAGCGTACCGAACGGGGGCAACGCCCCCTCTCAATTATTTCCCCCCTTTCCAAACACTCTTTCTACGGTCTAAGACTACCTGGAGTTTGGAAAGGGGGTCAGGGGCTTGCACTGAGCGCAGCGAATGTGGTTAGGTAAAAACAACTGTCTTTATTAGTAGAATTAAACACACCCCCCAAAATCAATTGAAATCCTCTCAGAAAAAGTTGGGAAACCGCCTGTTTTAGGGTATAATAAGGACGAAAGAAAATGGCATCCCAGGTATTTTATCGCAAGTGGCGCCCTCAATCGCTCACCGAGTTTGTCGGGCAGGAGCACGTTACCCGTACCCTGCTCAACGCCCTGGCCAGCGAGCGCGTCTCCCATGCCTACCTTTTCTGCGGCCCCCGGGGTACGGGTAAGACCACCACCGCCCGCAACCTGGCCAAGGCTATCAACTGCCTGACCAACGGCAAGGGCGAGCCGTGCAATACCTGCGAGATGTGCCGGGCTATCACCGAAGGCCGGGCGCTGGACGTCATCGAAGTGGATGCCGC
>JBGPRB010000024.1:0-19353 GCA_041489355.1 Dehalococcoidia bacterium
CCAGATGACGAGCTAGGGAAAGTTTCAAAGCTTTTGTGAGGGCATCCCTTTCACTAGCGCGTGATGACTCTCTGTCTAAAAAGATGAAGACCTTGTCAAAACGACTGACATCTATTCCGCGCGGGTCAAAGGGATATTTAAGGAGATTCTCTACCATTGTCGGATAGAAACGGTTTAATGGTCTAAGAGACGGAACGGTTCTACTTTTACTAATAATAAGACTGTCAATTCTTATATGGCCTAAGCTAGATATAATATCAAACACTCTATCCCTAACAATTTGTTTGTCCTCAGAAGCGTGAAAATATTCCAGATTGATACCATAATCAATTATATCGTGCTTAAGTGTGTGTAGTTCTAATATCCCAGGATTAACGTCCGTGCATATCAAACTAGTGAGTACAAGATATTTCGTGCCTTTTACTGAGAAGTCGTAATTACCTGATACATCTATAAAAGCATATAGATAATTCATAAAATCTCAGCTATTGAAATTAGCCCAATCGTTTAAGGCGGACACTTGGCGCAGATAGAGCGGAACAGCGTGGTGCTCAGGTAGCGGTCACCGCGGTCGGGCAGGATGACCACGATAGTACCCTTTTTCATTTTAGCAGCAACTTGCAGGGCTCCCGACACGGCGGCACCGCTGGACATACCCGTAAAAAGCCCTTCTTTTACGGCCAGCATCCGGGCCGTCTCAAAAGCGTCACCGTCTTCGACGGTAACCTTTTCATCGAAAGCCTTGGAGTCATAGATACCGGGGACAACGCTCTCCTTCATATTTTTCAGTCCCTGGATGGTGTGCCCCACCGTAGGTTCGACTCCAACGATTTTGATACCGGGTATCTTTTCCCTCAGATATTTACCGGTACCGATGAGAGTTCCCGTCGTTCCCATGCTGGCAACGAATACGTCAACTCTGCCTTTGGTCTGATTATATATCTCCGGGCCGGTGGTCTCGTAATGAGACAGTATATTGTTCGGGTTATCGAACTGGTTGGGCATAAAATATCTAGCCGGCTCAGTCTCTAAAGCCTGATGGGCACGCCGGATGGCTCCATCGACGGCCTCTTTAGCCGGCGTAAGTACTACTTCGGCACCGAAAGCCTGGAGGACAAGCTGCCTTTCGACACTGACACATTCCGGCATGAACAGCTTAACTTTATAGCCCTTGGCGGCGCCTATCATAGCCAGGGCAATACCCGTATTCCCGGAGGTCGGCTCAATTATCGTCTTGTCCCTGGTTAGCTCACCGGATACCTCCGCCATCGTAATCATGTAGAAAGCCGGGCGGTCTTTTACGGAACCTCCGGGGTTGTTGCCTTCCAGCTTGGCGAGAACCTTCACGCCAGGATTTCCGTTCAGGTTTAACAACTGTACCAGCGGGGTGTTCCCGATGGCGCCCAAAACATTTACATTACCATTTTTCATATTTCACCACTCCTCCCCTGGATTCTCGGGTGAAGCCTTCAGGCTGAATCAGGCTAAAGCCCGATAATGACATTATTAAATGGCTTGAAATTACATCTCTCCTCTGTTCAGTCCCACCAGGAACTCGGCGTTGTTCTTGGTCTTGCGCATTCTCTCGAGAACACGCTCCGTTCCCTCGACATAGTTATTGGAGTCGGAGGCTATTATCCCCACCATACGCCGCAGCAGCCACACCTGCTTCGTGGTCTCCTCGCCCAGTAAAAGCTCTTCACGCCTGGTGCCGCTGCGCCCGATATCCATGGCCGGGAAGATACGACGCTCAGAAAGCCTGCGGTCGAGGTGAAGCTCCATATTGCCGGTACCTTTGAACTCCTCATAGATGAGGTCGTCCATGCGACTGCCGGTATCGACAAGGCAGGTGGCGATAATTGTAAGGCTGCCGCCCTCGGCAGTGTTGCGGGCAGCGCCGAAGAAACGCTTGGCCGGGTGCAGGGCGGCGGGGTCGATACCGCCGGACAGGGTACGGCCGCTGGAGGGCATGGCCAGGTTATAGGCGCGGGTCAGACGGGTGATACCATCGAGCAGGATGACCACGTCCTTGCCGCTTTCCACTATGCGTTTAGCCCTTTCAAGACCGAGTTCCGCGACGCGTGTCTGGTTCTCCACCATCTCGTCGAAAGTGGCCGCGACTACTTCTCCCTTTACCGAGCGCCTCATGTCCGTAACCTCTTCCGGGCGCTCGCCGATAAGGCAGACCATTAAATGAATGTCCTCATAGGTGGTAGAAATGGAGTTGGCAATAGCTTTAAGCAGCAGTGTCTTGCCGGCCTTGGGGGGCGAGACAATCAGGCCGCGCTGCCCACGTCCGATGGGGGCGATGAGATTGATAAGGCGGGTGGAGAGGTCGGTCGGGGATTGCTCAAGGTTAATGAGCCTGTCGGGGAAGGTGGGGGTAAGCGAGCCGAAAGGCTGCCGACTCTTAATAGTCTCGGGGTCGAGGCCATTGATAGCGACCACTTGCAGAAGACTGAAATATTTTTCATTGCTTTTCGGCGGGCGGCCCTGTCCGGTAACCATGTCCCCATTGCGCAGGCCGAAGCGGCGAATCTGAGACGGTGAAATATAGACGTCCGTCTGGCTGGGCAGGAGGGTTTCCTGCCTTAGAAAGCCGTAGCCATCGGCCATGATTTCCAGGATACCGCTGCAGAAGATATTACCCTGCTCCTCAGTATGTGTCTCCAGCAGGAGCATGATGATATCATGCTTTTTAAGGGTGGCCGTGGTGGCGATGCCCTTCTCCTTGGCCATTTCCATCAGATCTTCCTTGGTCTTGAGTTCAAGTTCCGCAATATTCATGTTCATGGTTCCACCTCGCTCTGGTCCCATCTTCCTGGAAGGAAGGGGTATTATTTCCTTTCTTAATTTCTATTTTTTAGATACGCTTTTCCAGTCGGCCAGGAAGCGTTTGATGCCGACGTCGGTCATCGGGTGCTGTATCATCTGCATCAGCACGCTATAGGGCACCGTGGCGATATCGACTCCCGCCATGGCGGCATAGGTGCAGTGTAAGGGGTTGCGGATGCTGGCGGCAATCACCTGGGCGTCAAGCTCCGGATAGTTACCCAGTATTGTCAGGGTATCCTCCACCACCTGCATGCCATCGTGACCGGCGTCATCCAGCCGGCCGACGAAGATGCTGACATAGGTTGCCCCGGCCAGCGCTCCGAGAAGCGCCTGGTTCGCCGAGAAACAGAGGGTCATATTTACCTTGATGTTCTCCTTGCTCAGGACCGAGGTTGCTTTGAGGCCTTCGGCCGTAATCGGTATTTTGACGTTCACATTGGGTGCCCAGGAGGCTTTGACGCGGGCCTCTTTAATCATGGACTCGGCGTCTTCGGCAAGCACTTCCACGGAAACCGGTCCGCTGATTATGGCGCAGATTTTTTTAGTCACGGTTTCATAATCGGATGTTGCCTCTTTGGATAAAAGCGAAGGATTGGTGGTGACCCCGCTGATAATCCCCAGCCGGGCGGCCTCTTTTATCTGGTCGATATTGGCGGTATCCAGAAAGATTTGCATTTGCTTCTCCTTCTCAATTAGTCGCCAGGGGCAGCGGGGGTTGAGCCCCTTCTCGCAGTACGCCTTTAGCCACGCCGATAAATTCGCGGAAGAGGGGTTGCGGGCGACCGGGGCGGGACAGGAATTCGGGATGAAACTGGCAGCCCAGCATCCAGGGGTGGTCGGCCAGTTCGCATATCTCAACCAGCATATCATCGGGGGAAACGCCGCTGAAAACCATGCCTGCTTTTTGCAGCGGTTCACGGTATTTGTTATTGAATTCCAGGCGGTGCCGGTGTCGTTCCATAACGAGGGGCTGGCCGTAGGCTTTGCCGGCCAGGCTGCCCTCCAGGAGCTTGCACGGATAATTGCCCAGGCGCATCGTAGCGCCTTTGGTCTGCAAGGTCTTTTGCTCGACCATATAGTCGATGACAGGGTAACTGGTATTAAGGTTGAACTCGGTGGAGTTCGGTTCGTCCGTGTTAAAGACATGACGGGCGAATTCAACTACCATGACCTGCATCCCCAGGCACAGCCCGAAATAGGGAATCTTATTTTCCCGGGCGTATCTGGCCGTTTTTATCATGCCTTCGATGCCCCTGATGCCGAAACCGCCGGGGACGATGATACCCTGGGCGGTGCGCAGCAGAGTATCCGCCCCGTTTTTTTCGAGGTCTTCGGAATGTACCCAGAAAAGGTTAAGCGACCGGTCGTTGTAAAGTGACGCGTGGTAAAGAGCCTCGCGGACCGAGTAATAGGCGTCGTTAAACTCAACGTATTTGCCGACGAGAGCGATTTTTACCGGCTCGTGCGGCGTCTTGATACGTTCCACGAGCTCCCGCCACTGACGCAGGTCGGCAGGACGTGCCGTAATACCGAGCCTTTCGACAATCAGCTGACCCATCCCGCAGTCTTCGAGCATTAGCGGGATTTCATATATCGTGCTTACGGTAGGCAGAGGAATCACAGCCTGCTTCTCCACGTCGCAGAACAGGGATATTTTATCTCTGAGGTTTTCCGCGATGGGGTAATCGCTGCGGCAGATGATAATATCCGGCTGGATACCGATACGGCGCAGCTCGTTGACGCTGTGCTGGGTGGGCTTGGTCTTTAGCTCCTGGGTGGAGTTGAGGTAGGGGAGAAAGGTGACGTGAATATAGAGCACATTGTTTCTGCCGACATCGTTACGCATCTGGCGGATAGCTTCGAGGAAGGGCTGCCCCTCGATGTCGCCTACCGTGCCCCCCACCTCAATGAGAATCACTTCAGCCTGGGACTTGCTGGCGAGTTTCTTGAAGCGGTCTTTAATCTCGTTGGTCAGGTGGGGCACAATCTGGATGGTGCCGCCCAGGAAGTCGCCGCGCCTTTCCCGGGTGATAAGGGTGCTATAAATTTGCCCGGAGGTGACATTGGAGTCGGCGGTGACCTCGGCATCGATAAAGCGTTCGTAGTTACCCAGGTCGAGGTCTGTTTCCGCTCCGTCCCTGGTGACATATACCTCGCCGTGCTGGTAGGGGGACATCGTGCCCGGGTCGACGTTCAGGTAGGGGTCGAGCTTCTGGACGGCCACGGTAACCCCGCGGCTTTTCAGGATGGTTCCAATCGAGGCGACGGTGATGCCTTTCCCTACGGAACTGACCACGCCACCGGTTACAAAGATATACTTCGGCATATATAACGGACTATAACAAATCTGGAATAACTCCAGTCCTGCCCTTGGAAATTAACAGGGAATCAATTCAGGATTCGGTAATAGAGTGCCTCTGGAATAAACATTTGCACTATTTTTAATAGAATTAGGAATAGACTGTCAAATCAAGTGGGGGTTTCTTCTTATTATAGAGAGGAAGGTACGCTTTGTCAAGCCTTTTTAGTGCGGTGCCGCCTAGCAATAGGTAAAAGGCGTTTTCCCCTCGTTCACCCTGAGCTCGTCGAAGGGCAAGGCAATCATACCGCTATGGTTCGACAGGCTCACCATGAGCGGGTAATAAAATACGAAAGGCTCACCATGAGCGGTTGTGACAGGCTCACCATGAGCGGTTTCTCAACTACCTATTTGGTGCGGTGCCGCTTGAGGAAGTCCAGCATTATCCGGTTGGACTCTTCAAAACCTTCCCACATTAAAAAGTGTCCCATCCCCTCCAGAATAGCCAGTTCCGCCCCCGGGATTCTTTCCGCCATGGAGCGTAAGTCATCCAGTGGGGCTGACCAATCATCGCCACCGGCTATGACTAGGGTAGGAGGTTTTATTTCCGGCAAGCGTTTATAGTTATTATGAGAGAAAGACGCCTGCACGTGTCTTTTTTGACCGTGTGGAGGCCCGAAACCTTCAATCATTATTTTAACCATCTTTTCTGCGAGCTGATGTTTTTTCTGAATGAATTCCTCGCTTACGCACACACTCAG
This sequence comes from Dehalococcoidia bacterium, assembly GCA_041489355.1. Taxonomy (GTDB): domain Bacteria; phylum Chloroflexota; class Dehalococcoidia; order Dehalococcoidales; family RBG-16-60-22; genus JBGPRB01. The sequence continues at coordinate 5,896 of JBGPRB010000024.1, forward strand.
GAGACCCCTTACTCTTTCTTCCAGGGGCTGTGTTAACCAGCTTATTCTTTCTTCTATTGTTGGGCCGGGTTCCCGGGGGATATCAGGGTTCGGGGGAGCGTAACAAACCAGCATGAGGCTTTTTACTTTCTCCGGGTGGTTAAGGGCCAATTCCTCGGCCACCTTTGAACCCATGGAATAACCTGTAACATGCGCGCTATCAATACCAATGGCATCCAGCAGCCCAGCGAGGTCGTCTGCCATCATCTCAATAGAATAGGGGACATCCGGCGCATCGCTTTTGCCTGCCCCCCGGTTATCGAAGGTGATTACCCGGTACTCACACGCAAACACCGGGACATGACGGTAAAGCAAAGCCTGGCACATATGGCGGCCGTTGATAAAGACCAGAGGCTCTCCACTTCCATGTATCTCATAATACATATTGATATCGCCGGCTTTTACTTTGGGCATTTTATCACTCCTTTGATCGCTGTCACTACCTTCAGTGGACATAAAATTATCTTAGTTTAGTAATTTGGCAATCCTTTGTCAATTTATTCCTCCACGGGTCCAATTGACAGCCCCAGAGTGCCAGTGTAGACTATTCATGGTGCCTGACCTCGTCTTAAGGAGAGAGTTTTTATGAGTTTCCTGGATAGGGCCGACCCGGAAATAAGCCGTGCCATTGAATGTGAAATGCAGCGGCAGAAGGAAATAGCGAACCTCATCGCCTCGGAGAACTATGCCAGCCGGGCTGTCCTCGAGGCACAGGGCTCTTTCCTGAACTATAAGTACGCCGAGGGCTATCCCGGCAAGCGCTACTACGGCGGCTGTGAAAACGTGGACACCATCGAGGAGCTGGCCATCAGGCGCGCCAAGGAGCTTTTCCACGCCGGTCATGCTAATGTCCAGCCGCACAGCGGCTCTCAGGCCAATATGGCCGCCTACTTTGCCCTTCTGGAGCATGGCGATACCGTCATGGCGATGAACCTGACCCACGGCGGGCACCTTACCCACGGCGACAAGGTGAATTTTTCCGGCAAGTCGTATAGGTTTATCCCGTACGGCGTCAATAAGGAGACGGAGCGGATTGATTTCCCCGAGGTTGAAAGACTGGCGCAGGAGCACAAGCCCAGGTTAATCCTGGCAGGATACACGGCTTACCCGCGGATTATCGACTTCGAACGGTTCCGGCGTATTGCCGACTCGGTCGGGGCAAAGCTCATGGTTGACATGGCCCACATCGCCGGGCAGGTGGCCGTCGGCTTACATCCCACCCCCGTCCCCTACGCCGACGTGGTAACCACGACCACACACAAGACGCTGCGGGGTCCGAGCGGCGGCCTGATATTGTGCCGGTCGGAACTGGCTAAAGCTATAGATGCCGCCGTCTTCCCGGAGACGCAGGGCAAACCCCACATGCATGCCATTGCCGCCAAGGCGGTGGCGCTCTACGAAGCCATGCAGCCGGAGTTTACCGATTACCAGAGAGCCATCCTGGAAAATGCGCTGACCCTGGCTATTGAGCTACAGAGGCTGGGCCTGCGGCTGGTATCGGGCGGCACGGATAACCACCTTATTTTAGTAGACCTCACCGATACCGGGGTGACCGGTCGGCAGGCTGAGGAGTCTCTGGGTGCTGCCGGCATTATCGTTAACCGGAATACCATCCCCTTCGATACCCGCCCGCCCAGCGTGTGCAGCGGCATCAGGCTGGGGACACCGGCCGTGACCACGCGTGGCTTCGGGAAGGAAGAGATGAAGCTCATTGCGTCATCGATTGTCAAAGTAATCAATCATATCGATAACGCGAAACTCCTTGATGAAGTGAGGCAGGAGATTGGGCAGATGTGCCGTCGCTTCCCCATACCCGGTATCGATGATCATTAAATAATGTCATCCTCGGGCTTCAGCCTGAACGCTTCAGCCTGAAGGCTTGACCCGAGAATCCAGACTGCTTCCCCCTCCCCGAGATTCTTCGCTACGCTCAGAATGACAGAGTGGGGGTACCGGATTCCCGCTGGAGTTTACCCCGTTTTTATCGGGGCGGGAATGACACTATTAAACACACTCTATTAAAGTTTTAGCTATTCTATGCTTCAGAAAGCTTCTTAGCTAATTCCCCGCTTTTTTTCCGGGTCTCTTTAATGAATCCCTCTCTCCCCAGGTGGAACCAGTAAGGGTCCCATTCCATATCCTTCAGATTTTCTATCAGGGGAGAAATCGTATCGAAGGGGAAGGTGATAATAAACAGCCCTTCAGGTAGCACCCCTCTGGCTTTCATGCTGAAGCCGAGTCCGCTGACGGTGTAGTTCATTTCACCGCTCAAGTACGGATGAGCGTATATCCAGGCACAGGCCAGGCAGGTCGTTCCCTTGGCGTTCCACATCTTCCCATCGGAATAGCTGCTGGCCCTGAGTATGATTTCCGCCTGAGTTGCGCTGGCTGTAATAATTAATAAATCAGGGTCAAACGTCATCTGGTCTATGGAGGCGTGAGTGATATAGGTTACGGAATCCTTTGGTAATGTTGGAACGTAATCATAGATTCTTCTGTTGGCACCCGGATTTTTAAACATGGCGTACATCGGCCCTAATTGTCCGCTATACATTATTGGCGGAAAATCAACGATACCCAGCACCTGCTCTCCGCATTGCACGTTTTCTTTCGTCACGTAAAACGGTTTACTGTTCTGCGCTTCTTTGAACATCTCACAAAGGGCAAGCTTCTTATTTGTTGGCTTGATTCCCTTAGGCTTTTCCATCGAGTATTTGACGCCTACGGGCTTACGTTCGAAATTGAACTTGTCGAATATAGAATAATCCGTTCTTTTTGCACTCATGATAACCTCCTCTTATGAATTCGATTATATTATCTAATATGGGTTGATATCGGCATCGCTCAGCCTAACCGATGATTCTTTCCACTTTAAGCATGTTCGTAGAACCCGCCTGACCGATGGGTATGCCGGCGGCGATGATTATCAAATCGCCCGGTCTGGCTACTCCCAGGTCTCTTGATAACCTTGCCGCCAGGTCAAATAGCTCGTCGACAGATGCTGGCTCGATTATCTTGTGAGGGCGTACGCCCCAATATAATAGCAGTTTCCCCGCGACGGTACTGCTTGGAGTCAGCGCCAGGGTGGGCACGCTGGGCCGGTATTTAGATACCCTTATCGCGGTACTGCCCGACTGCGTAAAGGCCACAATAGCGGCGGCACGCAGACTGTGTGCGGTTTGACAGGCGCTATAGCTGATGAGTTCATCTGTTTCACGCTCCAGCCAGCTGCGCCTTTCTGCCAGAATCTGTTCATAGAGCAACTTTTTCTCTGCCGCTCTGGCGATTCTTGCCATCATTCTCACGGATTGTACCGGATATTTACCTATGGACGTCTCGGCGGAAAGCATGACGGCATCGGTGCCGTCGAAGATGGCATTAGCGACATCGGTAGTCTCGGCGCGTGTCGGGCGGACCGAGTCTATCATCGACTCCAGCATTTCGGTTGCGGTAATAACGGGCTTGCCGGCCCGATTGCATTTCTTGATGATTTCCTTCTGTATTAACGGCACTCTTTCCAGGGGGATTTCCACGCCGAGGTCGCCTCTCGCAACCATGATGCCGTCGCAGGCAGCCAGAATACTATTGAAATTCCTGACCGCCTCACCGCGCTCTATTTTCGCAATGATGGGTATATTCGCATCGTTCTCATGCAGTATGGCCTTAACGCCGGCGATATCACTGGCGCTGGTAACGAAGGATAAAGCCAGGAAATCAGGCTGCTGCTTCACGGCGAAAAGGATATCTTTTCGAAGCTGGTCGGTGATAAAGGGGACGGAAATTTTCATTCCCGGTACCACCAGTCCGCGTCCCTGCCGGAGCAGACCGCCAGCGGTTACCCGGCACTTTACCCCGGTGCTATCTATTCCCTGGACCTTCAGTTGCATCGCGCCATCATCGAGGATAACGGTATCTCCCACCTTAATATCCCTGGAAAGATTGGGTAAGGTCAACGGGAGCAGGGAGTCGTCGCCCTCTATCTCTTCACTCGTGAGACGTACCTGGCTGCCTTTTTTCAGTACTGTCTGGCCTCCTTTGAGTCGGCCGATGCGATATTTGGGTCCCGGCAGGTCGATAAGTACAGCCACATTTATCCCCGTACGACGGCTCAATTTTTTGACGTTTTTAATATAGTTGGCGTGTTCATCGAGCGTACCGTGAGACAGATTCAGGCGAGCGATATCCATCCCCGCTTTTATCAACGGCTGCATTACGGTTACCGGGCCGGAGGCCGGCCCGATGGTGCATACTATTTTTGTCCGCCGAAGGTAGTATCCGGGGCTTTTCATACTGTTTCTATTATACCGTCTTTTGGTGATATTGGTAATCCTGCCGATTCTGTGTGTATTCGGCTGATTTTATATACACACCCCCTGTGTCCCCCTCTCAAACAGGTTTATCCTTAGTGCTCTATTTTTATTTTGTTTGAGAGGGGGAAAGAATTCGAGAGGGGGCGAAGCCCCCTCTCTCCTGAACTCCCCTCTCCAGCCATCAATATCTGTGGTTTCTTATCAATGATTCTGGCTGGAGAGGGGCAAGGGGTGAGGTTATCACCTGCCAACCTGATGTAAACAGTATTATTCCGTCTGAATTTCCGTTTTACCCCAGTAGCCGGGAACAATACACTGAAAGCTATATCTTTTTCTTCTTCCAGCGGCCCGACTTGAAATAGATGATGAAGATAATCGCTGATGATACGGTATCGGCAACCAGCGCCCAGCGGACGCCGTAAACACCGAGATTGGCGACATGGGGTAGAAAGACGGCCAGGGGCACCCGTATCCCCCACATCGTCACAAGGTCTATAATGAAGGCTATCAGCGTATCACCCACGCTATTCATAACGCTCATCATGACCATCATCAGGCCGTTGCACATATAGCTGGCTATCTGTATCTTCAGGAACTTGCCGGCTATGTCTATCAGTTCCGGTTCGGGATTGAAGATGCGGACGATATAATCGGCCCAGAACCAGATTGCTATCGAGAAGATGAACATGATTCCGGTAAACCATCCTATAGCCGTCCAGGCTGTCCTGGCCGAACGTCCCGCCTGTTGCGCCCCAAGGTTTTGCGCCGCCAGTATACCGGCCGCTGAGCCCAGCCCCATGGCGGGCATCAGTACGAACATATCCACCCTGGAGACAAGGTTATGACCGGCGATGGCGAGGGTGCCGAATGGGGCAATAAACCACATAAACACGATGCTGCCGACGTTCATGTGTATACCGCCCAGTGAAGATGGGATGCCAATTTTGACCGTGCGCCAGATAATACCCCAATCGAAGCTGAACTTACGTAAAGTGATATGAAGCCGCGTACGTCCGCTGAAGAGCACCCAGAGTCCGATGGCCCCGCCGATACCCTGTGAAATAACGCCGGTAAGAGCTGCTCCTCTAACGCCGAGTTCGGGGAAAATCCACCAGCCGAAGATAAGGAAAGGACAAACAAAGATGTGGAAAATCCTGGTGCCGATGCTTATTTTCATCGGTGTCTTGGCATCTCCGGATGCCTGCATGATGCTCTGAGCCAGCATTCCGAAGGACATGGTGAAGGTGCCTATAAGCTCGATACGCATATAGGTCGCCCCGGCAACGATAACATCGGGTTCAAGCTTCCAGAGTTTAAGTATCGACGTGGCATAGAACTGGCCTATCGCTGCCATGACTAAAGATAATACGATACCGATGACGAAAGCCTGCTGTGAAACATGGTTGGCCTGTTTGTTATCGCCGGCTCCCACGAGGCGGGCAACCATAGCCCGGAGGCCGGTGAACAGGCCCATTATCAAAGAGTTTATCAGCATGACCACGATGCTGGAAATACCTACCCCGGCCATGGACGCCGACCCCAGCTTGCCTATCCATATCATGTCGATGAAAGGGCCGAGCATCATGATGCTGGTGCTGATGGTCATGGGCCAGGCCAGAGACCAGAGATTGCTGGTGATGTTGCCTTTTGTCCAGTCCCGCTGCATCGGGGATTTTTCACTGCCAGAATCTTCTCTGTTTTCCACCAAAGGCAATTACTCCTTTCCGCTGGTCGTGCTGTACTATATTTCGTTTAACGTTACAGGGAGTATAGACTGATATGGAAGGATTTTAGATGATGTTTACCCCTGGTCGAGAAAGCGTATCAATAGATAAAACTTCTACCGTTAGCTTCACACCGGGGCTCTTGCACGGCAAATTTCCATTAATGGGTATTATAGTAGCATTATTGTATTATATGCAATAAAATTGCTTTATAACCTTTCGTCTTTCCCGTAAGACGGCAATACGTAGTCCCCTTCTTTAGCATAATCGGGATATTCCGGCGGGATATAGGCCGTCCAGTCTCCCACCGTGTTGGGGTCGAGCATCTTTTTTATCTGCCTGAGCCATTTATCGTAATTATCGTAAAGGGGCCCCCAGTTCTGGTGGATATGGGTGACCGGCTCAATCTGGAGGCAGCCGCCCCGTGAGGGAACTCCATATCGGTTGAAAGGGCTACGCGGGTCGAATAATTCATCGATGAAATCACGGGCGGCTTTAAGCGAAACCGGGTCATAGGGGTCGTACTGGGCGGTTGAAATACCCTGTGCCCCTATGGAAAGATTTTCCTCGGGACGCCACGATACCATTCTCATACCGGAACCCATTGTTAGGAATGCCCCGGCCTCCTCGTAACGTTTCTTGACCTCTCCTTCCTGCAGCGCCAGTTTCTTCAGCATAGCCGGCGAGCCGTCAGGACTCGAAGATGACGGCAGGAAGTCGCCGGTAGACCGGAGGTTCACACCATTAGACCACATAATATCGGCAAAAGCCCGGGCCAGCCCCCTCGGTTCGTTCAAAATAGGGGAAAAGCGGCCGCCCCATTTCTCCGTAATCGCCCGGAGGCATTTCTCCTTATATTCCAGCTCTCTGGTGGATTGCCCGCCGATGACGGCCACCACCGAGTTGGCTATCGACATTCCTCCGGCGGGGTCGATATTCCGCGTCATTTTCTGCATCATCGCCCATTCTTCATCGTTGCCTTCCTGCATCTGAGTAGTGCCGATGATGCCGATACCGAAAGCGCATAGTATCTCGGCGCGGCATAAATCTTCCGAAGCCTCCAGGGTTTTATCCAGGTCAGGAAAGGAGGGAACGAATACTCTATATCCGTCCAGCACGCTGTCCAGCTGCCCGAAACAAAGCGGTTCCCCCGGTTTCTTTTTCTGCTCCCACTCCGCCGGGCCGTACCAGGGATAGAGCTTCACGCTGGCTTTGGTGATGACGCCATGACCGCCGTTGGCTCCGGTCCTGCCTCTCAGTATTCCCCTGAGGCTGAAGCCCGGCCCATCGGCCGAGAACATATCTCCACCGCTATCAGCCGTGCCCATACGCAATATCTCGCCCGTAGGCAGTACCCACTCGACGCCCAGGACGTTGCGTCCGTAACCGCTGGTAAAAACCATAGTATGCTGGCACCCGTGATGACAGCACTCGGCGGCGATTATCCCGGCGCTGTAGCCGACACCTATTCTGCCGGTAAAGAGGCCGTACTTGGCTGCCTCAAGCTGAAGCCTGTATATGGAAATATAAGGCTCCACCACAGCCCGCATATTCCTGGCGTCAATTTCGATAATACGGTTCATCCTTCTGAGGTCGAAGAGTATACCCTTGCTGTGAACCAGCGACAGCGACAGGTACTCGAACCCCGATGAGAAAGCTTTAAACAGTATGCCGTATTTATTGCATACCTTGACCGCCGCCGAAACCTCCTCGGTATTGGCGGGCAGCAGCACCGCCGCCGGACGAACCGAGTGTTTTTCATCGAAGAAAAATTTATTTCCCCATACCTGGTTATAGGTATCCATGATGACCGGTTCCTGATTGATATATTCCGGACCCACGATGTTTTCTAAAGCCTGGTATTCCTCTCTGGACAGTTTCATGGCAATGCCTCCTGCTTTCCTGTATTCTTAGCAGACATATTAGATAGCCTTCTGGACAAGCTCGATGATATCATAGACCTCCATATTGTCCCCGGTCTCTTTAGCAGCATCCAGGAAATTACGCTTACACCACGGGCAGGCGGTTACGATGGCCCTGGCCCCCACGGCCCTGGCCTCTTTCAGCCTCTCGGAGCCTGTCCAGGTGGCAAAGTCGGGATAAGCATCGATGACGCCCCCGCCGGCGCCGCAGCACCAGGAGTATTCCTTAATCCGATACATCTCTACAAAATTCAAACCGGGGATGTTTTTTAAAATGTCCCTGGGCGTTTCATAGACCCCGTTGGTGCCGCGCCGGAACTTTTTCGGCGGGTCGTGGATAATCATTTGCCCCATTACTTTCGTCTCTTTTCCCTGCCAGTGTATCCAGGGTTCTCCCAGCCTTCCCAGGTGACAGGGGTCGTGGTAGGTTACCGTCAGCGGTACTTTTTTGGTCAGTTTGAGCTTGCCCTCTTTAATTAATCGGTCAAGGTACTGTGTGATGTGTAAAACTTCTATTCCCAGTTTCTTGCCGATTTTATCATAGAGAACTTTGAAGCAGGCGTAGCAATCGGAGCAGGGCGTGACCAGCATTTTGACGCCGGCGGTACGGAAAGCTTCCATCTGGTGCTCGGCGTACTTGGTCAGCTCGCCGGCATAGCCCAGCTCGTAGGCGCGTCCGCCGCAGCAGGCTTCATCGGTGCCCATGATGCCGACATCGACGCCGGCATTCATGAGCAACTGGAGTCCGCCTCTGGCTACCGGCCAGAGCTCCTGGTCGAAAGAATAACGGCAGCCGGCATGATAGACGACCTCGGCGCTTTCTCCGGTGAGGTTTTTTACTTTCAACCCCTCGGCCCATTTGCCCCGGTCCGCCTTGGAGGACTGCATCATGTTGTCTTCTTTCCTGAGGCCCTCGATGACGAGCATGTGGGCGGGGATCAGCTGGCCATCCTCAACGCATTTAATCCTGAGTTCCTGCATCAACTGCAATGGCTCGATATCCTGCTGGACTTTACACGAGATATCGCAACTGCCGTCCATGTTGCACTTGTAAAGCACGTCCAGGAATGTATCGTCAATTTCTATCCTGTTCTGAAGCAGGGAATATGCCATGTTGAATTTACCGCTGGCGGCATAAGCGTGCCATAAGTAGCGGGAGAGGGACGGGCAGCCCTGGGCGAAATCGGTATTCCGCATATATCTGTAAGGTATCCACTTGCAGTAGGAACACCTGGTGCATCTTTGCATATCATGCACATAATCTTGCCATGCCATTCTTTTACCTCCTCGGCTTTCAAATTCTTAGAAGCATAGTTTCCCGGGATTGAGGACTCCGTTGGGGTCGAAAATATCCTTGACCTTCTTCTGCATGTTTATCGTGCCCCCGGCGCGGCGGTAGGCTATGTCCTTCCACGCTCCGTAGGGTCGGGAGAAGAATCCGCCTAAGGCGGCTATTTTTTCGCTGCCGAGGCTGATGAGCTTTCTGGTTGCTTCTACCTCGGAGTTCTTAGCCGGGTTATAATACAGGTTGAACTCGCAATGGCAGCTGGTACCCTGTACTATCGGCTGAATATAAACGCCGATATTTTCCAGCGGGAAATTTTGCTGCCGGGCCAGGTCAGCTATGGCTGCGGTGAAGTCCGGGGTCTTATCGAGAGTGGTCAGGAAAAAGATATCCTGAACGCCGCCTTTGAATCTCGTCTTCCAGTAAGGCTCAGGGGAAGGCTGTGATAATAACCGTAATAAATCATCGGCGCTGGCACCGGGAATTTCATTGGCCGGCATGAGATTAAACGACCTTGCCATGACTCTAAAGTCGACTTCCTCGTAGGCGACCTTTTCCTCGGGAAGAACACCGTAACCTTCGAAGCTGACGAACAGGACCCATGGGGGTATACTATTTTTGAGTTCTTGAATCTCCTTGGGGTTTTTACCGAGCAGACAGGCGAGGTTAAGACCGTTCAGGATAAAGAGTTTGCCGCCTAACCTGAATTTTAACGGCCTGTAAATAAGGTCAATCAGTGGCTCGAGACTGGCCGACGGCACCAGAAGTGCCCGACTCAACCTCGAAAGGTAACAGCATTTCAGTGACGTCCAGGTAACTATGCCGATGGTACCCTGAGCCCCGGCTATCAATCTCTGGAAGTCGACGTGGCTATGGCCGAAGGGATTCATCTGGACTCTCCCCATTTCCCACTGTTCCTCGACCGTATCGGGCCCGGAAGCCTCCCCGGTCCTGAATTTGTCCCCGGTCCCGAAGACGACCTCGGCGCAGAGCAGGGGGTCGGTGCTGTCCCAGTGGTGAGAAGGCATGGTTATCGGTTCTCTCTCCAGCACGCTGCCTATTACCGATTTGGTCTGGCGGGGAGCTAAAGGCATATAGGCGCAGAGGCCTGACTTTGCCAGTTCCGTCTGCAGTTCGCCGAAAGTCACACCGGGTTCGACCATGGCAACTTTATTTTTCGCGTCTACCCTGATGATTTTCTTCATTCTGCTCAGGTCGACGATAACGGCGCCGGCTGTGCCGGGAACGGTGTCACCCCGGAAGTGAGGTGCCCCCGAGCTTATCGGCACCAGAGGTGTTCTGGTTTCATTCGCCCATTTCACGATTTCCTGTACTTCTGCAACGTTCGCAGGCCTGACGACGCATCTGGGCTTTACTTTGGGAGTAAAGCTGGAGTCCTGAGAATACTCTTCCAGAACTCCCGGCTTGTAGATGACATTGCTGCCGCCAGTAATTTTCACCAGTTCTTTTTCGGCCATCCACAGCCTCCTTTCTCAGTTAACATAATAATGACTAAATTATTGCTACATCGTAGTACGATTATCAGACATTATGCCATTGACCCCTGAATGTTGTCAACCCATATACTGGATATTGACCCATAAAATGTTGACGGGACTACCCGTTAGGTCTATTATCTGATGGTACAGAGTTTTCTGTTTAACAAACAGGATATAAATTTCACTTATACATATTGAGGAGTGTATGAGAGGGGGCGAGGAGAACATGGGGGAAACGCCGGTTTTAGACGATTATTACAGATTGTGGTTATTGCTTTCCCAGACCAGGGCAGCGATATCCAAGGTCAGGCATAAGAAAGTAGGGCAATATCTTCATCCCAATCAAGCCGCGGCTCTGGTGTCTATCTGGGCACTTGAGGGTCGGGTAACGCCGGCGGCGTTATCACGCCGTCTTTTCCTGGAACCTCACTCGGTGTCTGAACTTATTATCAGGATGCAGAAGAACGGGCTTGTCACGAAAAAGAAGGATAAAAAAAGAGGCAATGTCGTAAGGATTTCAATAACGAAAAAGGGGCGGGAGGTCTGCCAGAAGGTAATGGGGCAGGAATTAATCCGCCAAATCTTGTCTTCATTATCTGACGAACAACGAGAACAGCTGCGGGTTTGTTTGTTAATATTATTTACTGAAGCTCTTAAGGAGCTTGGCATAGAAGGAGAACTGCCGCTCCTGCCGGAAACATAGGAATTTAATAGTTTAAAATAATAGCACTTTATTCCTGAAGGATATGTAAATCGGCCATATGCACCGCTTTTATATCGACCATATCGACGGCGATAAGGTTTTTCTTTCGGATTCCGAACAACTGCACCATCTCAAGGATGTTCTGCGTTTAAAAGTTGATGATGAGGTCATCGTCTTCGATAGCCAGGAGAAAGAGTATGCTGGTGTGATTGCTAAGATAGAAGGAAAGCAGGCCGAGCTAAGAATCACACCCATAAAGTCGACAAGCAATCATAAAACGAAGCTTACAATAGCCTGTGCCATCCCGAAAGGCAGCCGGATGGACGATATTATCGACTATCTAACGCAGATCGGGGTAGAGCGCATTATTCCCATGTGGACAGAGAGAGTGGTAGTAAAGCTGGATGACGTGAAAACAGAGTCCAGGCTGAAACGCTGGAGGAAAATCGCTCAAAATGCCGCCCGGCAAAGCCAGAGAAGCAGTATTCCGCTTATCGAGCCGGTGACCCGCCTGGAAAATGTAATCTCAGATTCTCATAATTACGACCTTAAGCTGATACCCACCCTGGCCGGTGAGAGAAGGTTAATAAAAGATGCCATTGCCGAAGCCAGGCCGAATAACATCATCGTGCTGGTAGGCCCGGAAGGTGATTTTACATCGGAAGAAATTGAACTGGCTCAGAGCGAAGGTTTTATCCCGGTGTCTCTGGGAGATACCGTTTTGCGTGTGGCTGCGGCGGCGGTTGCGGTTGCCAGCTATCTGAAGTTCGCCCTCGGCGATTAAAGTGGTTCATCTCCAGTCCTTGGACTGCGGGACCTTATCCAGAGCGCTGAACGGTTTCACCTGGGTGACGACCACGTTGTGGGTCCCCTCGCGTCTGGTGAGCCTTCCCTTTACCACCAGGAAGGGAGCTTTGAATTTATGCTCATGGCGCTCGTACACCTTCGAGAAGACCATACACGGAATATGGCCGAACTCATCCTCCAGGGTGATATAGACCACCTTGCCCTGCGGCCGCTGGCGGCGGATGACCAGTCCGGCGGTCGTCACCGCGGCGCCATCGCCCAGTTTATCGATGTCCTGGCTGGTGCAGAAACCTCCGTTGAAACGCGGGCGGAGCCGGGCCATGACGTGACCGGCGGGAAAGAGGCTAAGCACGTTGTATTCTTCCTTCATGCGCTCCCAGTCGCTCGGGGCATCCAGTTCTACCAGGTCCTGCTCCACGGGGAGCGGGAGGGGTAGTTGAGAGTTTATCGGCCTGTATCTAAGCCCGATTTCCCACTTCACTTTTCTGCGGTTCGGCTCAAGGCTATCGAAAGCCCCGGCCCCCGCCAGGTTGAGGGCTACCTCCTCCAGTACGCCGGTGCGCTCCAGGAATTCCCCGATGCTTCGAAAAGCCCCGGGTTTTCCCCTCCCTTCTTCTATCGCCCGGGCGGAGACCTCCCCCAGCCCCAGGACGTTCAGGAACCCGAGGCGCAGAGCGCCGTTTTGAGGTTGTTTATCAACTTCTGAGGCTGTCCGAACACGCCGTCCTCTCTCCCCACCGTGGGAGAGAGTTAGAGTGAGGGGGATATTCATCCCTGTTTCACCCTCACCCTGCCCTCTCCCTTCAGGGAGAACCTTCAGGGTGAACCCGTCGAGGGAGAGGGGATTATTGCCATTTTTTGATGGATTCTCAGGGTGATGGGTTAATAGAGAATCACCGCTTTCAATCGTGCATTTAGCCTGGCTCTTATTTATATCGGGATTCAAGACAGTGATGCCGTGTCTTTTGGCGTCCTCTTTCAACGTTTCCAGATTATAGAAGCCCATGGGCTGCTGGTTGAAGATAGCCACGAAGAACTCCAGCGGATAATAGTGCTTGAGCCAGGATGCCTGGTAAGCCGTCACCCCGAAGGCGAAGGCGTGCGACTCCGGGAACATGTACAGGCCGTTGAACTTTTTAAAGACTTTTTCCGCGGCTTCTTCGCTGACA
>JBGPRB010000025.1:0-18249 GCA_041489355.1 Dehalococcoidia bacterium
GGCGGACAGGCTTTAAGGCAGGTGCCGCACTTGACGCACTTCTCCTGGTCGATGACCTTGATTCTCTTCTTATTGGGGCTGATAGCTTCCACGGCGCAGCTGCCGATACAGGCATCGCAGGAGCGTTCGCATTTGTCGGGGAGTATATAGTAGGCGATGAGGTGCTGGCACATCAGTGCCGGGCATTTGCCCATCTGGATGTGGGTTTCGTATTCGTTCCGGAAGTAGCGCAGGGTGGTCAGTATCGGGTTGGGTGCCGTTTGTCCCAGTCCACAGAGCGAGCCGTCCTTAACTTCTTCAGCCAGTTTTGCCAGGCTGTCGATATCTTCTATCGTGCCCTTGCCTTGGGTGAAGTCGGTCAATATCTCCAGCATCTGCTTGGTGCCGAGTCGGCAGAAGGTGCACTTGCCGCAGGACTCGCGCTGGGTGAACTCTAAAAAGTAGCGGGCTATCTCCACCATGCAGTCATCCTCATCGAGGACCACCATACCGCCGGAGCCCATGATGGCTCCCGCTACTTGAAGGGAATCGAAATCGACGGGCAGGTCCAGGGACGATTCTGGGAGGCAGCCGCCGGAAGGGCCGCCTATCTGGACGGCTTTAAAGCGTTTGCCCTTGGGAATGCCGCTGCCTACGTCGAAGATAATCTGGCGCAGGGTGGTGCCCATGGGTACCTCGACCATGCCCGTATTGACTATCTTGCCGGCCAGGGCGAATACGGCCGTGCCCGGGCTGTCTTTCGTGCCGATTCCTTTAAACCACCCGGCACCGTTTTTGATTATCTGCGGCACGAAGGCCAGGGTCTTGACATTGTTGACGACCGTCGGCTTGCCGAAGAGTCCCGCCGTAGTCATACGGGGAGGTCTGGGGCGGGGCGTGCCCGTATTCCCCTCGATAGAGTTAGCCAGGGCGGTCGCCTCACCGCAAACAAAGGCGCCGGAACCCTGGAAGAGCCGGATATCGAAGCTGAAATCGCTCCCCAGTATACTGGTACCGGTAAGCTTTAGTTTTTTCGCTTGACGTAGCGCAATTTCCAGCCGTTCTACGGCCAGGGGATATTCGGCGCGGACGTAGATATAGCCGTAGCGGGCGCCTACGGCATAGCCGGCGATAATCATTCCCTCGATAACCGAGTGGGGGTCGCTTTCTAGTATGGCGCGGTCGACAAAGGCGCCGGGGTCGCCCTCGTCGGCGTTGCAAATGATGTATTTCGGCGTTCCTTTAGCGTCGCGGCAGGCTTGCCATTTCCGTCCCGCCGGGAAGCCCGCCCCGCCTCGCCCCCTTAATCTCGACCCCTTGATTTCATCGGCGATAGCTTCAGGGGTCATCTCCAGTGCTTTAGCCAGGGCAGTATAGCCTCCGCCGGCGATATAGTGCTCTATCTCGGTGGGGTCGATGTGTCCGCAGTTTTTCAGGATAATTTTCTGTTCATATTTGGCACGGGGAAAGTCCTGGAAACTGGGCAGGATCTCGTTTGCTTCCAGCGCTCCGATGACAAACTCGGGACAGGGATTTTCACCAAGGATGAATTCTTTTACCAATCTCTCGGCAATGACCGGGTTGACGTAGCCGTAGCATATCGGCGGATAGTCCGGCTTGCTGATAATCACGATGGGTTCGGCATAGCAGTGCCCCATGCAGCCGACCTCTATCACCGGGCAGTCGATATTATACTTTTTAACCTCTTCTCTAAAAGTCCTGACGACGTCCAGTGCCCCGGCGGCGCGTCCGCAGGTAGCGGTACCGACCATGATTACCGGTTTGTTTTGCCTTAGCTCTCGCCAGTGTGTTTCGGCGCGCTCCTTTATCTCGTGAAAGGCGGCGGCTGCCGCTGTCTGTTCAGTTGCTTTCAATTTTTGCTTTATCCTTTTCTTCGCGCTCGCGTTCGAAGGCGAGTAAAATGCCGTCGACCCTGGTAGGCTCGACCCTCCCTTCCGGTTTGCCGTCGACTACGCTGACCGGGGCCATGGTACAGCAGCCGACACAGGCGACGGTATCCAGGTCGAACTCGCGGTCTTCAGTCGTTTCGCCCGGCTTGATACTCAATTTGCGTTTCCAGGCATCGAGGATTATGTACCCGCCTTTCATGTGGCAGGCGGTGCCCAGGCATACCCTTATGGAGTGCCGCCCCGGCGGGTTGAGCCGGAACTGGTTGTAGAAAGTGACCACGCCGTAAACATCAATAGCCGGAATGTTGAGGTATTCGGCAATCTCGGTCATGGCTTCACGCGGCAGGTAACCGAGCTTGCCCTGTACGCTCTGTAATATCGGGATAAGACTCAATCTTTTTCGGCTGAATCTATTTAGAATCTGCCTGGTTGCCTGTATAATCTGTTCCTGCTCAACGGCAATATTTTCCGGTTTTGCTTTATCCACACGAGGCCTCGCCTGCTGTTAATACGGAGAAAAAAGATTAACAGGTTCTCCTGCTTCAATTTTGGCGAAGCTGTCTCCTTTTGTCAAGAAATACATTCGGATACCTCTGTCTGTTTATAGGTTATAGTTTTACCTCACCCCCTTTAGTTCCCCCTCTCCGTCGACGGAGAGGGGGTTAGAGGGAGAGGTTGAATAATGCCGCCACGACTACGACCGGTCTGCGAATATTGATTTTCCGTTTATGGGCTGTACCTGAATATTTACGTCTTTTTTACGGGTTGCGGGATAAACTGCGGTTATTAAATGGCCGAGGTCTTATCTGTGATGCAACTCATCATCCGGAAAATGTGTCGTGAACTCCTCCGGGTTTTAGTGGTCTCGACGTTTGTTTTTCTACCGCTCGGAGGGAACGACGCTGTAGCTGATACTACCTGGACTCAGACCAGCCAGGCGGACTTTGAGTCCGATACGCTTTTTCAATTGGACACCTCCACCAGCCCCGGCGACGTGAAACTGGCGAAAACAGGCAGCAACTATGTCTATGCCTTCAGGGGCAACGGCACCAGCGAATTCTGGCGGTATGACACATCGTCTAATACCTGGGCGGCTCTGGCCGGTGCTCCCCAGAACGTAGGCGCCGGGGGTGCCCTGGCTTATGACGGCGGCAACTATATCTATGCCCTTGGCGGCGGCAATTCTAAATACTTCTGGCGTTATAGCATCACCGCCAATACCTGGACTTCATTAACAAGCACGCCCCTGCCCGTGAATGAAGGCGGTTCTCTGGTCTGCGCTGGGAGTAGCTATGTCTATGCGTTGCGTGGCGGTAGCAAGAGCAATTTCTGGCGGTACAGTATCGCCAGTGGTACCTGGTCGTCAAGAGTCGGCGCACCATCTGCGGTCAAGGGCGGCGGCGCTCTTACCTATGCTGGCGGCGACTACATTTACGCACTTGGCGGAATGGCAACGAGTTTCTGGAGATATAGTATATCGGGAAATAGCTGGTCATCGCGGGCCAGCGCTCCATCCAGCGTGGGCGATGGCGGTTCCCTTACCAGCGATGGCGGCAACTATATCTATGCATTCAAGGGTGCTAACACCGTCACTTTCTGGCGGTATAATATCTCCGTTAATTCCTGGGCGGCTATGGCGGATACCCCGGCAACGCCCTGCGTGAACGGCGGCGGCGCCCTGACTTATGATAAAAGCGGCCGTGTGTATGCTTTGCGCGGCAATAATCAGGATGATTTCTGGAACTATGATGTGGGCGCCAATTCCTGGTCGACGAAGGCAGATACGCCGGCTGCGGTCGCCTATGGCGGTGCTCTGGCTTTCAAAGGAGCGCTTTATTACGGTTCCGGTAACCTGACGTCCGCAACGTATGACACGGGAAACGCGGCTGATTTCGGCAGTATATCATGGACGGCCACGACTCCCCCCGGGACCTCTGTAAAATTTCAAATCGCCACCAATAACGATAGCTCGACCTGGTTTTTTAAGGGTCCTGACGGCACACCGGCGACATATTATACTTCGAGCGGTGCCGCCATCTGGTCGGGCCACGATAGTGACCGTTATATAAAATATCAAGCTCTTCTCAGCACTGCGGACACCAGTGTTACCCCTGTCCTGCAGGATGTCAGTATAACCTACAGCCAGCAAATCGGTCTTCCGATAGTCACAACCTCTGATGCCATCCTGGTCGAGGAATCAACCGCCACTCTTCATGGCAACCTTACCTATGACGGCGGCGAGCCTTGCCAGTATCGGTTCGAGTATGGGACGGTCTCCGGAGGCCCCTATCCGACTCAAACAGGCTGGACTGGCAGCCTGGCCACCGGGCAGCCCTTCAGCGTCGATATTACTGGCCTCGGCAAAGGCACGAAATACTATTTCCTGGCTCAGGCTAAAAACAGCGCTGGTACAGCCAGCGGCCCGGAAATGGAGTTCCTGACCAAGCCTGAAGCGCCGGTTGACGGTACTTTCACGGCCACGCAAGTCAACGGCACTCAAATTGACCTTACCTGGACTAAAGGCGAAGGCGCCCAGAAAACGATGATACGCCGTAAAATAGGTGGCTTCCCCGTGGATAGAGATGATGGTGACCTGGTCTATTTCGATATCGGCACGAGCTTCTCGGATACCGGCCTGTCTCCGTCGACCACTTATTACTATCGCGCCTGGTCTCAGGTTACGGGCAGTGAGCAGTGGTCCGATGGCTATCTTGAGGTTACTGCCACAACCGGTGAGACGCCGCCGGAGCCTCCGGTGCCGCCGGTGGCGGTAGGCGGTATCGTCTTTCCGGTCAATAAAGCTCAGGTCCTCGCCCCGTGGCTCGGTATGCTTTCGGTATTTTCGCTCTTCGCGGGTGGGGGTATCGTTAAAATTGTTAGAATAAGAAAAAGGGCCTGACCTGTTAAATTTTTCGTTTTCAATATGGGCGCTTTACATGTACAGGTTAAATCCTGAGTATTAAATCCAAAAACTGTTGGTTTTTTGCTTTTGGTGATTATGAATTTGTTTAGAGTTTAGATATTAGTATTTAGAATTTTCCCCCCTCCCCCTCAAGCCCTTTCGCCGAATATCCTGCTGCCGATTCTTATAATATTGGCGCCCTCTTCCAGGGCAATCTGATAGGAGTTCGTCATTCCCATGGAAAGATATTTCATCTCGACGTTCGGCAGGCCCGGTTTTTTAACGCGGTTGAATATGTTTTTCGTCTCGATGAAGTAAGGTCTTGAGTCTTCCGGTTTACCTGCCAGTGGCCCCATGGTCATCAGGCCCATTATCCGGATATTACCTAGAGTTGCCGCCGCTGTAATCAGCGGCTCGACATTTTCCGGGTATACTCCCGCCTTCTGTGTTTCCCGTCCGCTGTTTACCTCGATTAGCACCGGCATAATCTTGCCGATTGCTGCGCATCTTTTATCAATCTCTCTGGCGATTTCGATAGAGTCAACCGTCTCTATCATGTCGAACAGTTCTACGGCTCTTTTAATCTTATTTTTCTGGAGGTGCCCGATGAAATGCCACTTGACTTTATCGCCGATTACCTGATATGCCTTTTCTGCTTCCTGGACATAGTTCTCACCGATGATTTTAATGCCGGCTTCTACGGCTTCCAGGATTTCCCGGGGCTCCCTTGTTTTTGCGGCGGCTACCAGCTGAACGCTTTCAGGGAGTTCGTTCAGTATTTGCCGGACATTCTGTTTAATCGTCACTGGTAACTCGACTTTTATTGGCCTTGTCTGGCTTTATTTGCTTCAGTTGCTGCCTGTACTTGCTGCTGTGTCTGGTTAGCGCTCCATTCATTATAGGTGTTCGCCCATTCCTGAAGGCCTTTCTGGAGTTGCTCGTTATAGGCTTCCGTAGCTTTCTGGTTGGCCTCCTGTACTTGCTGGTAGGCCTTTATCTGCTGATCGTAATAATCCTGCTCGCTGCTCTTACCGCCTAATCCGAGTATGTCGCAGGCGGAAAAAACCGGCAGCGATGCCAGCAGGACAACCAGTAATATAGCATGCCACTTTTTCATCGTTAGCTAACCTCCTGTCAGACCGTCCTGACTCAACACTATTTTACATTAACCGGAGGCCTGTAACCAAATTTGGCGCCGTTTACATCTAAGTTACTATCTTTTTAACGGGCCTAACGAATTTGAACTGGATAATGAACATTGCTACCAGCACGCAGGCTGCGCCGCCGATAGTTCGCAGGGTCAGGTGCTCGCCGCCGATGACTACGGCGAATATTCCCGCGAACACCGGCTCCATGGTCATTACCACGGCGACATGTGTTGGCGGTATCAGTGATTGGGCCCAGGTCTGGACGAGAAAAGCTAATGATGTCGCCAGTATTGCCGTTATGCCGATAACTCCCCAGACTCTTGTATCGGGCGGTAGCGTGATGCCGCCGGGCGCGGCGGCCAGGAGTGATATTACGGCAACCGTGGCAATCTGAATCAGGGCCAGGTTGTATGGTTCGTGCTGCGATGACCATTGCCCCAGGCCGACAATATGAAACGCCAGAAACAGGGCGCATCCCAGCGTCAGAAGTTCGCCGACCCCGTAAGACCAGCCGTGCAGGCTGAGCAATGCCAGGCCGATACAGGCCAGCGCTACCGCTAGCCAGGTCTTAAGGCTGATTACTTCTCGTAGCAACAGCCAGGAAACAATCGGCGTAAAGACGACAGCCATGCCGGTGATGAAACCGGAAACAGCCGCGGGCGTAGAAAGCAGCCCGTACGTCTGTGTGATATAGGCCAGGCTCAGCATGGCGCCCAGTAAAGCTCCACGCCACAGTTGACGACGTGATATTCTGCGCAGGTTGGTCGGGCGCAGGGCAACCAAAGCGATTGTTGCCACGGTGAACCGGACCGCCAGGAAGTCCATCACCGGCATGCGGGAAATAGAGTCCTTCACGATAAGGAAAGTCCAGCCCCAGACCGCGGTTACAGCGATAAGTGATATCAGGGCAAATGCGGAGGAAAATTTCCAGTTACGTAGCATATTTCTTAAATTAATCTTAAATCCGAACGCCGGCGAAAAATCCTGTCTGCAATTACGTATGTCCCTTTTGACATATGTTCATAGCTACCTGTCCGTTCGGTTCCGGTAATATCGAAAAGAGTTTATAGCTGCAGTACTTTGCTGAGGAAGACCCTGGTACGTTCCTGCGAAGGGGAAGAAAAAAGCTTGTCCGGTGTGCCCTGCTCGATAATCTGCCCTTCGTCCATGAAGATGCAGCGGCTGGCGGCTGCCCGGGCGAAGCCCATTTCATGAGATACCACCAGCATCGTCATTCCCTCCTTGGCCAGGGCCAGCATCACGTCTAGCACTTCCTTTATCATTTCCGGGTCCAGGGCGCTCGTTGGCTCATCGAAAAGCATTATCTTGGGATTCATCGCCAGCGCGCGGGCGATAGCGACACGCTGCTGCTGTCCGCCGGAGAGCTGACTGGGGTAACAATCGGCTTTATCCGTGATACCCACTTTAGCCAGTAATTTCAGGGCGATTTCTTCGGCCTCTTGGCGCTCCCGTTTGCGTACCGTCCGCTGCGCCAGTGTGAGGTTTTCTATGGCTGTAAGATGAGAAAAGAGATTAAAGGACTGGAATACCATGCCCACTTCCTGCCTGACGGCGTTAATATTCTGGGCGCTCTTTAAAAGTATGCCGTCGACCATAATTTTACCGGAGTTGTACACTTCGAGATGATTGATGCAGCGTAACAATGTCGACTTCCCTGAGCCGGACGGACCCAGGATAACCACCACTTCCCCCACCTGTACGTCCAGGCTTATACCGCGCAGCGCGTGCACGCGGCCGAAATATTTGTGGACATCCTCCATATGAATAATCGTTTCAGTCATAGTAACCTCTAGTAACTTCTCCTCTTCTCCAGCCAGGAAATCAGGCGCGCGGAAAACAGCGTCATGATAAGGTAGACCAGGGCGATAAGCGTCCATACCTCGATGGGGTTAAAGTGGGCGGCCATGAACTCGCGCCCGCGGCGGGTTAGGTCGGCCACCGCCACCACGCTGACCAGGGAGGTATCTTTCAATAACATGATGAACTCGTTGCCGACGGGCGGCAGCACTACCCGCAGCGCTTGAGGTAGAATTATATAGCGCATTGATTGCAGATAGGTCATCCCCAGGCTGCGCGACGCCTCCATCTGGCCCTTGTGGATGCTCTGGATGCCGGCGCGGCAAATCTCCGCCATGTAAGCACCGTAGCAGACCACCAGTCCCACAATAGCTAACAGAATGGCGTTCGCCCGATAATTGGCCAGGGCGGAAATATGCAATGCCTGGCCAAGAGACTGGATAACAACCGGGGCGGCAAAATACCACCAGATTAGCTGTACCAGGAGTGGTACGCCCCTTACTATCTCGACGTAAAGGGTAGCTACGAGATGAATGACGGGATTTTTGGCGATTCTCCCCAGGCCGCCTACCAGGCCCAGTATAATGATAAAGACAAAGGATACTACGGTGAGTAAGACGGTGATGGCCAGTCCGTCGCGGACAAAGAGCAATATGCGCCAGTAAGGGTCCGACTTGAATATCAGCAATAATACGATGAGGATAGCGACGGCGGCTACCAGCCACCACCAGGGGTCGAGTCGCGAACTCAGCTCGGCCCCCGGCACCCGGTTTAGCTCTTCTTGACTCGGTACAGGTTCCTCTGTACCGGTGGGTCTTCTGGACAAAGCTCTACCCAGATTCCTGAATCGTCCCCCGAGAGCCACACTTTACCTACTTCTCAAGCCATTTCTTGGAAAGCTGTTGGATTAGCCCTTCGCTTTTGACGGCTTTGATACCGGCATTGATTTTTGATAGCAAATCCGTTTTGCCTTTGGCTACGGCGATGCCATAGTTCTCATCCGTGAATATGTCGCCCGCGGTCTTCAGTTTATCCGGGTTTTTCCCGACATATTCCAGAGCAACCGGATTGTCACAGACAACCGCGTTTATCTGTCCGTTCATCAGGTCCTGGAATGCCAGTCCGATATCATCATAGGTTTTCAGAGTGGCTGATTTTATTTTCTCCACTTCCATAGACCCGGTCGTGCCTATCTGTGCGCCAATGTTACCGGTAAGCGTATCTTTGCCGGCTATTGTAGTGGTATCTTTGCGCACCGTGACAATCTGACCGGCGGCAAAATAGGGGTCGGAGAAAAGCATTTCCTTTTTACGATCTTCGGTGATGGTAATGGAAGAAATGGCGGCATCATATGTTCCCTGCGCCATGCCGGCCAGAAGCGGGTCGAAGCCTACATTGACGTATTCTATATCGAGTTTCTCTATTTCCGCGATTCTATTCATAATGTCAATATCAAAGCCTTCTACCTGTTTGGTCTGTTCGTTGATGGACTCGAACGGAGGCCAGGTAGCGTCGGTAGCGACACGGATTTTTGTGGGGGTTGAGCTGCACGAAGCCGCCATCAGACCAATGAGCAGTAACCCGGTGATAATAAGCCATATCGATTTTTTCATACCTACCCTCCTGAAGATTATTTGGTTTATTCGGATACATAATATCAGAGATAGGGAATTTTGGAAAGTAAATATCTATCCTGTATTAGCACATCGCTGAGGGGAATTAAAGCGTGGTAAGTCTCAATGAAAAATAATAAGGGTAGGGGATAGCTGTATGTTTGCGGGGAGGTTACAGGAAGACAATATATGGTCTAACTGGATGCCGGCAGGATACTGCTGGCTCGCTCTACGGTTTCGCGGCGACTAGTGGATTCCTCTTTTTCTTCTCGGGCTTTTCCATGTCCTCTTTAATGGATAAAGACAAGGAGCATATCTTCGCGGCATCGGTGAATTTTTTCTGGGCGGCCAGTTCTTCCTGCGCTGTAATGCGAATTACACGCATATCGGCCAGCACCTTCTGTATCTCTTCGCTGGCTTGGCGTATGAGTTCTTCGATTTCTCTCTGTGTCTCCAGTCGGGCATGAAGGACAAGCTGATGCGCTTCGCTGCGTGCTTTCGTGGCTGTTTCCTGCTGGTATCTCACGGCTTCAGCCCTCATCTTCCGGGCCATTTCCAGTTCCTGCTGGATACTGAGCCGTATACGCTGGACCGCGATTCCAGCTTCTTTGAGGCTGTTAAATTCGTCTTTTATCATGCTGATATTCTGGGGAATCGGTTTCGATGGCTTTCTCATCAGTCCTAACCCGGTTGAAGAACGAGATAGGCCGGTGAAGTTGGTTTTCTGGGCGTTGGTTTTTTGTAAGAACATGTTTTTCAAATCATCACTCATTAACGGTATTCCTTTAATTTGATTCCGGGCAGACCTTGCTTTGGAATATCTATATTTAGATTCAGTCGGGTAATATGCAATTTATTCCCGATTAGATATTACATCCTGATGCCGTAAAGACGGAGATGGTTATCACCTATTATTTATGGGTGTCATCCACCAACTTTTAAAGGTTCACCCGGCCTTCTCACTACTGTCATTCCGAGTCCTTCCGCTGAAAGAGAATCCAGAACCTCCGCACTGTCATTCTGACCCCGATGCAATCGGGGGAAGAATCTCGGGGAGGTGTGGTGGTCTGTATCCCGATAAGGTCGGGATGACATTATTAAACAGTCTCCTCAGCCTGATTACGCAAGATGTCCTGCCTGTGTTACAATTGAATGATGTGTCTTATCTTGAATAAGGAGGCTGCGCCTTGTCCTTAACCGGTTATCTGGGTCTTTTAGCTGGATTATTTACCACTTTCGCCCTTGTACCGCAGATTATGCGTGTGTATAAACTCAAGAGCGCCCGTGAGATAAGCGTTCTTTTCAATACGTCTATGTTATTGGGTATTATCCTCTGGCTGGTATATGGCATTATGCTCGGACTCGTTCCGATTATCATCTGGAACATCATCGGGGCAGTCCTGACCAGTTTGCTGTTGCTTACCAAGATTAAATATGGGAGAAATTGAGTATTTATTATTGTCATTCTCGCCTTATTTTTCGCTGTCACTTTCTGTCTCTATGATGTTAGTATTAATAATTTCTTAAATATTTAACGATAAACCATTGACCAAATGGAATAAATAGTTTACACTGTTGGTATGCTTCATACCTCGGTAGCTATAACAGATAAGAACCCCAGCTTTACCGTTGGCCGTCGGTGCTCGCCATCGATGGACACTATCAGTTATTTAGTGGCATTTTGTTATTAGTCAGTCGCCTTTCTCTGTTTTCTATTTTAATTATTAATGCGTAACAGCATAACTGCATGATAGGGTGGGGTGATTCCAAAAAGCCTTTCTCAAATTTGGCGAGGAGGCAGGTGGAGGGAGAAATGACGGCTAAGTTCAAGAAACAACATGAGCAACTGGAGAGTGAACACAAACGCTTGACCGAGGAGTTTGCCCAGTTACAG
Organism: Dehalococcoidia bacterium; assembly: GCA_041489355.1. GTDB lineage: Bacteria > Chloroflexota > Dehalococcoidia > Dehalococcoidales > RBG-16-60-22 > JBGPRB01. The sequence goes on from JBGPRB010000025.1 coordinate 11,265, forward strand.
ACAACTGCCTCCAGCACCGATGAGCGGCGGGAGGGCAGTCCCTTCGGCAAGCGCGAGGAAGAAGCCACCGAGACTCTCGAATTGGAGAAACGATTGGCTCTGGAAAATCGCCTCCGGCAGGAACTGGCTAAAGTAGAACATGCCCTGGAGAAGATTGAGAAGGGCACCTACGGGTTATGTGATAATTGCGGGCAGCCGATAGACCCTGAGCGATTGGAAGCGCTGCCGCAGGCAAGTTTATGTATGAATTGTAAAGCGCAGCTGGCGAAGAATGCAAAAGTTTCACCGCCCCCGAGATAAGTGGCGGGATGTGGTCTTCGGCAGTATCGTTCTGCTTGTAGTTATTGCCGACCAGCTCACCAAGATATGGATAAGGGCTAATCTCGAGGTTGGGCAGACCCTTTTCGATACAGGTATTTTCCGGATTATCCGTATCTATAATACCGGGGCTGCCTTTGGTATCTTTAGAGACCATAACCTTACTCTTATTATCGTGGATTTTATCGGCATCGCTGTTATCCTCTTTTTCGTCCTTTTCATGCGCCATCGCTGGCACTTTCTTAATGATATGCTGGTTCGAACTGGTATTGGCTTGATTCTGGGCGGCACGATTGGCAACCTGATTGACCGACTATTCATCGGTTACGTGACCGATTTTATTGATTTCAAGGTCTGGCCGGTCTGGAATGTTGCCGATAACATGGTAGTAATCGGTACTATTATCGTCGCCTATTGCATCATTTTCAGGGCCGGTCTCGTTAAACATAAGGAATGACCAGAGAATATAGCTTTGTAGCGGATATTTCCGGGATTCGCCTCGATAAATTCGTCGGGGAGAAGTGCCTGGAGCTTTCCCGCACCCATGCCCAGCAGCTCATCACCGGAGGCTTTATCACTGTCAATGGTCGTGAAGCCAAATCGAGCCTCAAGCTGAATATCGGCGATAAGGTTGATATCACCATACCCCCCGAACCGCCCGGCCACCTGGCGCCTGAGGCTATACCGCTTAAAATCATTTACGAAGACAGCGACCTGCTTGTGATAGATAAGCCGGCCGGACTTGCGGTGCACCCCGCCCCCGGCCACCCCTCTCATACTCTGGTTAATGCCGTCCTGAGTTACCTGCCCGGGCTGGCGCAGGACACTGGTTCTCTCCGACCCGGCATCGTGCACCGTCTGGATAAAGATACCTCCGGACTGATTCTCGTAGCTAAGAACCGTTTAGCGCAGGCAAATCTTTCGGAGCAGTTTAAGTCCCGTACCGTGTCCAAGGCTTACCTGGTGCTGGTGAAGGGGAAACTGACGCCGGACAGGGGCATTATCGAGGCAGCCATCGGCCGCGACCCGCTTAACCGCCAGCGTATGGCGGTGGTCTCTAAAGGCAGAGAAGCCCGCACGGAATACCGCGTCGTCAAATACATCGGCAACTATAGCCTGCTGGAAATTAAGCCGGAGACAGGACGCACCCACCAGATAAGGGTGCACCTGGCGGCCATAGGTTTCCCGGTCGTTGGCGATGCTATCTACGGCTTTAAATCCCCCCATCTTTCACGGCAGTTCCTGCACGCCAGCAAGATTGGTTTCCACCTGCCCTCCACGGGCCAATACGTTGATTTCACCTCTCCTTTACCCCCGGATTTAGAGCAGGCTTTGAGAGAAATTCAATAGAATCTTAGATGTTTTGCTCTTTTCGCTATTTATTAGCCTATTTCCACCCGTGCCACTATCACGCTGTTAGGAATAACAGTCAATTTATTCCCTAACCTCCAAAGGGGAGTGCGCAGCGAGAGGGTTTACCCTGAGCGTACCGAACGGGGGCGAAGCCCCCTCTCAATTTCCTCCCCCTCTCCTTTATAAGGAGAGGGGGTCAGGGGGTGAGGTTTAGAATAAACCAAGTATTAAAATTACTATTATTTGCATCTCTCCAGAAAAGGTGAGAAAATGCTATTAGAGAAATCACGATATATCGCGTTATAATATATCCTTCACTATTCATTGACAACTGAAAACTCACAACTAAAGGGAGATTTATATGAAATATCGTAAATTCGGCAAGCTGGACTGGAAAGTATCCGCGCTGGGCTTCGGCGCTATGCGCCTGCCGGTTATCGGTGAAGACCAGTCGAAAATCAATGAGCCCGAGGCAGTCAAGATGATTCGTTACGCCGTGGATAACGGCGTCAACTACCTCGATTCCGCCTATCTTTACCACATGGGCAAGAGCGAGGTGCTGGTCAACAAGGCGCTTAAGGACGGCTATCGTAAGAAAATTAAGGTAGCCACCAAGCTCCCCGCCCGCATGGTGGAGAAGGCTGAAGACTTCGACCGTATTCTCGGCGAGCAGATTCAGCGACTTAATATCGGTATGATAGATTTTTATCTCCTGCACGGGTTGAACAAAGAGGGCTGGGAAAAAGTGCGTGACCTCGGCGTGCTCAAGTGGGCTGAGGAGCAGATGGCTAAGGGGCGCATCGGCCGCCTGGGCTTTTCTTTCCACGATAGCTTCGAGGTCTTTAAAGACATTATCGATTCTTATGATAACTGGGTCCTCGCCCAGGTCCTCTATAACTATATGGACGAGACCGAGCAGGCCGGCCGCCGTGGCGTTGAATATGCCGCCGGCAAGGGTCTCGCCGTCGTCGTTATGGAGCCCCTCCGCGGGGGCAGGCTCAGCAAGGAGCCTCCGAAACCGGTCGCTCAGGTACTCAAGAACGCTAAACGGAAAATGAAGGGGGTGGAATGGGCTTTTCAGTGGGTGTGGAACCAGCCTGAAATCTCGGTGGCTTTAAGCGGCATGAGCACCATGGAGCAGGTCGTGGAAAACGTTAAAATTGCCGACCGCTCCCGCCCCGGCATTTACACTGCTGCCGACCTCGAGGTAATCGGTCAAATCAAGGAAGCCTACCGCAGCCTGTGTCCCATCCCCTGTTCCAACTGCCGCTACTGCCAGCCCTGCCCCAGCAAGGTGGAAATCCCCCGTGTCTTCCAGATTTATAACGACGCCGTTATGTACGACGACATGAGGGTAGGGCAGTTCATGTACAATGGACAGTTCGGCATACCGCAGGACCAGCGCGCTGACCAGTGTACCGAATGCGGCGAGTGCCTGGAGAAATGCCCCCAGAAAATAGAAATCCCGGACTGGCTCAAGAAAGCCCACGAAGCCCTCTATATGGCCAATCCCCCCGGCCCCCCGCAGCCCCCTCCCAAACCTCAACAGTCAAGTAAAGTGTAGGTTAAGGTGACCTATCCCCTTCAGGGTGAACCCCTGTGTCCCCCTTTCCTTCGGATTAAGGGAAGGGGGAGAACAAAAGGGACTTTTCTATTCAGAAGTGTTTGTTCCTGTCAGATATCGTTCACGGGGCTCTAATAACATAGGAACAGCATAGGATTCAGATTGAACTCCCTGTGCTGATACATTGAACGAGCGTTCCCTATCCGGCCTTATTGTTTTTAAACGACTCTTCATCGTTTTAAAGTAATCTTCCTTATTATCTATCAATACAACGTTTCTATCTAATTGCTCTGCGGCTACCCCGGTTGAGCCGCTTCCAGCAAACGGGTCTAATACACTGTCTCCAGCCTTCGTGAAAAGCTTAATAAAATATTCTGGAAGCCCTACAGGAAATGCTGCTGGATGCCCCATATTCTTGCCCACCAAAGGTACTTTGACAGTATTTCCAGGAAGTACTAGTTCTTTGCCTACCCACTTTCTTAAATCACGTCCGAACCCGCTATTATTCTCGCTGTTATGCCTTCCATTACTTTTACCCGTCAGCTTTGCCAGCCTTTTTTCCGCCCAACTGCCGATAGACTGTTTCACTGCATCCTGATACATGGCAAACTGGGTCTGTTTAGTCATGTGAAAGCAGTATTCCCATTCATCCCGCAGTCTGTTTGGCCAGTATCCAGGCATCGCGTTAGGCTTAACCCAAATATAATCATCAATACAAAGCCAACCTTTTTGTGATAATGCTTCTATCGTGTGCCATACAAACCTGTGTCTTATGCCATTTACAATTCTATCTTTCACATTTAAAACAAATGACCCATCGTCCGCCAGTACACGCCAAAATTGGTCGTGAAAACTCAATATGAAATTAACATATTCATTTGGACTGATGCTATCGTAGTGCTTGTGACGAGCGTCAGCATAAGGCGGTGATGTGATTATGAGATTGAAATATTCGGAGGGGTACGTTTTAAGTATCTCTCTGCTATCGCCTAAATATACTTCTGTCCTGTACATTCCTGTCACCTGTTATTCACACCATGACTACTAACAATATTCTACGTTTTACCACAGAAGAATTCTACCAACCTGTAGGGGTCATCAAAACAGCCATTCGCATCAAGTAAATTCTTCTCTTCGCAGCACTTTTGAAAAGAATTAATTAGTTCTTGAGGTATATCTTCGCTACTCGAGTGCGGTGCCTCAGACGCAATAAGGACATCTAGCACGAGCTTAGCGATTTCCTCATAAGAGTAGTTCGAAAAAAACGGCCAAAAATAGTCTGCAAACCACAATTCGGTGTTGTATGAATAGGGAACTTTTGCCCTGTTGCCCTTCATTAATCTCATACCCCGTTCAACACTCAGGCCGAAAACACAGATATAATCGCCATCTCTATTCTTGTCTCCACTTGCAACCTTTTCCAGAGCAGCAATTGCCTTAGGCCAGTCTTGTCCTCCCATGGTATTTGACCGGTTCTTTACTGAAACATAGACTGTTAATTTTAATTTTCTTTTTCTATATCTAATTACTACATTGAAATCAGCTTCTGCAAGACCGATATCAGAAACAGTCTCAAATCGCTTTGACGCAACTGCCGCATCCTTAGCAATATATTGATATCTCCAAGCAGAGTTCATTCTCTCTTTCTGGAGAGTTCTGTTTCTGAACTGCTCTCTGGCAATCTCTGAGCACTTCCTTCCTGTGCATTGCAGGGCAGTTGCAGCAGCGTCACCGCAATATTTTACAAAATATCTAAATAGTGCTCGTCCTTCTTTATTATAAGTTTTCGTGACCTCTTTCGGCGAGGCATTGTCTGGTAGATTGAGTATCGCCCTGCTGGACTTACGGCCGGCTGTCTCTATGGCCGCTGTGATAATATTTTTCAGTTGCTCAATTGGTATCCTATACTTGTGCGGAATTAAATAGCTGTCATCTAGTAGGTTGTTCTTTTCTCTCGGATACTGTTGTACAGTTACCATTGAACGTCCTCTTATTGCTTAACCAGGCACTGTTTGTTGATATCTTACTACGCCAGTATTGTTTCGGCAAGTATCATTCTGGATATTTTTCATCATCTCGTTGGTATGTAAAATTTAGGGGGTTAAGTGTGTTTTGGTAAGCCCTTCTTCTCTTTCTTGCGTCCTATGACTATCTTCCTATGCCCGCCTGTGACTAATTACCCATTTTAACTGGGCTAGAATAATATAAGCTTTAATTAAACATACGCGGGGGGGCATATGGGAATTCCGTATGAATACAAACTTGTCGTTAAATTCTACCCCATTCCGGAACAAATCAGTGTCGCCAGCCAGGAAGGTCAAAAAGGACTGACGATACCTCTGGCTCAATTTGTGGAACAAAAACTCCCGGCAGCCACCGTTGATTTCGGATGGGTTGTTAACTCACACAGCATAACTTTTGTCAAAAACCAGGTAGTCCTGTCAGTCCTTCTCCAGCGGGGCCTCTTCTAAAGCGTTACCTCATGATTTAAATTGACAATACAAATGTCAACCGCAGGAGTTGGATAAGGCGCCCAGCTAAACGTCAGCCCCTCCTCTCTTTTTTAGCCCGACTGTCATTGCGAGGAGCGTAGCGACGTGGCAATCTCTATTTAAAGTTTAGGTAACCAGGGTTTAGGATTTAGAGCTTAGGATTTAGAGCTTCTCCCTCCTACCTGTACAACCACTTCCTGAACACATAACGGCTCAACCACGGCATCACCGCCCATGTCAAAATTCCCACCAGCAAGGCAGCCGTCAATATATTAAGCAGGTAAAAATTCGCCCCTTTGAAGAAAATCTCCTGCACCGGAATGATAATAATCGAAAGCAGGTATACCGCGATAAAAGTAACGATAGCCATTTTCCACCGCGGCGGCGTTTCCAGTTCGGGACACTCCGGGATGGAAAACCAGGTCTCCAGACCGGTCGCCTCCTGCCGGCTCCTCCGGGAAAAAGCATCCGCCTCGTATGACAGTTTTTGACGGATATAGGAATCCTCCCACTCATGCACGGACGCCTGGTCGGCAAAATGCAGCACGACATGGTACAATCCGGTTTTACCCGGCGCCGGTATGAGCATCGTCGCGCCCGTATTGCCCCTGGCTTCCGTAGCTGCCGCCACCAGCCGTCGCACCCACTCGTCATAGTCCTTCTCATGTCCCGGAAACACCCTGCGGCTCACCACCACGGTCACTGATTTCCCGTTGGTTAAAATCGTATCGTTCTCCATACGCTAACCTCCCACTGTAAAAAAGGCTGTGCTCACCCGCCCCCCTGATCTCCCCTCATATTAATTATAAAGCCTGGAAACGAAAAACGAAATTATATTTCTCCCTCCCTTTTAGCGCACATGTCATTGGGAGTCCCGATATCATCGGGATAAATCAATCCGTTATCCTTCACTGTCATTGCGAGGAAGTTCGCCTAAGGCGGACGACGAAGCAATCTCTATTTTCAGCCTTTATAATATCATCGCCTTTCCCCTGCGATACTACAAATCCGAAATAGGGGAGTGCGAAGCGAGAGGGGGCGCCAGCCCCCTCTCATCAAATTTACCCCCTTCCCTTCACCAATTCCCAAGGGAAGGGGGATAGGGGGATAGGTCACTACTAAAAACTAGGAGTAAGATATCTAAAAATTATAAATATCACCCCAAAATGTTAACATAACTATAATTACTTAACATAACTCTAAAAACAAATCAAAGCTATTTTCCCCAATTTACGCTCGAATCGTTTCCCTAAAAAAA
>JBGPRB010000026.1:0-18093 GCA_041489355.1 Dehalococcoidia bacterium
CACCTTCTTGGCGAATTCCCTGGCCAGCGCTTTGATGGTCCATTCCGGCACGCCGCATTTCTTGGAGGCCCATTCCGGCGTCTTGGGTATGCCGTCTTCCTTGCCCAGGACGTAGTCCTCGACTTTGTCCATGCCTATTGCGTGAGTCTTGATGTATTCTTTATTCCAGGTGCCTTCTTTTAACCATACATATATAATAGCCAGTTGCAGCGCCGCATCTGTATTGGGCAGCACCGGTATCCATTTATCGGCGTGTACGGCTGCGCCATAGTTAAGGTCAGGGCAGATATACACCTGTTTAATGCCGGCCTGTGTCCAGAAGTAACAGATACGCGTGGCATACTGGCCGGTGAAGCCCCAGGGGGTGGTCTCCGGGTCGCAGCCCCAGCAGAGTACCATATCGCAGTTCTCGGAGATGTCCTTGATAAGATTGGTTGCCGGTGACATCATACCCTGGAATCCCTGCCCCCAGACATGCTTGGAGCCCCAGTACCAGCCTTCCCAGCTATCCGGGTTTCTCACCTGCTGGGTAAAGCCCCCCATCATGTCGAGCAGCCTTCCCTGGTGGCCGTGCGGGGTATGGATGGTCTTGCATTCGCCGTGTCCGTCTCCCTGGACGAGGATGGAGAGCGGGCCGTACTTTTTATGTTGCCGCTTGACTTCGTTGGCTACGATGGTACTAGCCTCTTCCCAGGAAATTCTCTTATACTTGCTCTTGCCGCGGTTCTGCGGATTCCTCTCGCCGTTGGGGTCCCAATCTATCCTCTGTAAGGGGTATTTAATCCTATTAGGAGAAAAGGTTCTTTTCTTATACGCCAGTGAGAAAGTACCGGGCAGCGCTTTCATCAGTGGTTCTAGAGTCGCGCCGTTCCTCTTCATCTTCCAGGCATTGAACTTCTTTTTATCATATTTCCAGTCATAGTGGAACGGCCTGATTCTGACTGCTTTACCGTCTTTAACATCGACGACACACTCGCCGCCACCGCCGAGCAAACCGCCGAGGGCCAAGGCTTTGATTACCGTTTTATCCGGCTTCACGTCAACCTTTTTGCCTTTTCCATCAGACATTTCAGTCACTCTCCTTCCAAGAAATTCTGTGATTATACTTTGCTGTCGCGGTCAATAATAGGCGTAATGAATGGTTTTTTGAATGGGAATTTTATAAAAAAAAGCGATATTTTACGCAATACAATTAAATTTACAATAGCAGGCTTCTACTTGTCAAGTTAGAACAGCTATAAGCTCTATTGACACCGGGTCAAAGGTTTTGCCTGCTTGCCCCCCAAATCTTCATTTAAAAAGTTAGGTCGGTAACAACCAGAACGAATGTAAACTGACTATTACTAAAAATACGCTTCCTGTGATTATTTTGATAATATTCGGGGCTGGATTGTGATTATTTATAGATACGGCGTCTTTAGACTTGGACTGCAAAGCAGGAAAGGGGGCTGAAAATGACAAAAGACCCACATGCTCTGAATGTTTTACTGGAAAAAGAGAGCCTGACTCAGGATATCAGATATCCCCTGGTAAAGGCAGAATACGACAGGGTCTGGCTTAAATACTGCGGATTCCTTGACCTCGATATCGAGCAATTTATGTCGATTCAAGAATCGCTTTTGCTCCAGCAGCTTGAGAAGGTGGCTCGCTGTTCCCTGGGGAGAAGGCTGATTGGCGTTAAAACTCCCGTAAGCGTTGAAGGATTTCGTAATCTGGTACCTTTAACCACCTATGAAGATTACCTCCCCGAGTTAGACCCCGGTGATGCGCTGGCTCTGTCCGAGGAACCACATGTCTGGGCCAGCACATCCGGGGCCGCGGGCGGTTGCCGGCGTGTCCCTTATACCCTGGAAGCGTACCATAAGTCCCTCGATAACCTGATGTCCGTATTGATTCTTGCCTGCTCCAGGCAAAGGGGACAGAGTTCTCTCATGGAGGGTGACCGCGTCTTATATAATGTAGCTCCCGCGCCCTATCTTTCCGGCATACTGGCTGCCGGGGCAAGTCAGATATTCAATCTACGTCCGGTAATGTCGCCGGATACGCATGACGGCATGGAATTCAGGGAGAAGATAACCAGGGGTTTCGAGATGGCTTTGAGGACCGGCGTGGATATCATGATAGCCATGACCAGCGTCCTGGTAAAGACGGGGAATGAGTTTAACCAGATGTCCGGAAAAAGCGGCATATCTAGGCACATGATGCATCCCGGAGAACTCATGAGGATTTCGCGTGCATACCTGCGGAGCAAGCTGGAGAACAGGGGCATACTTCCCAAAGACCTGTGGCCGGTCAAGGCGCTTATCGGCTGGGGAATCGATACCAGCATCTACCGGGACATGGTATATAAATACTGGGGTGCCTATCCCTTCGAATTTCATGCCTGTACGGAGGCCGGCATCATCGCTGTGCAGAGCTGGACGCGTAAAGGCATGACTTTCATTCCCTACTCCAACTTTTTCGAATTTATCCCTGAAGCCGAGTGGCTAAAAAACAGGAAAGACGTTTTCTATGAACCGCGCACCGTTCTGCTGCCCGAGGTTAAGTCCGGGGAACGCTATGAACTTGTCATCACCAGCTTTTACGGGATGCCGTTCATACGATACAGGCTGGGGCACCTCATCCGTATTACCGCGCTGGAAGATAAAGAGGCTAAAATCGACTTGCCTCAGATGGTCTTCGAGTCCAGGGCGGATGACCTTATTGATATCGCCGGTTTCACCAGGGTAAGCGAAAAGACGGTGACACAGGCTATTGCCAACTCCGGCATCGCTTGTGAGGACTGGACCATCCGCAAGGAAATCAGGGAGGATAAGCCGACGCTTCACCTTTATATCGAGCTTAGCGATGGCAGCCGCGGCATCGACCTCGCCCCGCTTCTTCACAGCGAGTTGATGAAAACAGACCCGGGTTATCACGACCTGGCTGCCATGATGGAGATTCATCCCCTGGAAGTAACGCTGCTTCGTAATGGTACGTTCAGCGAATACTATCGAGAAAGACAGTTGAGCGGAGCCGGGCTGGCGCAGAGCCGGCCGCCGAAGGTAAATGCTTCGGACGACGTTATTCAGGAGCTCATCAGTCTGGGGAGCCGGCAGATGGTGCCCGTTCTCCAGTAACACTATGTTTTCAAGGAGAGAGATATAGATTTGGAGAAGCAGGTTTGAATATTTATTTGCTTATACCTTTAATTGAAGTGATATTTTGTCTGGCGCTGCTGATTATCCTGATGATTAGCGGCAAACGCCACGTGGCCCGGCGGCCTTTCGCGATATTCCTGATCTTCATGACGGCCTGGGGCTTTTTCATATTCATGATGCGTGCCAGCATAGACATGGCAACCGCTTTGCTGTGGGAGAAGTTCGTCTTCGGGGCGATACTGAGCGCTTCGCTATTCTTCTATCGGTTCGCCATGGCGCTTACTGGCGCTAGGCCGAATAAATATTTCATGTATCCGATGTATATTTCTTTTTTTGTGGTCCTGGGACTGATTCCGACAGGGCTGGTGGTTAGTGGCATGCAGATGATGTGGTATGGCAAAGCCCCCGTCATCGGACCTTTCTTCTTACTATATGTTCTGTGCGCTTACGCGCCTATCGTGCGCAGCGCCCAGTTGTTGATAAAACACCACCGGCATACCAGGGTCATTGATGACAGAGTCCGTGTCCAGTATATCATCATCGGTATTGCCGCCATGTTAATCGGTGCCACTACCGACTACCTGCCGGCTCTGGGCGTAAATTTGTACCCCCTTGGCATCATCGGCAATATTCTATTCTGTTTGATTGCTACTACCGCCATGCTTAGGCACAATCTCCTGGAAATGAAAGTGGTGCTCCGCAAGGGTACTACCTATTCTCTGACGAGCGTGCTGATTTTCGGCGTTTTCGGCAGCCTTATCTACCTGTTGAGCTATTTTTTCCAGGATTTTTTCAGCCCGGTTGCTCTGACGATAACCATCGTGACCGTTTTTATCGGCGCTTCTCTATTCCGTCCGGTTCTATCCAGGCTGCAACACACCGTGGACAGGTGGTTTTTCCGGGAAAGATATGGCCACATCCAGACCTTGAAGAAATTCACTCAGGAAACCAAAGGCGACCTCGACCTGGAACAGCTCTCTTCATCTCTGGTCGAAGCTGTGGCTAACGGTATGCAGAGTCAGGGTGTCTATCTACTTCTGCCTTCATCGGCCACCGGTAACTTTACGACCTATATGTACTCCGGCCAGAAGAGTCAGGGGAGGCTTTTCTTTTCCTCCAGCAGCCCGCTCGTAGTTACCATGAAACAGCTGGATAATATTGTTGATTACAATGATGTAGATACGATTACGTCGCTCATCAGTCTCACGCCCCATGACAGGCAAATCCTGGAAAATAACGGTATAGAGCTTCTGGTGCCGCTGAAGAGCGACAGTCATCTGGCCGGTATGCTGCTTCTCAGTAGAAAAATTTCGTATGAGCCGTATTCGTATGAAGAAAGACGCCTTTTACGGATGGTTTCAGACGATGTGGCGGTTAATATCGATAACGCCAATCTTTATGAAAACATGAAACGGAAGCACAGTGAGCTACAAAAAGCGATGGATGGTATTATCCATGCCGTGTCTCTGTTAGTTGAGACCAGAGACCCGTACACCGCCGGTCATCAAAGACGTGTTGCAGAACTGGCGCGAGCCATAGCAAAGGAGATGGGACTTTCCGAATGGCAGATGATGGGGATTTATATTGCCGGCCTTCTCCATGATGTCGGCAAAGTGGCAGTACCATCTGAAATTTTGAGCAAACCCGGTAAAATAAATGCCACTGAATTCAGTATCATTAAAAGCCATTGCCAGGTGGGGTACGAAATTCTGCAGAAGATAGACTTCCCCTGGCCGGTGACCAGGGTAATTCTTCAGCACCACGAAAGGCTGGATGGCTCCGGTTACCCCGAAGGTCTATCTGGAAACGATATTGTCCTTGAAGCCAGGATTCTGGGTGTGGCTGATGTTGTAGAGGCTATGTCATCTCATCGGCCTTACCGCCCGGCTCTCGGTCTGGGCAGCGCTCTGGAGGAAATATCGCGGGGAAGCGGCATCCTTTATGATCCTGATGTCGTGGATGCCTGCTTGAAGCTTTTAAAGCAGAATGAGCCTGCGTTCGACAGGATAATGGCCGCGGCGGAAACAAGTCACGATTACGTACTGGAAGAGGTAATGAAATAAACAAATAACAGTCTGCGGCTCTGATAAAGGAGGCGCAGTACTTGATATAAATGTAGCAAAGGAGGGACAAAAAAATGAAAAAGAGGATATTATTTATAAGCCTGGCGCTGGTCCTGATGATGACGGCGCTGATGCCGGGTACCGCTTTAGCCAGCGGCGATAAGGGCAAGCCAGCCGGGCCAGTCATCACGAGTTTTACCGGTTCCGGAATAATTTACGTGACCAATATGCCTGACCCTACTATTAAAAAAGATATCTGGAGCTACCAGGGTGAGATTGCGGAGGGATTCTTACAGGATTCCGACTGGGACTTGCTGGCGGGGACGGCCTTCTGGTCGGAGCATGATTCCATCGTAAAAGTCCGTGGCGATGGCAGCGCATCCGGTATCATGAAAGGCAGTTTTACTCTGACCCGTCCCGATGGCAGCGGCGTGCTGGAAGGCACTTTCTCCGGCAGAATCAGCGGGAACCTTTACACCGGTGATATTTCTGATACCGGTACCTGGAAAAGTACCGGAGGCACGGGCGTCTTTGAGGACGTGAGGGCCTGGGGGGCGTGGTCTGCCGACCTGAGCTTCGGCCCCATCCCGGGGACGGATATATATACTCTGATTGGCCCGGTTACCTGGGAAGGGAAGTATAGCAGCCTTAACAAGCCAAAAATTACCCACAAGCCAGGGAAGTTTGATATGCCATGGAAGAAACCGGTCAAGCCCTGGAGAGTAATAAAGCCAGGTAAGCCATAAGATGCTAAGAAAGTCGTTGTTAAATGTTGTAGACTACTTATGATAAGGTTGTTGCTATCCGTTGCCCGAAATAATACACTCAGGATACCAAGGGGCAACGGGTAGCAGCCGCGCCGGGCCGGGTTGTAGCTACCGGTAAGAACTTGTATACGTTGCCGGGAATCAGTAAATTACATGCACCTTGCGGTGCTCTTAGCAGAAGACGATATAACTACCACCTGTGGTTTCGCACTGAAGTGACCGACGAGCGTGTTGATTGTCATTCTATCTTAACCTCACCCTATTGCATTACTTCTTCTCTATATTTCCCTTTTTACTTGCCAGGTAATATGCTATTATCATAGTATCTTCACTATCATTTAATATTTTGTGGTATAATTAAAGTAGCATTTAAATTTGGGGCGAGATATGAAATCAAGCTGGAAACGAAATAGTATTATATACATCATCATTTTACTGGCGGCTGTCCTTCTTTTCTCCTTCTTCATGCCGGGAAAAAGTCAACCTGAAGAAGTACCCCTCAGTCAGGTTATCGCCATGTCGCAGAACAATGAGATAAAGAAGATAGAGATTGATGGCGATATGCTGATTGTTACTACGGTAGATGGCAAGGAAATGAGGGCTTTTAAGGAAGCCAACGCCAGCATATATGATGTTAAGGACTTAAATCTTAATAATATTGTTGTTGATGTTAAAGGTTCATCGGGGATTAACTGGGGCGGGCTGATGTTGAATATCCTGCCGATACTGATTTTCGGTTTCCTGCTGTTTTTCCTTTTCCGGCAGGCGCGCGGCACCAACAACCAGGCAATGAGCTTCGGACGCAGCCGGGCGCGGCTTTTCCCAGCCAACCGGGCCACGGTTACCTTTGCCGATGTGGCTGGCGCCGAAGAAGCCAAGCAGGACATGCAGGAAGTGGTTGAATTCCTCAAGTCTAAAGAAAAGTTCCAGACCCTGGGAGCGCGCATCCCGAAAGGGGTACTGCTGATAGGTCGCCCGGGCACCGGCAAGACGCTACTGGCACGGGCAGTGGCCGGTGAGGCTGATGTTCCTTTCTTCTCCATCAGTGGTAGTGAATTTGTCGAGATGTTTGTTGGCGTCGGCGCGGCCAGGGTGCGTGACCTCTTTGACCAGGCCAAGCGTAATACGCCGTGCATTGTCTTTATTGATGAGATTGATGCCGTCGGCCGCCAGCGCGGCGCCGGGCTGGGCGGCAGCCACGACGAGCGCGAGCAGACGCTCAACCAGATTCTGGTGGAAATGGACGGCTTTGATACCAATACCAACGTTATCGTTATCGCCGCCACCAACCGGCCGGATATCCTCGACCCGGCCCTGCTCCGTCCCGGCCGCTTTGACCGGCGCGTCGTCCTGGACCTGCCGGACATCGTCGGTCGGCTGGCGATTCTCAAGGTGCACTCCAATGGCAAACCGCTGGATAAAGATGTTGACCTGGAGGTGCTGGCTAAAGGCACGGTGGGCTTCAGCGGTGCCGACCTGGCCAATATGGTGAACGAAGCGGCTATTCTGGCGGCCAGGCGTAATAAAAAAGCCATAGGCATGGAAGAACTCGAGGAGTCCGTGGACAGGGTGCTGGCTGGCCCCGAGCGGAAAAGCCGTAAAATCAGTCCCAAGGAAAAGGAAGTCGTTGCCTATCATGAAGCCGGGCATGCCCTCGTGGCCAGGATGCTGCCTAACGCCGACCCGGTACACAAAATCTCCATAGTCGCACGCGGAATATCGGCTCTAGGTTATACCAAGCAGCTTCCCACAGAAGACAGGTACTTGGTGTCACGCTCTCAGTCCAGGGATATGCTGGCGACCTTGCTTGGCGGGCATACTGCGGAAGAGCTAATCTTTAATGAAATTACCACCGGGGCTTCTGATGATATCAAGCGAGCCACTGACTGGGCCCGCCGCATGGTGACTGACTTCGGCATGAGCGACAGATTGGGGCCCCGTACCTTTGGCGACAAGCAGGAACTGGTCTTCCTCGGCCGTGAAATCGCCGAGCAGAAGGATTATGGTGATAAGGTAGCCGATATCATTGATGATGAGGTGAATAAGCTCATCCAGGATGCCCATGAAACCGCCAGGAAAATCCTGACCGAAAACAAGTCAAAACTGAAACTACTCGCCAAGAAGCTCATCGAACAGGAAACGCTTGAGGGTGAAGCACTGGAAAGAGTATTTAGCGAAATGACTCTGCCCAAGCGAACCAGGAAGGTCAAGAAGACAACTATTCCGGCGCCGATACAACCAGTACCTGAAAGCGAACCGGTGCCCCAGCTGAAAAAAGCCCCCGGGGTGCCCCAGCTTGTCCCGAAGCAGACACCAGCCCCTTCTGATTGATAGCTTGATAGGGTTGGTGGTAGCAAGTTATTTTGTCATTGTGAGCGTAGCGAAGCAATCTCCATTTAGGTTTTTAAACAATATTCGGGATTGCTTCGGGCTTCAGCCTGAACGCTTCAGTTTGAAGGCTTCGCCCTCGCAATGACATTATTATTTAAAACTTACTTGAGTTTAGTATGATAAAAATAACCGGCAAGCCCATTTCCCCCCAGGTTGTCATCAATAAGGTCAAGACATCCGGCAGCGGTTGTGTCGTTACCTATGTCGGCCTGATTCGTGATAACTCGCGGGGTAAGCCGGTCCTGTCTGTGGAATATCAGGATGCTGGCGGTGAGGCTGCGGCTAGATTGCGTGACATAGCCGAGGAGATAAAACGCAAATTTCCGGTGAATAATGTCGCCATTTATCACCGGGTAGGCAAGCTGAAAGTGGGTGATATCAATCTCGTGGTGGCGATAGCGGCGGCTCACCGTACGGAAGGATTTGCCGCCAGTCAATATGCCGTCGACCAGTTCAAGGAGAAGCTACCGACTACGAAAAGAGAAACCTATCAGGACGGCAGCGTCTGGGTGGGGGAATAGGGGTGGGGACGGATTTGTTTATTTAGGTTCCCTGCTTTATTACATAGTCGGCCAGGTCAAATAGTGACTGGCGGCTGGCAGTTTTAGGAAGCGATTTGAGGTCCTGGCAGGCTTTATTGCAGTATTCCGAGGCGATTTTGTAGCAATCTTTAATAATTGTGGAATTTCGCACCATTTCTATCGCTTCAGCCACGTTTTTTTTATCTCTGGTCTCAAACATCCTCTTAACCGGGTTATCGTCCGGGTATCGTTCCATGAGCATCATGGCGGGCAGGGTAAGGGTACCCTGGGTTAAATCCGAACCGACCGGCTTGCCCATGGCTTCCTCGGTGCTGATGAAGTCCAGGATATCGTCCACGATTTGAAAGGCGATACCCAGGTTGTCGCCGTACTCTTTAATTATTGTCACCGACTCTTCCGGAGCCTGGCTTAAAATAGCGCCCGACTGTGTTGCCAGGGAAAAGAGTGAGGCGGTCTTCCCGTAGATACGCCGGAAGTAATCTTCGCGTTTCTGGTTTAAGTTGAAAGACCCGCGGAACTGGAAAATCTCACCGCTGGAAATCGTACCCAGGGTCTGAGAAAAGAGTTTAATTACCCGGGGGGTCTGCGTATCCGCGACGAACTCCCCGGCCTTGGCGAACAGGTAGTCCCCCATCAGCACGGCTATTTCGTTGCCCCATACGCTGTTGATGGTCGCCTGCCCCCGGCGTGTTAAAGCCTTATCGATAGCATCATCATGGACCAGCGTGGAGGTATGCATAAGCTCGACGGAAACCGCCATCGGCAGCAGGTAGGTGATATTATATTCATAGGACTTGCCGGATAGCAGGGTAAGTGCTGGCCGTATGCTTTTGCCGGTTTCCCTGACAACATGGCTCAGTTGCTCCGACAGCCATTCGTATTCAATCCGGCTGATAGACTTCAAGGTGTCCCTTACCCTGTATAAATCGTCCTGGATAGGGGTGTAAATATGCTTAAGTTCCAATACGTCTGGTCTCCTCTTCAATGATACTCTCGTCGAGCTTGGAAAACAGGGGCTTCGGTTGCCTTAGCTGTTGTCCCCGGGGTAAGTCCTGCCATTTCCAGCCGCAACTCGCCACGTCACCCTCGAAGCCGAGATACTCATGTACTTTTTGCGAACTGAAAGGCATAAAGGAGTACAGCACCGTCTTTAATTGGGTGATGATACTGAGCGCCACATATAACGAAGTGGCCGCAGCCTGGCGATTTTCCTTGATGACCTTCCAGGGGGACTTATTGTCCAGGTACCGGTTGGCGGCTTGAGCCAGTTCCATCGCATGTATTATCGCCAGCTTGAACTTACAGTCATGGAGATGACCGTCCATTTCATTGATGGTGTTTTTGGTTTTTTCCTGAATTTCCCGGTCGTCGTCGCCAAGTTCTACGGACTCCGGCACTTTCCCGTCAAAGTTACGGTAGGTGATTGTGAGCACACGGTTGACCAGGTTGCCGTAGGTGGCTACCAGCTCGTCATTGTTGCGGCGGACGAACTCGCGCCAGGAAAAATCGGTGTCGCTGGTCTCGCACATGTTTATCGATAGCATGTAACGCAGGGGGTCGGGGTCATAGCGCGAGAGATAGTCCGGCAGCCACACCGCCCAGTTCCGGCTGGTGGATATCCTTCTACCTTCGATAGTCAGGAACTCGTTGGCCGGTACATCGTAGGGGAGGTTGAGTCCTTCGTAACCCATCAGCATGGCCGGCCAGATGATGGTGTGGAAAGGGATGTTATCTTTACCCATGAAATAATAGCTTTTTGCCCCCTTTCCCTCATCCCAGAAATCGTGCCACCTCTCCTTGTCCCTGGCTATTTCTTTTGCCCACTGTTTTGACGCCGAAAGGTAACCGATGACAGCCTCGAACCATACGTAGATTCGCTTATTCTCAAAGCCCTTGACCGGCACCGGCACTCCCCATTCTATATCGCGGGTAATAGCCCTGTCCCTGAGTCCTTCTTTCAGGTAACGCCGGGTGAAACCGGCAACATTGGGTCTCCAACGACCTTGCTTTTCAACCCACTTTTCCAATTTCTCCTGAAAAGCGCTCAGCTTCAGGAAAAAGTGCTCCGACTCTTTAGCGACGGGTTTTGTTTTACATATGCGGCAATAGGGGTCAATCAGGTCGGTGGTATTCATCGGCTTGCTGCAGGCGTCACACTGGTCGCCCCTGGCGCCGGGTGTCAGGCAAAAAGGGCAGGTCCCTTCGACATAGCGGTCGGGCAGGAAGCGCTGGCACTTCGGGCAATATAGCTGGGAAACGGTGTTACGGTACAGGTAACCTTTTTCGAGCAGTCTCAGGAAAATATCCTGTGTTACTTCGGCATGATTCCTGGTGTCTGTGCCGGTATACAGGTCGAAAGAAATACCCAGCTTCTGCCAGCAATCAAGGTACTCACGCTGGTAAAAATCGATTATTTCACGTGGGGTTTTACCTTCCTGCTCGGCTTTCAGCGTTATCGGCGTGCCGTGCTGGTCTGAGCCGGACACCATCAACACCTCATTTCCCTTGAGGCGGTGGTAGCGGGCGAAAATATCCGCCGCCAGGTCAGCCCCGGCGATATGTCCCAGGTGAAGCGGACCATTGGCATAAGGCCAGGCGACGCCGATGAAAATTCTCTCGCTCATACTTGAAAGCTTTCAAATTGCAGGGCAACCACCTAGAAAAAGGTCAATATCTTTTCGCCTTTCTCTTCTTTGTAATGGGCGTAACCCTTCTTCAGACAGCACTCAACGCAATAACGCTTTGTCTCGCCCTCGTCGTCCTCTTTCCCGTCCTTTTCGTCGATAGCCAGGTAGCGGTCGGGATAGGGTATGGGTTTCTGGCATTCATCGCATTTTATCTCGCCTAAAGATACACAGCCGCGACGCATTTGTTTACTCCTTTGTATATTTTAACGTGAATCCTTTTCTCTTTCCCAGACCTTATCAAGTTTAAGCCATGTTTGATATAGTTCCTTCCTCTTCAGTCCTGTCTCTCCGGCCACCGCAGCGATGGCTTCTCTGGCGGTGGCTCCGGTAAGGTACATCTGGTGTAACTGCCTTTCTACGGCATCCGTCAACTGGGGTTTATCCTTCATACCTCTGCCTTCGATTACCAGGGTGAACTCACCTCTTGGCTCGCTGAAATGCTTAATGGCCTCGCCCACCGTTCCCCGGAAGACCTCCTCGTGGAGCTTGGTAAGCTCCCGGCAGACAGCGATACGCCGGTCGCCCAGGGTATTGAGGATATCGTCAAGCGCCGCTGTCAGTCGATGCGGCGCTTCCAGGGCGATAATGGTGCCCGGTTCATCAGCCACTGATTCCAGAATGCGGCGCCGGGCGCCGGCTTTGTTCGGTAGAAAACCGATGTAGATAAACCTGTCGGTCGGCAGTCCGGAGACAGCCAGCGCCGTAGTGATTGCCGAAGGCCCGGGCACGGGGACGACCGGAATATCGTGCCGCCCGGTGGCAACGATAAGTTCGTAACCGGGGTCGGAAATACCCGGCATACCCGCCTCGGAGACCAGGGCCACATCCGCTTCTTTGAGCCGGTCGAGAATATAGTCCAGTTTGCTCAGCTTGTTGTGCTCGTAGTAACTCGTCATGGGTGTCTTGATGTCATAGGCGGTAAGGAGACGTCTTGTCTTGCGGGTATCCTCGGCGGCGATGAGTTTCACCTCGCGTAGCACACGGAGGGCTCGCAGTGAAATGTCCTCGAGATTACCAATCGGGGTAGCCACAACGTAAAGAACCGGCATAAAAATATGTATCCTTAACCTGATTATTATAAAACGATACGCCTCTGCCTGTCTATCTTTGAATCTGGTGGGGGGGTTATCGGACGGGTTAGCGGTTATTGCCGAGGTTTATATTGGATAACCGTTAACAGGCAATTGCAGTCTAGTCAAATTCGGCATTGAAAATAGCGATGAAAATAAGTATAGCTATGCCGAAGACGGCAAATGTGCCGAAAGTGATATTGCCAAATATCCAGAGGGTAGCCCCTGAATCAAGATTGACATTGGTATAAAACAGGCCGATACCCCCGGAAATGAGAAATATCAGCCCCAATATCATGAAAAAACCTAACATATAAATACCTGAAATTTTCTTTTCGTGACCGCATTATATATAGTGCCTGGGGAAATTGTCAAATTTTTTTAAAAAATATTTTTGGACTAAGATGCCATTCTGAGGAGACCCGACTTTTCGGGACGACGAAGAATCCGTATCTAAATAGTGAAAAAGGATTATTACACTTCAAAAAATAGTCAGAAAAATGTCGATAAATATTTTAAAAATTTCTCTTGCAAAAGTTTTTTATTTTTTGTTATAATGGATAGCACATATATGTGCAGCGCGAAGGCTACTCCCAGGTTTAAGCAACTCAGGCAATCCTATGGGTTCGACGAAGTGGCCATTGTGCCCGGCAATGTCACCATCAACCCCGACCAGACCAACACTGATTTCCACGTAGGCGATTTTACCTTTGCCATTCCCATAATTGCGTCGGACATGGACGCTGTTACGGATGTCAACATGGTCATCAGGATGAGCAAGCTTGGCGGGTTGGCGGTTCTCAATCTCGATGGCGTACAGGCCCGCTACGAAAATCCCGACGAGGTACTGGAGAAAATCGCTAAGGCTTCTGATACTGAGGTTACCGCCCTGCTGCAAAAGATATACCAGGAGCCGATAAAAGAGAAGCTGGTGAGCGAAAGGGTGCGGGCTATCAAGAAGGCAGGGGCGGTCTGCGCCATATCACTGGTACCGGCCAGTACCAAGCGCCTTGCTCCCATCATTGCCGAGGCGGGAGGTGATATCCTGGTGGTGAAGTCCACGGTTACCAGCGCCCGGCATATCTCCAAGAGCTACCGCGGCCTGATATTCTCCGAGCTAAGCGAGCAAACAAAAATGCCGATTATCGTCGGCAATTGCGTCAGCTACAGTGCCTGTCTCGAACTGATGAGGACGGGGATAGCCGGGGTACTGGTCGGTGTCGGCCCCGGCGCCGCCTGCACCAGCCGGGAGGTTCTTGGACTCGGCGTCCCGCAGATAACGGCCACCATCGACTGCGCGGCAGCCAGAGACGAATATTACCGGGAATCAGGCAAATACATGCCGATAATCACCGACGGCGGTTTCCGCAAGGGCGGTGATGTCTGTAAGGCTTTTGCCGCCGGTGCTGATGCCGTGATGCTGGGTTCTAACTTCGCTCAGGTTGATGGGGCCCCCGGAAGAGGATATCACTGGGGGATGTCCAATCCTCATCCGTCGCTCCCCCGCGGGACACGGATAAAGGTAGGGACGACGACCACCCTGGAGAAATTGCTCTTCGGTCCTACTTCTCTGACCCATGGCACAGAGAACCTGGTCGGGGCTTTACATATGGCAATGGGCTTCTGCGGGGCGGCCACTATCGAAGAGATGCATAAAGCCGAAATGGTCATCGCCCCTTCCATTGTCACCGAGGGCAAGTCCTGGCAGATGGCGCAACGGGTGTAGCCGTTCATTTCTCCAGAACGATAAATATAAATCCCGGCCTTTCACACAGTCTTTCATAGGTCTCCGGGTCAATTTCTTTACATTTTTCCGTGGGTAAAGGCTCATCTATGCTGACGATTTTAAACTGCGATTGGATTATCGGCCTGAGGGTATCGGTGAGGGGACGGATATAAAAGCGGGTTTTAAAAGGGCGGCCGGTGCCCAGTCCCCAGGTGTCTTCGACAAACTTGAACTCGAAGTAGCTGTATTTTCTAAAGTGCAGGTAAATAGCAAACGGATGATGAGTGGATATAACCAGCCTGCCGCCTTTTTTCATGACCCGGTACAGTTCTCTGAACAGAGGTTCCCAGTCTTTGATATAGTCGATGACCAGAGAGCATATAACGCAGTCAAACGATACCGACTCCAGAAATGGCATGGGCTGGGCGATATCCGCGCAAAACAGCTTGAGTCTTGGCGATTTGATTCTTGAAGCCAGACGGTCTATTAACTTTTTACTCACGTCTACCGCGGTGACGTTAGCCCCATTTTTGAGTGCGTATTCAGTATAAAATCCGGAGGAGCAACCCAGGTCCAGTACACTCTTATCCTTTAACGAAGGTAATCTGGATAGTGTGTGTGGCCTTTCGTAGAGATTGTTCCAGGAGTCGGGTCGCGCAATGTGTTCGAGGAAAATTTCCGCTATTGAATCATAGCTGGTTAGTTCGGAATCATTGGTCAAGTTCGGGACCTCCTTATTTAATCAATATAGTTATGGAAGCGCTGGTATTATATTATCAGAGGGCGATATTGTAAAGATAGTTTGAACTATTTTGACACTTTTAATTTCTATAGCTATGATTAGCACGGGATAGCTTTAATCGGTTCGGAGGGTAATGGTTTATGTCGAAAATTAACTACGAAAAATACCTGGTAAGAAAGCCAGTTTATGAGGCATTCGGCGGGGTGAAAAACCGCCAGAGTCCCACGATGACCTTTATGAGCAGCCAGCAGGTGCCGGAAGCGAACTACTATATAGAAATCGGCTGGATATACGGTATTCCGGAGCCCAACCCCAGTCTTCATGAACATAAGCACGACTACGACGAGATTGTGCTCCACTGGGGCGGCAACTATGAGACCCCGCAGGTGCTGGGCGGTGAGATAGAGTTCTATGTAGATGGCCAACCGATTACTTTCAATACTACCACCGGTTTTTACTTTCCAAAAGGAACTCCGCATGGTCCCGTAACCTGGAAGAAATTCCATGCCCCGCATATCCAGATGGCGATGATGCTCGGTACCGGTGGCGCAGGGGAGGCCTGGGGACAGAGCGGCATCGGGGAGGCCAAGAAAGCGCTGCCGAAAAAAACGAAGAAGTTCGATTTTGAGCAATATGCGATACGCAGTCCCATGCGGGAGGCGGGCGCGGAGTTTATCAAAGGACGCACCAGTCCCACCATGACCTACATGAGCGGCGTTCAGATACCGGGTGTCAAGTACTACATAGAGTTCGGCTGGACGTTCGATATGCCCATGACTAAAAACGCCGGTGTCGGCATGCCCGAGATGGTTCATAATAATTTCGATGAGATTGTCCTGCATATCGGCGGCGACCCCGCTAATCCAGAAGACCTGGGCGGCGATATGGAGTTTTACGTGGGCGGTCAGCCGCTCACCTTCAGTACCAGTAGTGCCCTTTTCATACCGCGGGGGCTGCGCCACGGACCGTTACGGCTAAAGGAATACCGCAAACCTCATATCGTCATGGCGATAATGTGCGGCGCCGGCACCGCCAGAGAAGGCTGGGCCGATAGCTTCATGACCAGGCCGGAGAATAAAGAAAAACAGAGATAGTAATCGTAAGGCGCTACATCAGGATAGACAGGAACCCTGGAATGGTTTTCAGTCTGGTGACCCGGCACGAATCATACACATGTTGAGTCCATTGCACCCATTTTTATATACGCGCCTATTTTTTATAGAGAACGGAACTGCTATAATAATGACGGGCGTGAGTAATGGAGGTAACGGCTTTCATGGTGAGAAGCTATACGGCAAAGTATACTAAGATAAGCTCCGGGTACATGGGACAGTTGGTTGAATGGCCTGAAGTAATTACCGAAGGTAAAAACATAGAGGAGTGTCGAAAAATGCTGAGGGATGCTCTAAAAGAAATGATATTAGCATACAAACAGCAGGGGCGAGAAATTCCTCTTGGTGGGGACTTACTGGAACAGGTACTTGTAGAGGCATAGCTTGTCTGTTAAGCGGCGGGAGTTATTGAAATACTTTGAGGCTAATGGGTTCTATTTGTTACGAGAAGGCAAGAAGCATTCTGTATACACAAACGGTGTGAAGACATTGCCGATAAAAAGGCACCGTACACTTGATAGAGTAACCGCAAACATGCTGTGCAAGCAGGCTGGATTGAATCCAAAATTTTAATCTTAAACTAGACTATTCCTCCTCCTCCTCTTCTTCATCGGGGGCTATTGCGGGGGTCTCGCTGCTGGTACGGGGCAGCAGGACATCCACCCTGCCCCGTTTTCGAGCGGAGCGCGGCGGCAGCTTGCTTATAACCTGACGCAGCTCCTTCAGCCCCCCGGTCTTTGTGATGTCTACTTCCACCATCACTCCGTCTATGCCGGCTTCCCAGAGGGCTTTAAGCTCAACTTCAGTGATATTCGCCGGGACGTTAACTATCAGGGGTTTGGAGATGATATTCGCCAGGTGCTGGAGAATCATCAATTGATGCCAGACAAGAGCGCCGCTTTCTTCGGATGAATCCGTAAAGAGTAAGGCATCTACCGGCAGGTCGTTGACAGCTCTTAACAGTCCGTCGTCCATCGCCGACTCCACCTGTAGTATCTTGCCTGTTTTCTCATTCTGCGGAACGGTGGAAATCCGGCTGGCCGCCGAAAACACCACAAAATCACACCCGGCCTCAACTGCTGCCGTGAGTTTATCATCATTTTCCTCGAGATATATGCCCCAGGGTATCTTCGGCAGGGGCTCGACTATCTTCTGGATAGTTTTCGCGGTCAGGTTTGATTTATCCGAATGAAGCAGAATGGCGTCAGCACCATCAACGCTATCAGCCGTGGCGTCGGTTACGCCTGCTTCCAGACTGGCAATAATCAGGATTTTTGGCGTTACTTCGACCTGGCGGGAGGTGCGAAACCCCATCGGTTGGGGTAGGGCCTGTGCTGATTTTTTTAATCCATCTATAAGTCGGCTCATGGTCTCCTTTACCGGTGATAAAAACATTATAGGGAAAAGCTGCCATAACTTCAATACGGCATTTCGGCAGAAATAATATGCGGATGTCTTTATCGGGGTTGATTTTTAATGAAATTTTTATGCTATTTTAATGGCCAATTAATATTCATGGATTACTATAGAATAAGAGAGAATGATTCTGGAGGCAGGCGGAGATGATTAAAACGGTTATCAGGATAAAAAATAACATGGTGATGGTATTCGATGAAAAAGGTGAACAAATGGCGGAGTACCAGGGGTATTACGACGAAGTGAAAGATACGATTCTGGCTGATGCCCCGGCAGGTTCGGTATTCAATCACTGGTTCGGATGCTCCCTTGAGCCTGATGTTGTCGCCCTGGAGCGCTGGTAAAAAGACTCTCACCGGACTTCTATTTAGAGAAGAGATTGTGAAATACTATGTTAACGACGAATGATGTCGCCCGTATTTTCAATGTACACCCCG
>JBGPRB010000027.1:0-18064 GCA_041489355.1 Dehalococcoidia bacterium
CTCCCGCTTATCTCACTCATTTCTCCTCTCACTCCCCCAGAGGTAAGTACGCCGCGAGAGGGGTGGATTTTCTAATCCCCCACAGGGGGTGAGGTTTTAAAGATTCACTTAACATAACACTAAAAACAAATCAAAGCTATTTTCCCCAATTTACGCTCGAATCGTTTCCCTAAAAAAATTGTTGGCATAGAATTTTATAGCTGTGGGGTGGTAGAATGGGAATGTATCTACACGTAAGAAAGGTTAGTTATGACCGCACCCGTAAGAGTACGCTTCGCCCCCAGCCCCACCGGCCGTCCCCAGGTGGGTAATATCCGCACGGCCATGTTCGACTGGCTTCTGGCCCGGCACACGGGCGGCAGCTTTATCCTCCGCATCGAGGATACGGACGTAGCCCGCACGGAACCGGGTGCCCTGGAAGCTATCATGGACGGACTCAGGTGGCTGGGCCTGGACTGGGACGAAGGCCCCGATGTCGGTGGCGACTACGGACCTTATTTTCAGTCACAGC
This sequence comes from Dehalococcoidia bacterium, assembly GCA_041489355.1. GTDB lineage: Bacteria > Chloroflexota > Dehalococcoidia > Dehalococcoidales > RBG-16-60-22 > JBGPRB01. The sequence goes on from JBGPRB010000027.1 coordinate 512, forward strand.
GCCTGGAGCTTTATAAAGAGGCCGCCGAGCGACTCGTCAAGCAGGGAGATGCCTACTACTGCTACTGCTCTCCCGAACGCCTCGAGGTGATGCGGAAAGAGCAGGTAGCCCGCAAGCAGCCGCCGGGCTATGACCGCCGCTGCCGCGACCTGAGTCCTCAGGAGAGAGCCAGGAAAGAGGCCGAGGGCATCGTGCCGGTGGCACGTTTCAAAGTGCCGCTTGAAGGGCAGACCCGCTTTAAAGACCTTATTTACGGCGATGTCGTCTTCGAGAACAGCACCATCGACGACTTTGTCATGCTGAAGTCGGACGGTTACCCAACCTATCACCTGGCCAACGTCGTCGACGACCATGCCATGAAAATCAGTCACGTTATCCGCGGCGAAGAATGGATATCCAGCACCCCTCGGCACCTTCTGATGTATCGAGCCCTCGGTTACGAGCCCCCGCGGTATGTCCATACCCCGATGATACTCGGGCCCGACCGCGCCAAACTGAGCAAACGGCATGGGGACGTTTCTATACTGGAATACTGCCACCAGGGCTATTTGCCGGAGACCATGTTCAACTTTCTCGTTTTAATCGGGTGGTCGCTGGATGATAAGACCGAGATTTTGACACGCCAACAGCTTATCGAAAGCTTCTCGCTGGAGAGAATCGGCAAGACGGGGGCCATCTTCAATAAGGAAAAGCTCGACTGGATGAACGGAGTATATATTCGTAGCCTTAGCCTTGAGGATTTTGTCCAGCGGTCTCTGCCATTTCTGGAAAAAGGCCTGCCGGCTGCCGTGAAGCGGCCACTGGACATTGATTATATCCGGCGGATGATGCCGCTCGTTCAGGAGCGGGCCAAAACGCTGGTCGAGGTGCCGCAGCTGGTCGAGTTCTTCTTTGTCGATCAGCCCGACTATAATACGGAACTGCTGATTGATAAGAAAATGACGCTTGAGTCGACCATCAAAACACTGGAGGTGTCCCGGCAGCGATTACAACTGATGGAGGTGTTCGACGAGGCTTTGCTGGAGAACCTGCTGCGGCCTCTGGCTGAAGAACTGGGGCTGAAAGCGGGCCAGCTCTTCGGCGCTCTGAGGACGGCAGTGACGGGGCGGACGGCTACTCCCCCTTTGTTCCAGACTATGGCCGTGCTGGGTAAAGAACGCTGCCTGAAGCGGATTAATGCTGCTTTAGAAAAGCTTCACCAGCTATCCTCATAGGGGAGGGGGTTTCGTTATTATCACTTGTCACTTGGTTATTTCCTGAGAGGCCCACAAGGGGGAGGGGAACATGGGTGCTCTATCGGGGTATCGTGTCCTTGATTTAACCGATGAAAAAGGTATGCTCGGCACCAGAGTTTTAGCCGACATGGGTGCTGAGGTCATCCGTATCGAAAAGCCCGGATTGATTGGCTACCGGAATAACGCTGATTACTGCTATTTAAATGCGGGAAAGCGGAATATCAGCCTTAGCCTGGAAGAGAAAACAGGACAGGACCTTTTCCGGCGCCTTATAAAGACAGCCGATGTCCTGGTGGAAACGGAAGCTCCGGGTTATTTAATGTCGCTGGGCCTCGGCTATACTGACCTGAGCGAAATCAATCCCGGACTGGTCATGGCAGCCATCACTCACTTCGGGCAGAACGGTCCCCACCGGAATTATAAGTCGTGCGACCTCGTGGCGGGGGCGCTGGGGGGCTGGCTGTCTGTCTGCGGAGAATATCAGGCACCGCTGAAACTCTTCGGCAATCAGGCTTATCATACGGCTTCACTCTTTGCGGCGAACGGCATCCTGCTGGCGCTTTGGCATCGCCATGCTACTAACCGGGGGCAGTTTATCGATATTTCTATTATGGAGTGCGTGGCGGTGACCCTCGACCATGTCCTCGTACGCTATTTTTATGAGGGCATCGTTTCCGGAAGGCAGGGCAGCCGGCACTGGAATAACGCCTTCCGCGTCTTTCCCTCCCGGGACGGCTACATAATGCTTTCACTGAATCAGCAATGGGAGACGCTGGTGGAGTGGCTGGCGTCTGAGGGCATGGCCGAGGATTTGGCGGATGAAAAGTGGCGGGACAGGGAGGAACGGAGCAGGGGAATCGACCACGTGGTAAAAGTGCTGGAGAGGTGGACATTAAGCCATACCGTCGGCGAGCTTGTTGAAAAGGGACAATTGATGCATTTCCCCTGGGCAAAAGTGACCTTGATATCGGGACTCCTTGAAAGTCCTCAGCTTGCCGAGCGTAACTATTTTGCTACAGTTGAATACCCTGCCGCAGGCCGGAAATGTAAGTCGCCGGGGGCGCCGGTGAAGATGAGCCGTTCTCTCTGGCGGGCGGGGGGCAAAGTGCCGGAGGCCGGGGAGCATAATCTGGATATATATCACGGCCTGCTGGGATTATCGGAGCGGGACATAAAAACACTTATAAAAGCAGGCGTCATTTAGGCATTAGGACAAACTGACGTAAATATAGAAAGAAATGAATAAGAAAGGTGAAATGTCCGCCCTGAAAGCGTGGCTGATTGTCGTGGCATCGCTTTTAGACGATGCTGCGGTGCTTACGCTCGTCTTTCTGGGTTTGTGGTTCTTCCATGTAGAAATCACTTGGACGATTATTCTGGTAGTCGCGCTGGCGGTAGTCGCCTTCTTTTTTATTATGCACAAGGCGGTAGTGCCCAGCCTGCGCCGGAGGAAAGTGACCAGCGCCGAGGGAATGATAGGGATGACGGGTGAGGTAATGGAACCGCTAAAGCCGGAAGGGACAGTGAAAATTAAAGGCGAGTACTGGAAGGCCAGGTCGGTAGAAGGGGATATCGGAGTTGGTGATACTGTAGAGGTCACCGAGATAGATGGTTTGAACCTGGAGGTCAGGCGAAAAGTAAAATGAGTAATTATGAGCCGGGATATATCGCCCTGTACCATTCGGGCGAACTGGGACGCCGTACCCGGGCGTTGGAAGCGCGACTGGAGGAGTGTGATATCTGCCCGAGGGAATGCGGCGCCAAACGACTGAAGGGGAAGGTCGGCTCCTGCAACTCAGGTTACCTCCCGATAGTCTCGTCGGTCTGCGCTCACCACGGCGAAGAGCCGGTGCTATCGGGCAGTCGTGGGTCGGGGACGATTTTCTTCGGCAACTGTAATATGAGGTGTGTCTACTGCCAGAACCACCAGATAAGCCAGGACCCCGTGGCCCAGCAGCGTTACGAGGTAAATACTCCCGTACTGGCGGAGCGTATGCTCTACCTTCAGGACGAGCTGCACTGCCATAATATCAACCTGGTAACACCGTCTCATTTCGTGCCTCAAATTGTGCGCGCCGTGCTGGAAGCGATACCGAAGGGACTGCGCCTGCCGCTGGTCTATAATACCAGCAGCTACGATTCCGTCAAGACATTGCGGGAGCTTGACGGCATTATGAGCATCTACCTGGCCGATATCAGGTATGCCTCGAATGAATGGGGCAGAAAGTACTCGCGGGTGCGTGACTACGTTGAGCATTCCCGGGCTGCCATCAAGGAGATGCAGCGGCAGGTCGGCGACCTGGTTGTGGATGATGATGGCGTCGCTCAGAAGGGACTGATTGTGCGCCATCTGATATTCCCCCATGGGATTGCCGGCAGTGAGGACTCTCTCGGCTGGCTGGTCAGAGAGGTTTCACCCCGTGTTGCGGTCAGCATCATGTCCCAGTACTACCCGGCGCACCGCGCTTACCGCTACAAAGAGTTGAACCGGAAGATACGCCCTGAAGAATATGCGGAGGTAGTCAAGCTGGTAGAGGAACTGGGCATAGAAAACGGCTGGGTACAGGGTATGGCATCCGCCGAGAGCTATCAGCCTGATTTTTCGGCGGATGAGCCGTTCTCGAAACGGAGGAAGCAACGTAAAAGATGAAATTACTCAGTTTCAGTATTATCTCTTGCGCTTGGTGAAACCGAAGGTTATTTTTTTGCCGTTCAGCTTGTCTTTTTTATTAATATTTTCGATGAAGGTCTGGAGGTCTTTAGTGGGTTTGGCGGATTTATCAGTCATAATAGTATCCTTAACCTTATTTCGTGTTTCAGGAGTTAATTATAGCATATATAGAGAGGGGTGACAAAGACGAAATTTTTTTTAGGGAAACAAATCGAGCGTGGGTAGCTTTGGGATTTGTTTTTAGAGTTATGGTAAGTTATCTAGGGTAATCGGTAAATATAAAATGACTAACCATCAAATCTTACATAATATATGCATCCTGGACTTTAGCTGGGTACTGGCGGGGCCGTATGCCACGCGGCTGCTAGCGGACTTCGGGGCGGAGGTGATTAAAGTGCAGCCTCTGCTATCATCCGAGGCCGATGATGCCTTCTCGCGCGGCTACTATGACACCTGGAACCGCAATAAGCTGGGCTTAACGTTGAATCTAAATAAGCCCGAGGGGGTTGCTTTAGCCAAGAGGCTCGCGGGTATATGTGACGCCGTGGTGGAGAACTTTGCGCCGCGCGTGATGGCTAACCGGGGGCTGGACTTCGATAGTTTAAAGAAAGTAAAGCCGGATATCATCATGCTGAGCATGTCGGTCATGGGGCAGACCGGCCCTCAATGCGACTATACCGGCTACGGCCCGACGGTGCAGGCCTTATCCGGTATGACATATCTGACCTCTTTTCCCGGCCAGCCGCCAGTGGGTCCCGGTTTTTCCCACGCCGACCATATCGCCGGCCTGTATGCGTCTATAGCTCTGCTGGGGGCACTGGAGCACCGGCGGCGCACCGGGGAGGGGCAGTATATCGATATCTCAGAGGTAGAAGCGATGACCGGTCTACTGGGCGGCGCCGTCCTGAACTATGCAGCCAATGGGAAAGAACCGGAGCCGACGGGCAACAACTCGCCGCTGGCAGCGCCCCATAATGTCTATCCCTGCCGGGGTGAAAACCAGTGGTGCGCCATCGCTGTTTTTACCGACGAAGAGTGGCGGGGACTCAAGCGGGCGCTGGGCAATCCATCCTGGGCTGAGGACGTAAGATTCGCCACGCTGGTGGGTCGACGCGAAAATATCGACGAACTGGACAGACAAATTGCCACCTGGACGCAAGAACGTACCGCCGAGGAGGTAATGTCCCGACTCCAGGAGAACGGAGTGGCGGCCGGAGCAGTGCAGGATGCGGCTGACCTCGCCGGAGACCCGCAGTTAAAAGAAAGAGGATTCTTCGTCAACAAACCGGAAATCGGCAAGTTCGTAGATGCCACACCGATAAGGCTATCGCAGTCACCCGCTGAGTATAAGCGGGCAGCCCCGTCTCAGGGCCAGGACAACGACTATGTATACGGAAAACTACTGGGCATGAGTGAAGAGGAGATAGCCGACCTCAAAGATAGCGGCGTGATATAGATAATGAGGTTATTTAGAAAAGATAAATAAAGAACTCCAGAGGTCATTGCGAGTCCATTCCGCTACAAGCGGAAGGCGAAGCAATCTCTATCGCAGGCTTAATTTGTAAATTGAGATTGCCACGTCATCCCGATTCCATCGGGACTCCTCGCAATGACAAATTATTTCTAAACGACCTCAGATAGCCTTATTTGACGGCGGTATCGGTTGACGATTAAAATAGCACCAGCGACCGGCAAGGAGAGTATATATGAAGCATATCTGGGCGCCATGGCGTATCCAATATATCCGCGCGGAGAAGCCGGCGGGGTGCATCCTGTGCGATAAGCCCGGGGAAAACAGGGATAAACAGAACTATATACTCTACAAGGGAAAGAAAAACTTTATCATGTTGAACAGCTTTCCTTATAATCCCGGACACCTCCTGATTGCGCCTTACCGGCATATCGGGACTCCGGAAGAACTCACGGAAGACGAGCGGAACGAGCACTTCGGGCTGATTTGCCGCGGTATCGTAGTTTTAAAAGCAGAGTTTAAGCCGGCCGGCTTTAATACAGGCGCGAATATCGGGAAAGTGGCCGGGGCCGGCATCGACGACCATTTTCACAGCCATATCGTGCCGCGCTGGCAGGGGGATACCAATTACATGCCCGTCCTGGCCGACGTAAGAATTATGCCCCAGGCCCTGGAAGATATCTATGAAACGCTGGCTGGCAAATTTTAAAGAGGGGCTATTGTTTACCTGGTGGTAGAGCGGGGGTATCGTCTTCACCAGGCTAGGCTCATAAAGGCAGCGTAAAGGAGCACCTGGTGTCGGCGCCCTCTTCGCTTTCGAGCCAGATTTTCCCTCCATGCGCCTCAACCAGTCCCTTAGAGATGGATAATCCCAGGCCAACGCCCGGTACTCCGGACGCCTTTCTTTGCGAGTGGTGAAATAGTCGTTCAAATACGTGCGGCAGGTCTTTTGGCGGGATACCCACGCCATGGTCAGCGACAGTAAACAGCAGCTCAGGCCCGGTGTTACGAACGGATAAGGCTATTTCGGTGCCTGTGTCAGAGTACTTTACCGCATTATCAAGAATGTTATCCAGAACCTGCCGGATACGCCTCTCGTCAATGTTTATTCCGGGTAATTTAGAAGGCAGGTCTAATACAAAGATGTGGTCGGGTGCCCTGGCGTGGGCTTCAGCGATAACATCGCGGCAAAGCGCAATTACATCGGCAGGCATTTTATTGATAGATATCATGCCGGCTTCCAACCGGGACATCTCCAGCAGCTGCTCTATCAGCTCGACGAGACGGTCGGTATTTTTATCGATTGTTTCCAGGTACTCTCTTTTTTCATGGGGCGTTAGCCTCTTGTCGTAGTCCAGGAGCATGGTGGCAAAGCCCTTGATGCTTGCCAGAGGTGTGCGGAGCTCGTGGGAGACGTTAGCCAGCAGTTCAATGCGCAGTCTGTCAACCTCTTTGAGGTTCTCGGCTTCGCGGGCTTGCGTTTCAATTCGCTGGTAATCGGTAATGTCTGTGGCTACGGCGATGGTACACGCTTTGCCGCCGATGTTGATTATATCTGCCGAGCACAGCCACCGGTGTATCTCACCGGATTTCATGCGGAAGCTGTATTCTTCATTTCTGACATGGCCTTTTTCTATGATAAGCTGGTTCATTTTCTCTTGTTCCTCAGGGATTGCCCACATATTCACCTCGTCAACATGATGCCCAATCAACTCTGCGCGGGAGTAGCCGGTATTATTGACGAAACTGTCATTGACATCAATGTATTTGCCGTCTTCCAGACGAGCAATGGCAATCATCTCGGGGCTGGAGCGAAAGGCTACGGCAAACTTTTCCTCCGACTCTCGCAGGGCTTGCTCCGTCCGCCGGCGCAGGGTGATATCAAGTATGACGGCGATGGAGCACGACTCGTTGTTTAGATAAATAGGCTCGGACGAGAAAAGCCACGTGCGTATCTCCCCGGACTTGGTGCGGAATTGAAATTCTTCATTATGAATTCTGCCATCTGTTTTTAATAGTTTTTGCATAGTATAGCGGTCTTTTTCATTGACCCAGAGGCCCAGTTCATCGGCATTGTGACCGATTGTTTCTTCCCGGGTATATCCAATGAGGTTAGTGAAGCTCTCGTTGACTTCAATAAATTTGCCGTTTTTAGCATTCGTTATAGCGATGATGCTCGGGCTGGAATGGAAAGCCTTGAAAAACTTGTCCTCTGATTGATGCAGCGCTTCTTCAGCCCACTTGCGTTCGGTGATGTCAACAGCTACGGCAATCATACAGGCTTCCCCGCCGATATTAATTATTTCTGCCGAGCACAGCCACCGGCGGATTTCGCCGGATTTTACGCGGAAGCTGTATTCTTCGTTTCTGATTTTGCCCTGCTCCTGGAGGAGTTGTGTCATTTTCTCGCGCTCCTCAGGATGTACCCAGAGGGCAAACTCGTCGACGGTGTGGCCGATTAACTCCTCGCGGGTATAGCCCGTAGTATTTATAAAGCTGTCATTCACTTCTATATATTTACTGTCTTTTATGGTGGCGATGATAATCATATCGGGGCTGGAGCGAAAGGCCTTGAAGAACTTTTCCTCGGATTCCCGCAGGGCTTCGCCGGCTTGCCGGCGCTCTACTTCCGATGCCGCCAGTAACTCAAGCTGCTGGCGTGTTTCCTGCAGTTCTGTGATAAGCTGTTTTCTGGTCTTCTGCGAATCTCTCATACTTGTGTCGTTTCTAAAAAATATTGCCTGTCAGGTTGTAATTTTTATTTGTTTTGCGTACGGGATATTTCTACCACCTGGCTGGGTGCATGTCAAGGTGTTTAACATGGTACTTTAGTTCACCCACATATAGTAAAACAAAATAGTAGTCTATTAAATACAATAAAATCAGGTTGCCGGTAATTTAGGCCAATCGTAATATACCTGTTCAGTGCGCAATCATTAAAAGCTCCGCGGCATTACGGAAAAATATCTTCTCCTTTTCTTCATCGGGGATGGGCATGCGTTCCACGGACTCCATCGTCTCTCCGGTAAGCCCGAACCTGGGCCCAAGCGGAGAATCCGTCCCGTAAAGGAGGTGGCCGGGACCGAAGAAGGCATACCCGCACATCAGGGCGGGGGTGTTACCGTAAACAGCGGTATCATTATAGAACTTACGGAAGTGCTCCACAGGGTGTTTGATATTGGAGTAAAGGCCGGGGACGAGAGAAAGCACCCACTTAATACGTTTTTCGAAGAAGGGCACCATAGCTCCGCAGTGATGGGTGATGAATTTGATGTTCGGATGGTCGTTAAAGACTCCGGAAGTTACCAGGCGAAACATAGCCGACGATGTTTCAAAGGGCCAGCTGAATACACCTATGTCATTGTCCAGCTTGTCATAGGTGGTCGGGTGAATCCATATGGGCAGGTCATACTTAGCCATTTTCTCCCACAGCGGTTTGAATTTAGGGTTGTCCAGCGGCTCACCGTTGATGCGGGTGTATATCTGCACGCCTCTAAGTCCCAGCCGGGTGATAGCCCTATCGGCTTCCTCCAGGGCGGCATCGATGTTATTCATGGGCAAACAGGCGACGCCGGCAGCGAACCTGTTGGGATATGTATCGACCAGCTCGGCAAGCTCGTCATTGGCTATTTTAGCCAGCTCAACAGCTTCATCAGGATTTACGTATGACTCTAAAGGGATACGGGCGACGGTCAATACCTGCAGGATATCGGGATACCTGTCCATGAGCCGGAACCTCACATCGAGGTCGGTAACGGCGCGGGTCCGCGCTTCGATGGTCTGGAGGATAGCCTTGTTCTTTTTAGTGTAGGTCTCCAGATACTTTTTAGTCAGGATATGGGAAAAAACGTCGATTTTCATGTTGCCTCCTGTTTATTTGTTTAAGCAGCCAACGGCTTCCATCATTATCCTCCGGTGATGTTACCTGGTGTCTTTTTCAAGCAAAGAACGCACCCATTCCCGCTCAATCCACAGGGCGCAGCCGCCCTGAGTTTCTGTTAAATGTTCATGGTTATCGCGGATGACCTTGAGAAATTCCGACTGTAAGGCGTCCTTTAATGACGATTGCATGAGACTGGCATCCGAGTACGGCACGAAGGGGCAGGGTTCGACATCACCCTGAGCGTTGATGTGTATGAAGCCGCGCCCGGCGGAAAGGCAGCCGCCAATCTCATCTTCATCACCCGGGACGGCAATAAAGAGGGCGGAGAATGCCGAACGTAATTCGTCTCTGATGCGCAAGAGCTCCGCTCTCTGGGTATCGGTGATAACCCAGTCTTCAGTCCCTTCGTTGACGGGCGTGTATTCCACGAAGAAAAACAGCTTGCAGCCAAGCTCATGCAGGAATTTGATAAAAGCGGTATCGGTGACGCTGGCGAAGTTGGAGCGGGTTACCGTGAGGGATACGCTCCAGAACAGGCTGGCTTTTTTCACTTTTCCGATTATCTGTCTGAGGCTCTCGTATACGCCCTTGCCCCGCCGGCTATCGGTATCTTCCTGCCATCCCTCGAGGCTGATGACCGGAACGAAATTTCTCTGTCCCTTTAATTCGGCAAGCAGGTCATCATCGAGCAACGTGCCGTTGGTGAATACCAGAAAGATAATCTCCGGGAAGTCGGCAGTGATTTTAATAATTTCGCGGCGGACCAGCGGTTCTCCCCCGGCCAGAACTACGAAAGAAATTCCCAAGTCTCTGGCTTGAGCGAGGACATTCCTAATTTTCTCCTCACTCATCTCCGGACCCGAGGCACGGTGCAAAGCCTGATGGTAGCACCCTTTACAGTGCAGGTTACAGCGGTCGGTAACGCTGAAGAGGATAATGGGCGGCACGTTGACGCCCTCCCGCGCCAGCTTTTGCCGCAGCTGCGCCGCCTTACGCTGACGTTTTATCGTTTGCAGAAAATAATAAGCCTGTCCGGGGTCCTTCAGGGAGATACGCAACGCATCTTTGAAAAACACGGATAAAGACTCATTCATGATTTTGCGGAAATCTTTCCCTTTTTGATATTTAACAGTGCCCATCAAGGGTGATGAAAGCCTGTCTATCATGTGAAGCATGTTACCTTTCTAAATTGAAACTCGCCATATTATAAGCAAATTTACGGGCAAAGTGCCAATTGAGGGTATATTTGACTTGGCAGGTATGAAATGCTGATAATTATTTATCTGTTACAGAGTTCAGAAGTGTTTACCACAAATCGTTAAAGGAGGAATAATAAATTATGGATGTCGTTAAGGCTATAAACGAAAGGGTAGCCGTGCGGGCTTATAAGTCCGACCCCGTCCCGCTGGATTTGCTGAAGAAAATAATCGAACAGGCTTTACGGGCCCCTTCCTGGGCCAATACCCAGCCCTGGGAGTTCGCCATAGCTACCGGGAAGAAGCTGAAGACAATACAGGACGGCTTTAAAAAAAGGGGAGTGCAGGACCCGAAGTCCGAGGTAGCCCGACCCTACGAGTTTCCCGAGCCATATATGTCCCGTATACGCGCCCTGCAACCCAAGGACCGGAAGGAAATGACCAAAGAAGAGATGGAAGAACGCTTTATGGTGAATTTCAGACATTACGGCGCCCCGGTGTGCATCTATCTGCTAGTGGGGCGGAATATCCTGTATCAGGCGAAGGGCGTTAACGTCTGGTCGTTATACGATTCCGGGTCAGTGGTACAGAACATCATGCTGCTGGCTACCAACTATGGGCTGGGAACGATAGCACAGGCGCAGGCGGTGGTTTACCCCGATATCATACGGAAGACACTGTCCATACCGGAGGATAAGCTCATCGCGCTGGGGATTGCCATCGGCTATCCAGATTGGGATGACCCGGTGAATAAAGAACGCCGGGACAGGGAACCGCTGGACAAAGTGGCGAAGTTTTACGGGTTTGAATAGAATTTTCATATGCTCAATATGATAACTGATAACTGAAAACTTCTAACTTACCAACGAGGAGGCAATGAGATGGCGCTAGAAGACTACCGTGACGACATGACAATGTGCTGTCGCTGCTCATACTGCAAGTTCATACCGCTGGAAAAGATTGAGGGCGTCAAGAACGCCAGCATCTGCCCCAGCATATCCCGGTACAACTTCCACGCCTATTCGGGGGGCGGTAGATTGAATTTCGCCATGGCGATGCTCGAGAAAAAAATCGACTATTCGGACAAGCTGCTTGAGGTGGTCTACAACTGCCAGATGTGCGGCGGCTGCGATATCGCCTGCAAGTACGGCATGGACATGGAAGTTCTGGAGCCGATAAACGAAATGAGGATTCAATGCGTGGCAGACGGCCATACTCTTCCTGCCCTCGATGGTATAATAAGCAGCCTGCGGAAACAGGGGACGATGGTGCCGGGAGAGAGGGGTAAGAGGGGGGACTGGGCTAAAGGGCTGGACTTGAAAGACTACACCCAACAGAAGACTAAGGTCATTTATCATGCCGGGTGCCGGGTAAGCTACGATAAGGATATGTGGAGTACAGCGCAGGATACCGTAAAGCTGCTGCAAAAAGCGGGTATAGATTTCGGTATCGGCGGGGAGAAAGAGGAGTGCTGCGGGAGTCGGGCCTACCAGATGGGCTATAAAGAAGATTTTATGAAACAAGCCAAGCTCAATATGGAGCTTATAGAAAAAGCCGGGGCGGAAACCCTGGTGACCGGCTGCGCCGACTGCTACTACGGGTTCAAGGTGCTTTACGATAAATTTGGTATGAAGGGTAAGCTCGAGGTACTGCATACCACAGAGTACCTGGACAGGTTGATAAAAGAAGGCAAGCTAAAGCCAGCCCGGAAGGTTGCCATGAAGGTGACCTATCATGACCCCTGCCACCTCGGCAGGCTGGGCGAGCCATACATTCACTGGCAGGGGAGACAGATACCCGGGCAGATACGCATCTTCGAGCCTGCCAAAGAGTTTCGACGGGGCACCTACGGCGTTTATCAGCCGCCGCGGGACGTTCTGGGCAGTATTCCCGGCGTCAAGCTGGTGGAAATGGACAGGATAAAGGAATACGCCTGGTGCTGCGGCGCCGGCGGCGGCGTAAAGGAAACGAACCCGGAGTTCGCGCGGTGGACGGCTAAGAAAAGAATTGACGAGGCCGAAGCAAGCGGGGCGGGGGCGATAGTTACGGCCTGCCCCGGGTGTGAAAGAAGCTTTAAGGATACAATCAAGGAAAGCGGGAGCAGCCTTATAGTTTATGACGTCGTCGAGCTACTGACCAGGGCAATCCAGTAAAGGGGGTAAGGAACAATGGCTTTGAAGAGAGAGATTTACCGGGCGCTGGAGGACATCGTCGGGGCGGAGAATATCTCCGAAGACCCGGTCATACTATATTCTTACGCCTGGCGGTCGGGGCTGATTGCCACGCCGCAGCTATTCGTGCCCACGTTCGAAGCCGTAACTCTCCCCCAAAACACGGAGGAAGTCCAGGCAATCGTCAAGCTCTGTAACCGTTTCAAGATACAGTACAAGGCATCGAGCACGGGATGGGGTCCGTACTGCGACCCCACCGGGCCGGGCGTCATCAAGCTCGACCTGCGGAGGATGGACCGCATCATAGAGATAAACGAAAAGAATATGTATGCGGTAGTAGAGCCGTATGTCATCTATGCGCAGCTCCAGGGCGAACTGATGAAAAGAGGGCTCGTCTGTAATATCACCGGCGCCGGCAGCAACTGTTCGGCGCTCCCTATAGCGGCTCATCAGGGGATAGGACATATGAGCCAGAGCGCCAGCTACGGCGAGAGAAACCTGCTCGGGGTGGAATGGGTGGCGCCGGATGGGGAAATAATCAGGCTCGGTTCGCTGGGGGCATCATCCCAGTGGTTCTGCGGCGACGGGCCGGGGCCGTCTCTGCGGGGCATCATCAGGGGCAACACAGTACCGATGGGGGGACTCGGCGTCTATACCAAGGCGGCGCAGAAGGTCTACCACTGGGCGGGGCCGGCAACTTTTCCAATCGAGGGGGTATCGCCGGACTATAAACCCAGCGAAATACCGGCGGGTTTCATGGTCCGTTATCTCCACTTCCCGTCGGCGGATATCATGACCCAGGCCGTCCGCAAGGTCGGCGAAAGCGAAATCGGGTTCATATTAATGGGCTTTAATCCGGCCATGATGTGCGGGAATAAAGCCAGAAGCAACGAGGAAGACCTGGCCCTTTTTAAGAAGTACACGGATGAGGTACAGGGGCCGGGCTTTTTACTGATAATAGCCGGCAACTCCCAGAATGACTTCGAATATAAGAAAGAGGCGTTGCAGCAAATTATGGAGGAATTCAACGGCAAGTCCTTGAGGGATGTCGAGGACCCGGAGAACGCCGGCGGCTTTATCTGGCGGTTCACCAGGGTCACCGGTTCTTTAAGAGAGACCTGCCGGGCGACGGGGTGCTTCGGCGGGGAGGTGGGAGGCACCGATGTCTTCGGCCTGATGCGGACTTATATATCAAGGGCATCTAAAGTGAAGCAGAGCTACATCGATAAAGGCCTGCTCCATTCAGATGGAACCGACCCCTTTGTGCAGTCGATTGAACACGGGCACCAGGGGCACGGGGAAATGCTTATCCGGTATGTCCCGGGTAATCCCGAATCGGCGATGGCCGCCCGCGAGATATTCATGACGGCGAACAGGACGGCGGTGGAGGGAAAATTCGGGGTGCCGGCCCATGTATGGAGCGACGAAATTCATGACATGTACGGTCCGCACGCGTCCAACTACACCAGGTGGCTGAGGAAGATAAAGAAAGCATTCGACCCCAATGCCGCCTCGGAATCAAGCCACTATATATCGGCCAAAGAGTAAACGAAGACATCATAATTGCGGGGCATTATACTGAAAGAGCTGGCAGAGTCAGGCAGTCTGTAAATAGAGATTGCTTCGCCCTCGGGCTGAACTCGGGCTGAAGCCTTACGCCTATGGCGGAATGGTCTCGCAATGACACCTGGGTACGTCTTCTTCGCTACGCTCCCCGCAATGACAGGTAATTAAACTTTCTTGAGCTTCCATCTCCCCAGACGGAAATAAATTAAGTAGACGATTGTTCCGACAAACGTGCTGATAACAATCGCCCAGCGTATTCCATAGACGCCGAGGTCGGTGTACCTTGATAAGACGAAAGCCACGGGTATCTGCGCGACCCACATCACGGCAATGCTGATAATCATGTTCGGCACGGTATCTCCGGCGCTGGCGATGCAGCTCTGGAATACGGTGGCAAGGGACATGCCGATGAAGGTGGCTGTAGAAATCCTGATGAAAGTACCGCCCAGTTCCACCAGTTCGGGGTCGGTGGTAAATATACCCATAATACTCTTAGCCCAGAGAAGAACCGCTACCGAGCAGACCACCATGAAAGCCTGAAAAATGCCTACCGCCACCCAGGCGCTTTTTTCCGCCCGCTCCGGCTGACCGGCTCCCAGGTTCTGCCCTACCAGGACGCCGGCACCCATGCCTAACGCCATGCCGGGCATCGTTATCAACATCTCCAGCCGGGACGCCAGGCTGTGAGCGGCCACGGCCAGAGTGCCGAAGGGCGCTATCAGATACGTTAAAATGAACGTGCCGAAAGACCTCTGTATATTCATGACCAGGGCGGGGATACCAATCTTCAATATCCGCCATATAATGTTGAAATCTACACGGAAATCTTTCCTGGAAAGCCGCAATCGGGTGTGACCTCCGAAAAGGAGCCACAAGCAGAGGACGGTTCCCAGAGCCTGAGAAACCACATTGGTCAGGGCCGCCCCGCTGACCCCCATACGTGGAAATATCCCGATGCCCAGGACGAGTAAGGGGCAGAATGTTAGATGGATTACTCTTAATGAGGCTTCTATCATCATCGGCCTTATCGTATCGCCGGCAGACTGGATGACATACAGGGCCATGACCAGGAGGTCCATAGCCACCCATCCGGCGAACATGACGCGCATGTACGACATGCCCTCTTTGACAACTTCAGCTTCCAGTCCGAACATCCTCATAATAGGTTCAGCCAGGGAAATACCTACCGTCATCATCAGGGCACCCCAGCTGGCGCTGAGGACCAGTGCCTGCGCGGCAACGTGATTGGCCGTTTTCATATCGCCTGCCCCCACATAGCGTGCGACCATGGCGCGCACACCAACGATTATTCCGAAATCCATGGACATCACCAGCATAATAACGATATTGGCAACGCCTACCCCGGCAATCGATGAAGGGCCGAGCCGTCCTATCCATATCATGTCCCAGACCTGGCTGATGACAAAAAAGCTTTCCATTAATATCATGGGCCAGGATAATTGCAGAAGGTTATTGACTACGGAACCCTGTGTCCAGTCCCTGTTTAAGGCAGCCCCTTTACGGGTGGGGCTTTTTATGTCTACCATAAGCGTGCAGTTATTCTTTCTAGTAATTATGGTGTTAATTTAAGTATGGTGAGGCAACCGTTTTTGGGGAAAAAATGACATTTCTACATTATACTACACTTATTCTAAATCTTACTATTTTATAGTTCTGTTTGCCCGGTTATATTTGCTTTGGTTGATAGTCTTGCCTCACCCCTGACCCCTCTCCAGTCTGCAGCATGGTTATAACCAGTGTCGGAATTGGCTGGAGAGGGGAAGTCAAGAGAGAGGGGGCTTTGCCCCCTCTCAAATTCTCTCCCCCTCTCAAACAGACTCACTCATGGTCTCGTTTTATCTTGCGAGTTTGAGAGGGGGACAAGGGGGTGAGTTTAAGATGATGGAACAACCAAAGCAGAATTAAACAATATATGCGGGAGAGATTTTGACTTAATCCATATTATGCAGTATCATAGGCACTAGCCCGGGGTAATTTTACAGGAGGAAAATACTAATGGCAGAGAGTCAATTTAAAAAGTATGTCGTCAGTAAGCCCATTTACGAGGCGGGGTCACCCGGTGTCAAGGGGCGGCAGCATCCTACGATGACGCTGATGAGCAGCAAGCAGGTGCCGGCAGCTACCTGTTATATCGAACTGGGGTGGATATACGAGATACCAAAACCGAATCCACATATTTACGAACATGTGCATGACTTTAACGAGATAGTCCTGCACTGGGGCGGCGACTGGGAAAGACCGCAGGTACTGGGCGGGGAGATAACTTTTTACCTCGGCGGGCAGCCGATAACGTTCAATACGACGACGGGGATATTCGTTCCAGCGGGGGTGCCGCACGGACCGCTAATCTGGAATAAGTTCGAGTTTCCGCACATCGAGATGGCGATGATGCTGGGGACGGGCGACCCTTTCAAGGGGTGGGGTAAAAGCGGTATTTCTGAGCCTAAAAAAGGTATACCGGTAAAGAAGGACAAGGTCGATTACGAGCAGTATGTGGTGCGGAGTCCGATGAGGGAGTCCCCGGGGTCTATTTCCGGAAAAGGGCGGCAGAGTCCCACCATGACATACATGAGCGGCGTGCAGGTACCGGGGGTCAAGACCTATCTGGAGTTCGGCTGGATATGGGAAGTAACCGATACCATCCGCGAGATGAAGCATGATAACTTCGATGAGATAGTCATGCACATCGGCGGCGACCCCGATAATCCCGAAGACCTCGGCGCGGACATGACCTTCGGTCTCGGCGGCGAAGAGATGAAGTTCAACAAAAACTTCTCCATGTATATTCCCAAGGGCGTGGTACACGGCCCGTTGATATGGCACAAAGTAAGGAGACCTCACATCGAGATGGCGATAATGCTCGGCGCGGGCACCTTAAAAGAGGGGTGGGGATTCGACATCGGCGACATGACCCGGGCAAGAGCGGCGATACAGCGGGGAGAAAAAATACAATTAATCCAGAGAGATGCTCCGGACAAACCGAAAAAATAGAGTCGTTCCAGAGCGCCCGGGCTTTTCAGGTCGAACCAGGAGGGTCCGGGCTGCTTTTTTCTGCGATACTGTATATGCCAAGAAAGGGGGAGCGAAAGTAAATGGTTGAATTGAAAACCAGCAAGTATATCATTACCGACGTAAAGGCGGATAAGTTGTTTCCCGGCGAGCGGAGCGGCATGGTCAAGGTACCGGCTAGCACACGCATCACGCCGACGCACGTGATGTGGCTGGACGGGGAGGTTATTCCCGGGGCTTTTTGCTCGGAGTGTGTCTGGATATGGCCGGAGTGCGCCTCGGAACAACCCGCCGCTCAAGCGCACACCCATACTTTTACGGAAGTAATCA
>JBGPRB010000028.1:0-16819 GCA_041489355.1 Dehalococcoidia bacterium
AAAGGCTAAAGCCTTGGCACACTATTTAGATAACAAAACCATATATATTGATGATGATGAACTCATCGTTGGCAATGTAGCATTCAGGCCGATGGGAATTGAAGCCGATGCACCGGCATGGCCAAAAGAAGACATCGATGACCTGAGGAGTCGAGAATTTGCTATTTCTAATGAGGACGAAGCTTTTTTAAGATCATTGGATGAGTACTGGCAAGGGAAGGGTAGAACATTTTGGGAGAGAGCGGGACAGTTCTATGATGATGAAAGATTGTGGCCGTTTATGCAGTCAGGCATCTATCTTCCACCCCTGAAGACCCGCAGTGAGGGTTTCGGGCACGGCCTGGCCGGTGGCGGCTGGGGATTAGGTATGGGATTAAGCCTGATTGTTGTGGAGTTTGAACGTGTACTAAATGATGGTCTTAACAAGATAATTAAAGAAGCTCAAGAGGAACTCGGAAATCTGAGATATACAGGCAAAGAAGCAATTTTAAAGGCGGATTTTCTCAAATCGGTTATTATTGCCCATGAAGCAATTATTCGCATTGCCCGACGGTTCAGTATGTTGTCAAAGGAAATGTCTGGAACAGAAAAGGATCCGAGACGAAAAAGGGAGTTAGAGGAAATAGCCGAGATATGCCACCGCGTGCCAGCCGATCCTGCAAGGACTTTCAAAGAGGCCATGCAGTCCTTCTGGTTCATCTGGCTAATCCTGACCGGTGGCCCGAGTGGCGGGACAGCCTCAGGGGGAAGATTCGACCAGTTCATGTATCCTTTCTACAAAAAAGATAGAGACATGGGAAGGATTACCGACGATGAAGTCCTCGAATTACTGGAATGCCTTCGTATAAAGGTAATGCAACTCGTTTTTATCATGGGTGGTAAAATTCAGCGTGAGAAATGGGCGGGGATTGCCAGATGGAACAACTGGATTATTGGCGGAGTAACTCCTGACGGAAAAGACGCTACCAATGAGCTATCTTACCTGATTCTAGAGGCTGCTAAAGATTGCCAGACACCCCACCACACTATCACCATAAGAGTACATGACGGAACACCCGAAGCTCTTATGTTGAAAGCTCTTGAAGTGGTAAGAACCGGCATCGGCATGCCAGCCTTCGTAGGGGATAATTCTTATATCGAGTACCTAGTCAGGGAAGGTGTATCCCTATCTGATGCGCGTAACTATGCCCTGGCCGGATGTCTTGATGTAAATATACCAGGTAAATCACGGATTAATTCTATCGGTATGTTTATAACTCCACTCGTCCTAGAAATTACAATGAACAACGGTATCGAGCCACGTTCAGGTAGGCAACTTGGACTTAAAACGGGTGATTGCGAACTTTTTAAAACATTTGACGACTTGATGAAAGCATACAAGGAGCAGCTCGCCTATTTTATGTCGATTGTATCAGAGGTGCAGAATATAATCCTGCAAGGACAGGCTGAACTTGTGCCCGAACCAGTTGCTTCCTCATTGATGACGGATGCTATAAAAATAGGCAAAGATGTTCTTAGTCGTACAATGCCTTTTGAAAATGGGTCGTCTCTCAATCCTGTTGGCATGATCAATGTTGCCGATTCCATGGCGGCTATAAAGAAGCTGGTCTTCGATGAAAAAAAGGTCACGATGAAAGAGTTAAAAGCTGCCCTAACCGCAAACTGGCAGGGAAATGGAAATGAAGAAATGAGGAAGATATTCCTTGCGGCGCCCAAGTATGGAAATGGTGACGATTACGTGGACTCCATAGCCCGAGAACTCTATGATTTCTGGGCTAAGACAATAGTTACTTTTACAACTGCCTACGGCGGAACCATGAAGCCATCAGGTATTTCCATCACTTCACATGGTCCGGGTGGGGTGATAACGGGGGCTACAGCGGATGGCAGATACGCCGGAGAGACTCTGGCTGACGGCACGATGTCGGCTGCACAAGGTAGGGATACCCATGGTCCCACAGCCTTAATTAAAAGCGCCGCCAAGATTAACCAGAGAATTTTTCAATCTACTTTACTAAATATGAAGTTCCATCCATCAGCTTTGAAGACCTCCGAAGATCTGAAGAAGCTTTCTGACCTGATAAGAATATACTTTAGCCTTGGTGGTAAACATATCCAGTTTAATGTTGTTAGTCGAGAAACGTTATTAGAAGCCCAAAGAAGCCCGGAGAAACATCGTGACCTGATTATCAGAGTAGCTGGATACAGTGCTTATTTCGTCCAGTTGGGTAAACCAATCCAGGATGAAATTATCAAGCGTATGGAGTACAAGGGAGCGGCGTAACAAACACTGCCACTTTAGCTAAGCATATGATAAATACACGGAATACATATGCTTTGCCCAATAATCTACCAATAAGTCAATATAAGAAGGAGTTGTTAATGCTTCGCATAACCAAAACAGAAAATGGAATGGTCCAGGGACTTCCCGCTGCCGATCCCAGAATCACTGTTTTCAAAGGAATACCATTCGCGGCCCCACCTATCGGAGAACTGCGCTGGAGAGCTCCGCAGCCTGCCGCAAACTGGAAAGGCGTGCGCGCATGCTTGGAATTTATGCCAATCGCCATGCAGCATATTCCAGGCGAAGATCCACAGGCCTTTTACGCGAAGGAATGGCACGTAGAACCAGAAGTGGCAATGGATGAAGATTGTCTGTATCTTAACATCTGGACAAACGCTAAAACCGGTGATGAAAAAATGCCCGTCATGGTCTGGATATATGGTGGCGGTTTGATGGAGGGCTACCCATATGAAATGGAGTTTGACGGCGAGCGTATTGCACGCCGCGGCGTTATCCTTGTTTCGGTTAATTACCGCCTCAATGTATTCGGGTTTTTGACCCATCCGGAAATAATTAAGAAATCTCCGGATGGATTCGTGGCTAACTGGGGCTATCTCGACCAGAAGGCCGGCATAGATTGGGTCCGGCACAATATCGCTAATTTTGGCGGGGACCCGAACAATATCACGATTTTCGGTCAATCGGCGGGTGGTGGAAGCGTTCTAGCACACTTAAATTCTCCCATGGCGAAGGGTGCCTTTGAAAAGGCTATCATACAGTCCGGGGGCGGTATCAACATCAAGGGGCTATTCGAGAAAATGCCGCCATTTCTTGATCTTGAGGGGTTAGCAAAGCAGGGTAAAGCTTTCTTCGATTACCTCGGCGCCAAGAATCTAGCCGAGGCGAAGGCAATGGATGCCATAACAATAATGGCCAGGCATATCAAATACGATAAATACTGGAACGCAACAACAGATGGTAAATATGTAGTTGAAGACTCGAATACCAGTATTCTGGCCGGGCATCAACACAAGATTCCGATGATGATAGGCTCGACAAAAGACGAATTCCTCTCCGGTCCACCGGATAATAATATCGAAGCCTGGGTCAAAGCCAACCACCCGGATATCGCCAAAGAATTTTGCAAATTGGTACGGGAAAAAGCCTCCGCTGAGGGGATAAGCCTGAAACAGGCGGCGATTATAAACGGCTTTGAGCTTTCCGCCCTGCTGTTCTGCCAGACTTTGGCTGAGCAGGGGCAACAGACGGTCTTCGGCTATAGTTTCGGTCCGGAAATACCCGGCGACGATTCAGGTGCTTTCCATTCCTCTGATCTCTGGTTTGAATTTGAAACACTGGCTAAATGCTGGCGTCCTTTTAAAGGTAAACATTACGACCTGGCACGCCAGATGTGCAATTACTGGACGAACTTTGCAAAAAACGGAGACCCGAATGGGCTTGATGCTGATGGTACACCAATGCCGAAATGGACATCATATACTCTAAAATCCCCACTGGTGATGGAATTTCTCGATAAACCTAGAATGGAGAAGAAGCAGAGTAAGTTGAAAAAGCTTTTACTCGAATATAATAAAAGGCTATTATTATAAGGTGCTTATAGAGGTAAAAATGGTTAAAAGATGTTTGATCACATATTCTTCTATAACCGGTAATACAGAAAAAGTAGCACTAAGGTTCAAAGAAACATTTGAAAAAAGAGACTGGCAATGTGATATTTTTAAAGTGCGTAAAAAAGCTGAAGATATCCTCAGGCCTCCCTATGATATCCGTTCATATGATTTCATATGCGCCGGCTCCGGGCTCAGAGCGCATCTACCTTACAACGAAATACTAAATATGCTTAGAGGATTTCGAACGGGTATGGATCCCCGGATAACCTTGAGAAACAGGGATGAAACTATTCCTTATATTACGGAACCGATACCTGAGATTCTGCCTCATAAAAGCGCCAAGACTGATCATAGAAAAATAGTCCTGGGTCCTGATTCCCCTAAGGCGGTAGTTTTCATCACTTATGCTGGATATGAATTCGGGCCCAAAGAGGCAGAGCCCGCGGTACAGTTGCTGGCGTTGGAACTGGAGCATATTGGTTTCCAATTTATCGGACAATTTTGCTGCCCGGGTAAATATGTTGATGACCCTATGCCCAATACTTTCCATGGAGATATCCGGGATAGACCTAATGAAAAGGATTTGCTGAAAGCACAAATGTTTATTGAAGAAAAGCTTGATGAAATAGCTGACAGGACGAAATAAACCCGTTCACAGAAAGGAATTTGAACGTTATGAGCATTGTTAATTCCGTTCTTGGCCCTCTCGATACTAAAAATCTCGGCTTTACGTTGATGCATGAACATGTAATGAGTCAGGGCTTTGTTGCCCAAAACTATCCCGAACTCTTTGGCGAGCGTTTTTTAGACCGGATTATTGATGGAGTAGCCGCGGCCAAGCAAGGAGGAGTTGATACTATAATCGATGCTACTACCTTCGATCTCGGGCGGGATGTATCTCTGCTGGCCGAGATTGCCCGGCGAACCAGGGTCAACATAATCGCCTGCACCGGATGGTGGATGAACTTACCCCAATATTTAGCCGGAACATCTCCGGACTTGTATGCTGACTTATTCGTCCGAGAAATTCAGGAAGGCATTGCCGGTACCGGGATTAAGGCCGGTATCCTTAAATCGGCTGCTGATTTTGGCGGTGTAACGGCAACGGGCGAAATAATGTTACGCGCTGTAGCCAGAGCACACCGCCGGACCCAAGTTCCCATCATGCTGCATTCATATGCGCCTGAACAGGTGGCAAAGCGGCAGTTAGCCATCTTAAAAGAGGAGGGTGTTGACCTGAAAAGGGTCGCGGTGGACCACGTAAATGATACCCGGGACATGGAATACATTACCTGGCTTCTGGAGCAGGGATGCTACCTCGGAATGGACCGCTATCCGGGACTGAATCTCAGTGCGCATGCCCGCACGGAAACACTAAAGTGGCTAATTGATGCCGGATGGACTGACCGCATTCTTCCCTCGCATGACTTCGGTTTGGCTACTCCTTTAACGTTTTATCCACCTGAAGTGAAAGAAAGTAATGAGAAAGGTAATCCCTATGGCTATCTTTATTTAAAAAGGGTGGTCTTTCCTCAACTTAAAGAGATGGGAGTGCCAAAAGCTATAATAAACAATCTTTGTGTAAACGGCCCCAGAAAATTTTTCGAAGGTACTTAATACATTTTTGTACACCAGTAATTGACTTAAAATGACCAAAAAAAGGGAGTGAATGATGAGTGTATCGAGGCTATCAGGCACATCCCACGTCCGCGGCAACAAACCTGTAATTCGTAGTGACTTTGAAACCGGACGAAAAACTGTGTCTTCAGGAGCCAAGGAGGAAATTTCGACTAAGATCGGATACCTGCCTCCCTTAAAGGCGCAACCTATAAGGAAAAGGAAAGATATGATCCCGGAGAGGACATATAATTTCGAGTTACCGCCTGATCCAATTCCATACGGTAATATCAAGAAATGCATAAATGCCGAAGTTGTGGTAATAGGTGCCGGAATAGCCGGGTTAAGCGCTGCTCTTTCTGCGGCAGAGGCAGGAGCCATAACCGTCCTACTGGAAAAGATGGCGACAGTCCAGGCCCGCGGTCACGATAATGCTTTTATCGGCAGCCGGCTTCAAGAGAAGCTGGGAATTAAAATTGATAAAGAAGAAATTATATTAAATCTCATGAAATACGGAGCCAACAAGCCTGATCAAAGATTGATCAGAATGTGGGCGGAGGGAAGCGGTAAAACTGCGGATTGGCTGATAGATATGACAGATGCCGCTGGTCTTGAGGTGATTATAAAACAATATCCCCCGCCGCCATCTTTCAATAACGCTACGGAATATTATCCTCAATACCACGTTACTCACCATTACCACAATGAACTACCGGTGGCAAAATGTTTACTGGACAATGCCTTGAGGAAAGTTGTTGTCACTTATTTTAAGACTCGTGCAAAACAACTATTGAGAAAAAAGAAAGACCGGGTCACCGGCGTCATCGCTCAAAATGCGGCTGGAGAATATCTGCAATTCAATGCCTCTAAGGCCGTCATACTCTGCACGGGAGATTATGGAAACAATGCCGAAATGATGGCCAAATACTGTCCTCAATCAGCGTATCTCGCATCAATGATACCCACCTCAACCGGAGATGGGCATATGATGGCTATGTGGATTGGTGCGGTAATGGAGCCAGGACCGCATACGCCAATGATACACGGCCCCGCCGGACCCCTTCTTTGCTCTGCTTTCTTACAAGTAAATCTCTTGGGAGAAAGATTCCAAAATGAAGATGTGCCAATTCAAAGTAATGTAAATGCTATCGAGCGACAACCTGGCAGGACGATCTGGCAGGTATTCGACTCCAAGTATCCGGAGGAACTCCCGTATCATGGGATAGGCCTGGGGAAAATCATCATTGCCACCGATAAAATCCGGCAGGAGGTAACAGAAGTAGCAATAATGGCCGACTCTATCGAGGAGTTGGCTGTGAAAATGAAACTGCCTATCGAAACATTCAAAGCTACGGTAAAGAGGTACAATGAGTTGGCACGCCTAGGGAAAGACCTAGATTTCGGTAAACGGTCTGATCGATTATCTCCTATTGAGAGTCCTCCGTATTATGCCGGTAAAAATGGTTATTCTTTACTGGCGGTGATGGGTGGTCTGAATGTCAATCAGAAGTTACAGCCGCTGGATAAGGATTGGGAAATCATTCCCGGAATTTATCTTGCAGGAAATACTATGGGCAACCGCTTCGCGGTAGATTATCCAACTATGTGTCCCGGGCTTAGCCACGGAATGGCCATACACTTTGGACGAATTGCCGGTTTGAACGCAGTTTCACAAAAGTGATATAAATCAGCACTCCAACACTGGCGGATTACTTACCATGATTTATAATCCGGTACGGCTGATGGAGGCAAATAATATCTGTAAAAAAGAAGAGCAGGAGCAACAAATGCATGACAAACTTATTTTCGAGGTAACTGTGGAAATTGATCCGGCACAGGTCTCTCAATTGAAGGGCCCAGCAGGAGAAGTACTTATGATACCATTCGGTGGTACGGTAAAAGGAGAGCTTTTTAATGGACGGGTCCTTCCCGGCGGAGTTGACACCCAAACAGTCGACCAAA
The DNA here is from genome assembly GCA_041489355.1 of Dehalococcoidia bacterium. Classification (GTDB taxonomy): domain Bacteria; phylum Chloroflexota; class Dehalococcoidia; order Dehalococcoidales; family RBG-16-60-22; genus JBGPRB01. Next base: position 7,495 of record JBGPRB010000028.1, read on the forward strand.
ACGGGGTGAGACATATGTCCGCGCGTTATATGCTTGAAGGCGTTGATAAAAACGGAGAGCAATGCAGGATTTATATCGACAACAATGGATGGTTCCCAAGCGAAATGACTATACCGTTTAAAACAATCCCAACCTTCTTTACCGATAGTAAAGCACTTGCATCCTACCTCCACAGCAACAAGTTCCGCACCGAAGGACACCCTCGCCCGGGTGGAGTAACTATCAAAGTATTTGAAATATGCAATGAATCATGAGACGCACAAATATGCAAGGTAAACCGCTAGTTTATTTTCGAGGTTTGGGTTAGTAAACTGCCCACAGTACCTTGACCGGCTGGTTAGGGGAGAATTGAAAAGGAGATAAAAAATGATCGCAGTTACAGGAGCTGCAGGACGACTTGGAGTGAAAGTTGCGACTCGCCTGGCAAAGCTTGGTGTAAAGCAGAGACTTATTGTCCGCGATCCTGCTCGTGCGCCAAATTTATCAGGGGCTGAGGTTGCATGTGCTTCTTCTTACGGCGACGCGATTGCGATGGGCAAAGCCCTTAAAGGTGTAGTGACATTATTCCTGATTTCAGCCCGTGATAGATTTGGAATCTTGCTTATGAGTGCTCTGAAGAAAGAGACGCCACCACCTTACGACCGCCTGCAGCAGCACGTTACAGCCATTGACGTGGCCGCAGCGGTGGGGGTTAAGCGCATAGTTTATCTTTCCGCTATTAATGCTGCGGCGGATGCCACATTTATCCTGAGTAAAGACCATTATTATACAGAAGAGCATATACGGACAATCGGAGTGCCCTTCACCTCCTTACGGATGAGTCTTTACACCGATCATGTTCCACTTGACCTTACCCCCGAAAACAGTAACACCCTGACTTAGAGTTCTCCGCTATAATAAATTGACAGAGGAGGACTCATCATGGTCAAGAAGTACACCGAGGAACAGATCATCGCCGTGCTCAGGGAGGGGGAGGTCGGCGCCAAGGTCGCCGATCTCTGCCGAAAGTACGGGATGAGCGACGCCACCTACTACAACTGGAAAGCCAAGTACGCCGGCCTCACTGTCAGCGAGCTTAAGAGGCTGAAAGCTCTCGAAGAGGAAAACCGGCGTTTGAAGCAGATCGTAGGGGAGCAGGCCCTGGATATCCGGGCGCTCAAGGAATTACTCTCAAAAAACTATTAAAGCCCAAGGCCAGGCGTTTAGCGGTCTCCCATGCCAGGGAGAGTCTTGGGCTGAGCGAAAGGAAAGCCTGCCGGCTGGTCAATATATCGGCTTCTGTCTATCTTTATAGACCGAAAGCGGATAATGATATTGCCCTGCGTCAACGCCTGCGGGAGCTGGCAGGGGAGAGGAAACGATTCGGCAGTCCCCGGCTGCATATTTTGCTGAAAAGGGAGGGTTTGGTGATTAACCACAAGCGGACGGAGAGGATTTATCGTGAAGAAGGATTGGCGCTCAGGAGAAAGCGGCGGAGGAAAGGGGCAGCCGGATCGAGGTTGATAATGCCATCACCACAGCGGACAAATGAGCGCTGGTCCATGGACTTTGTCGCTGATAGCATCGTCACCGGGCGTCGTTTTCGCGCCCTGGCGATTGTCGATGATTATTCCCGGGAATGCCCGGCCATTGAGGTAGATACTTCCCTGGGAGGACGCCGGGTGGTCGGCGTATTGGAAAGACTGGCTGAAATACGCGGACTACCGGAAGTAATCACGATGGACAACGGACCGGAATTCGCGGGACGTGCCCTGGATGAATGGGCCTACTGTAAAGGTGTGAAACTGAATTTTATCCGGCCGGGAAAGCCGATAGAGAACGCCTTAGCCGAGAGCTTCATCGGCAGGCTCAGGGACGAGTGTTTGAATACGAACTGGTTTATGAATCTGAAGCATGCTCGTAATATCATTGAAGACTGGCGGAGGGATTATAACGAGGTCAGGCCGCACAACTCATTGAAAGGAAGTACCCCGAAGGAGTATGCTGAAACAGCGACGGGACTCTAGACAGTGATGCTACTAATTCCGGGGTAAGGTCAAGGTCACCCTGACGATTCACAACTATCTGGATAGACGAAACCAGATTATGGCGAGTCAAGACCTTTTCACGAGCTTAATGGATACCAGCACGGCAGTCCATCCACGTGAGGTAATAGAGCATGCCATTAAGAATGAAGCTACGTATCTTGTTTTCGTTCACAACCACCCATCGGGTGACCCTAATCCAAGCAGGAGTGATAGAGAGATAACGAGAGATTTAGTCTACGTTGGGATGATCATGCAGATTAGGGTCCTTGACCATATCATAATCGGTGAGAACAGATTCTTCAGCTTCGCCGGGGAAGGGCTGATTGAGAAATTTGAAAACGATTATCTCCGCCTCAAAATAAGAGGGGTTCCCGGGTCCAGCTGAGAATCAAACCCTTAATTGACTATTGGGAGAGCACTGTTTCCCACAATTAGACAACACAAGCAAACTTTTATTAACTTTTACAAGTAGTTGGTAGGCCGTGCAGGACTATTCCGTACCCGCTGTTTTGAGCTGACCCACTGCCATCAGCTTTGATGTCAAGGTCTAGGCCACATTTTATCCTCATGGTCTTAAGATCTTCGGTAGGATAGACTCTAATGTCAAGCTTATTAATGACATCGCGTTTTTCCTCAAATGTAGCTTCATCCAGGTTTTTCTCTGCCAACTTCTGCAATTCGCGCTTTAATGCATCAGGGTCTATTGTCATTGAATTGTAGTCCTTCGGCACGGTACTGGTCGCCATCGGCCAGGAGGGTCTCCCCGACGGCGTTAAGGCAATCTCGTCAGATCCATGGGGCCAGGAAAATCCGAATTATCTAATTTTAGCTGGTATAGTTTTTGGGTGAAGGTCACGAGATATGTACGTCCAAGGCCTGAATCGTATTCCTTTTGGGGGCAGGGCATGATAGTCTTGCTTAAATGACGCCTCTTAACTGGGGATCAAGGGCGTCCCTGAGTCCGTCTCCCACCATATTAAAAGCATATACCACTAGCATAATCGCCAGTCCAGGAGCAAAAGATAGTATCGGATTCGATAGCAAATACTGGCGGCCATCATTGACCATATTTCCCCAAGTTGCAATAGGCGGCTGCACGCCGATTCCCAGAAAGCTTAGTCCGGCTTCAGCCAATATCGTTGTACCAAGCATCATAGTCATCATGACTATCAATGGTGGAAAACAGTTAGGGGCCAGATGGCGAAGCATAATACGCATGTGATTGGCTCCCATGGAGCGTCCCGCGAGTATATAGTCGTTTTCCTTTACGGTCATTACCTGACCGCACATTAACCTGGCATAAGCCGGCACCATGGCGAAAGCGAGTGCCATGATGACATTATTGACTCCTCCTCCAAGAAAAGACACGATGAGTAAAGCTAATATTAGCATGGGGAAGGCCATTAGCGCATCTACCACCCTCATAATGATGGCGTGTGTCCAGTGGCCAAAATAGCCCGCAACCAATCCCAGCGCCATTCCGACTATGGAGCCAAGGACGACCACGACCAGGCCGATGATCAATGAAACTCGTGTGCCATAGATAGTTCGACTTAAAGTATCTCTTCCCAGAGAATCGGTGCCCAACCAATGAGCGTTTCCGGGTTGAAGTAGCGCGTTATTCATGTCAATTTTATCTGGGTTATAAGGGGCCAGCCAAGGGGCGAAAACAGCGGCTATTACAAATAATAGAATAATAAACATCCCAAACACCACCACTCCCCGGTTAAAGAATACCCGGAAGAAGCGACGAAATTCGCTAACGCGGGGAGTATTCTCGATTATATCTGGCCTCAAGGTAGCCTCTCCTGACATATCTTACTCCTCATTAGTCGTAGTGTACCCTGGGATCGAGCCAGCCATAAGAGATATCTACCAAAAGGTTAGAAAACACAATACTTATCGCCATAATTAAAGCAATCGCCTGCACGTAGGGGTAATCTTGGTTCATGACAGATGTCACTGTCAGTCTACCAATCCCGGGGATATTGAATACCTGCTCAATTAATACCGCCCCGCCTAAAATAGTCCCAACGCCCATGCCTGAAAGAGTCACCACCGGCATCAAGCCATTTTTCAGGGCGTGTTTCATTATTATCGCCCTCTCCCTCAAACCCTTGGACCATGCGGTGCGGATATAGTCTTTACGGATAACCTCGAGCATGCTGGAGCGAGCCTGACGGGCGTTCCCAGCGATCGGTCCGACAGCTAGACAAAAAACCGGCATGATAAGTTGCTTTGTGCTCAACCAGAAATTTTCGAAAGGGGAAGTATATCCCATCACCGGAAGCCACCTGAAATATAGAGCAAACACATATATTAATATAATACCCAGCCAAAAAACAGGCACGGTTATTCCGATATTAGCTAAAGTGGTTACGAGGTTATCCAACCAGCCGCCCCGTCTGACAGCGCACAATACTCCTGCAGGGATGCCAATGATAGTAGCGACAATAAAAGCCAGAATGCCGAGATGGAAGGTTATTGGCAAACGTCTAAGTATTTCCTGCAGTACCGGAGAGCGATTAAGTATCGACGTTCCCAGGTCACCACGGAGAACACCAGTAATCCAGTCGAGATATTGCATTGGTAATGTTTTATCCAATCCGAACTGATGCCTCACCAGATTAAGCTGTTCTTCGGTGATTTCTTGAACGGAACTGGCTGACATATACATCAGCACCGGGTCACCCGGCAGAAGGCGCATTGCCAGGAAGACGAATACCGAGACAAGAAACAAGACAATGGCGGCCAGTATCAACCTGCGTATAATATATGTTGTCATATTAGGCCTTGGCCTTTATTCGAGAATGTAATCATTTATAGATTCTTAGCGTTTCTTAATCCCCAGCTCTTTAAGCTTGGCGGGCGTGGGATTGCCGTTTTTATCCCAGCCGCGCACCGCGTAATATTCGTCCAGCATTTCATCGAGGGCGGCCTGACTGATAAGCTGTCCTTTGGAGGCCCCTGCCTTGATGGGCTCGGTCATGATGCGCTTCGGGAAGGTATCGTCCTTGCGGGTGAAGCCCTCGCCGATGTTGAATAGACGGGCGACGTTATTCAGCCTTTCGCCTATCATCTTTATTTCATCCGGCGTGAAAGACGTTCCCGCGGCGGCATTACCAGTAATAACCTTGACCTGCCCTTTCTTGGCCTTCATAAAGTTAAATCTCCTTTTTGATTTAAAGAGATTGCGCCTATTATATCAAGGTAAATTTAATATTAATTTTATTCAAAAATCCCTTCAACAAGATATTCATCATATTCTTCCTGGGACATACCCAATAGCTCTCGGCAGACATACTCCGTGTGTTCACCAAGGCAAGGGGCAGCACGGTAAAATTTAGCCGTGGTCTTTGATAAACGGGATGGTTGCCCTAGATGCGAAAATTCCCCCAGTTCTTTATGGTCGGCAACCCAGAAACACTCCCTTTCTTTAAGCTGGATATCATTGTATAGGTCCTTTGCGTTCTGAACGACACCCGCCGCCACACCTGCTTTTTGAAGCAGTTTCATAACTTCTTCAGCTTCGTGTTGCAGAGTCCACTGCTCTATCAATTTGTTAAGCCGTGCTTCGTTTTCTTTCCTGCCTCTTAAGTTAGAATACTCCGGTTCTTTTGACCAGTCCGGTTTGCCGATGGCATTACAAAATGCTTGCCACTCCAAATCATCGAATACACTGATAGTGCACCAACGGTCGTCTCCTTTACACCTGAATACGCCGTGCGGCGCTGCATAATCGCATGAGTTGCCTTTTAGTTTTTCTTCTAATCCATTGACAGAATAGTTAAGAAGAGTGGGCGCTAATAGTTGAAGACCAACCTCAAATTGCGATATATCGAGCAGCTGACCTTTGCCTGTTTTTCTACGATAGTCTAACGCACCTATCAAAGCGGCTGCTGCGAAATGCGGTACCAAATAATCGCTATAAGCAACCATTAAGGATATTGGTTCCTGTCCCGGATAGCCAACAAGATTCACTATCCCGGTTAATCCGATAATGTGGTTACCAAGCCCCGGTTGGGTAGCCGCCGGACCAGTCAGGCCCTGGTTGGAATTCCGTATCATGATAATGTCCGGTTTGATTTTTACCAAATCATCGTAGCCTAATTTCCAGCGTTCCATCACACCAGGCCTGTGGCTATCCGCGACGATATCTGCCCATGTTACTAATTTTTTAACGATATTCAAACCATCAGGTTTATTCAAGTTGAGACTGATACTGTATTTATTCGCGGCAAAATAAGCGAAATAACCGGCATGGTCTACACCGGGAACTTCATCTTTGTAAGGTGTAGCAGTGCGTAGGAGATCAGGTCGCTGGAAAGACTCTATACAAATCACCATCGCACCATAGTCAGCTAAATATTTTAACGTCAAAGGACCGGCAATCGCCCAGCCGAAATCAAGTATTTTTATTCCTTCGAAAACCTTCTTGGACAACGTTTATTTCTATCCTCTCTACATGCACCTGAAGCAGTTTATGTTCTAAATGATCCCAGCATGTAGCAAGTCATTCAGCTTGGAACTGGACAACCCCAATTCGCCCTGGTATATTTCCAGGTTATGTTCACCGATTAGAGGAGCGCGACACCTGATGTTCACCGGTGTTTCAGATAACTTGGCAAAAGCACCAGGATATGTGATACTAGTAGATAATAATTCGGGATGGTTGATATCCATCCAAAATCCCCTGTCTTTAAGCTGGACATTTTCAAAAATATCTTTACTGGTGTTTACCGGGCATAACATGATTCCCCTTTTCAACGCCCCGTTATAGAGCTCTTCTTTGGTGAACATCGAAAATAACTTGCTAATGTGCGTTTCTATCTGGTCTTGCATTTCTTGTGTTTGAGTGGCCATATCAAAAGCATCCCAGTTGAAATTTTTTAAATATTCCGGAGCTATGTTCTCTTCCTCCATCCACTTCACGATAGCCCGGTTAGTTTTAACCCCGAACGCACCACCTAAAATATAAAACAACACGTATCCATTTTTACATTTCCATAGCAAGCGTTGCTTGGTACCTGTCCAGCGCCCGGCCATATATGAACCAGCACGCTTTAAGATATTCTGGTTAAGCTCCCAGAGTGGAATAGCGTTGGCTATTTCCCATAACACGCACTCTTGAGCGGAAACATCCACGTGCTGCCCCTCGCCAGAGGTCTCACGATAGAAATGGGCCACCATTGAGGCCGCTGCACCATGAGCTGAAGCCAATAAAAAGGCTTGTGGGAGACTTATCCTCAAAGGTGGTTGTTCCGGATCGCCGGTAATGTACATCAGCCCACCCATAGCCATGACCTCAATATCCGATGCTTTATAATTTTTATAGGGTCCGGTCTGGCCAAAAGGTGTAATCGAAGTCATAATAATCCGTGGATTAGTCCGGCTTAACTTCAAATAACTTAAGCCCAGGTCATCCAGATACCCGGGGGCGAAAGATTCGATTATGAAATCAGCCGTCGACGCCAACTCAATCAATATTTTCCGCCCTTCCTTAGACTCGATATTAAGAGTAATACCTCTCTTATTCATATTATAGGCAAACCAGTATAAGCTTTTCTCCGGACTTGGTTCTTCATGATAGAATGGACCTAGGCTACGAGCTTTGTCACCCCCTGGCTTTTCTATTTTAATAACGTCAGCGCCAAGGTCAGCGAGTATTTTACCACAAAGGAAGCCTCTCTCATCAGTTAAATCAAGAACACGGTTGGAATTAAGTAGTCTTTTTCCCATTTCCATATGTTGGTTTCTCTTTCCTGAATAGTTTCAACCTTGCCTAGGTAATTATTGTTATTGAGTAACCAATCGAGGGTGTTACGAGTTGCCTGATTTCCGTGAAGGGCGTTTTTTAACCTTGCTTTTTAACCGTTTTTCAAGAGGAGATATTTCATCATTTTTTGATGGCAGAGCCACGATAGCATAGCCGGGCATAACATCATCTCCTCTCTGGTTGACCGCGTGACGTTCAATTTCAACACAATAATCCCCTTCACTATCAACATACTTTTTCGTTACTTTGCCCTTTAACCAGACCACATCTGATAAAAAAACGAATTTTCTGTATTCAGCATAGCTTCTTTTCAGCCAAGCATCGTCACCCATCCAGTTGGTAATCAGATGAATCCCCCAGCAGTGCCTTTGAAGACCGACATCATACGCCTGGGGTAGTCCCATGGCGTTGGCCGCTTGCTTATTGTAGTGGACAGCAAATATTGGCTCCAGAGCATGCGTATTTGGGTCCCTGAATGCCCAGGCAGGATGTCTGCGGTAAGTAGCAACCGCAACACCGTGGGCTGTTATCCGCGGAATAGGCACTCCTCCACCGATAATGTAAGCGACTTCATCAGTAGTGCCCAGCGGCCCTTTAACCACTGGCCTTAACTCTTCCCCAATATTGGTGTCTTCCCAGTACCGCGTGACATCTCCCCTAATTTCTTCTGAGAGTACCTCCTCCTCAATCTTTGCTAACTGTTCATCCGTCCATGGATGTGGTAATTCTATACTGTTTCTGTCAGCTTTCTGCTGGGCTTTAGCTCTGGCGAAACGTACAACCCACCAATGATATCTGGCGATCAAGTCACATCTTTGATTCCAATATTGATTATGGAAATGATCGATGATGGTTTCTTCTGCAAAGTTACTTTTTTTCGGTCCTTCAAAACTTGTAAATATGCACTCCGCAGTTATCTTGTCACCCAGATAAACCGGCTTTAGAAATTCTACGTCACAGCCAGCGTGGAACCCTCCCAGTCCACGCCAACCGAATTGTACTTGCGCAAAACATGCCCAGATAAACGAAGGGGGAGCTACAATACCACCATAGGAAGATTTGCTAGCATAAACTTCATCTATCCAGAGAGGATTCTTATCGCCAATACCGTGAGTAAACTTTAATATGGCCATCCTGGTGGCATATTCATTATGCGTAGAGTCATCGATACGTAGTTTTGTCCCCAGCTTTGCGTACATTCCATCTATCATCTCTCGAGTGATCGAGGCAGTTTCCATTTTTACTTTCTTTTCTTTCATAAACCACTTCTTGTACCAAAAATATTTGGGTAATGAACTAGAACATGTTACTATTTTATAAAGACTTGGCTAAATGTGTATTTATATCACGAAAAGAACTCTAGTTTAAAAAACAAGAATATTTAGCTCCTTATAAATAATACGTGTACGTACATCATTTGTGATATAATATATCTTATTAGTTAGTGATTGTCAATTATTCAATGGAGCTTAACGAAGATGCTCTTGATTTCACTGTTTAATTATTTTAGATTATATTAAGT
>JBGPRB010000029.1:0-16780 GCA_041489355.1 Dehalococcoidia bacterium
ACTTCGCGTCCGGCCTGAATAGCGTAGGACTTCTCGACTCCCTTGAAGCTATCGGCAATTTCCTCCAGTGCCTTGAGCCGTTTCAGGTAACTTTCCAGCGACTCGCGCCGGGCGCCGGGTCTGGCGCTGCTGATAGCGTCAGCGGCTGAAGTGATGTAACCCCAGATACTGGTATCGCTGGTCTCGAGGTGGTGCTCGGCGACGCCCTTGAGCACCTCGGGGGACTTTTCCCACTGCTTGACGAGGTCGGCGCCGATGGCGGCATGGGTGCCTTCTACCTCTCGGTCCACGGCTTTACCGATGTCATGAAGCAGTCCGGCCTTCTTGGCGATATTGACATTGGCTCCCAGTTCGGCGGCAATCATACCAGCCATGTAAGCCACCTCAGTGCTGTGTTCCAGGGCGTTCTGGCCATAGCTGGTGCGGTATTTGAGTCTACCCAGCAGCTTTATCAGCTCGGGGTGCAGCTGTACTCCCAGCTGGAGGGCCGCCTGCTCGCCGGCATTCTGGATAGTGGCTTCTACTTCGCTCTTGGCTTTAGCAGCCATTTCTTCGATACGTGCCGGGTGAATGCGGCCATCGAGGATGAGCCGGGTGAGGGCGACGCGGGCAATCTCCCGGCGCACCGGGTCGAAGCTGGATATCGTTACCGCTTCCGGTGTGTCGTCGATGATGAGGTCGACTCCGGTAGCCTGCTCCAATGCCCTGATATTACGTCCTTCCCTTCCGATGAGTCTGCCTTTCATCTCATCATTGGGGAGAGGCACCACCGAGACCGTGGTCTCCGCCACGATTTCAGAGGCGCTGCGCTGTATGGCAAGTGCCAGAATTTCCTGGGCTTTCTGGTTGGACTCTTCTTTCAGCTTGATTTCCCACTGTTTGAGACGTCTGGAGGCTTCATGCTGCATCTCGACCTCCATAGCGTCAAGCAGGGTCTGTCTGGCTTCCGCGCTGGACATGCCGGAAATCAGTTCCAGTTGCTTTAGCTGCTTGTCTTTAAGCTCTACCATCTGGTTTCGGGCCGATTCTATCTCCTTTTCTTTGCCGGTCAGATTGCGCTCGCGCTGTTCGACGCTCTCCATCTTGCGGTCCAGGGTCTCTCCTTTTTGATTCAACCGGTTTTCCTGTCGTTGCAGCTCGGTACGTCGTTCACGGTAGTCATTGTCGGCAGAACCCTTGATACGCTTGGCTTCGTTCTGGGCGTCTTGCAGTATTGTCTTGGATTCATTCCTGGCTTCGGCTACCATTCTGGCGGCTTTTCTCTCGGCAAGGCGCAATTGACGATTAAACACGAGACGGCGGGAAAGGAAAGCGGCCATGCCGCCGAGGATAACGCCGATAACAAAAATAAAGAATACGGCAATTATTTCACTGGTTCCTATCGTTATCATTTCCACCTCCCCCTTTCTTCATAAATTATTTCATTTTCTTTTTCCGGCAGTCACGCCGGATATAAAAAGGTTTTAATAAACATATCTTGATAGTCAGTTATTTTACGACGGTGCTGTACTCTTTCCAGACTCTTTCTATTGCTTCTTTGATAACATCATAGCTGAAGCCCCTCCGCCCCAGGTGCTCACCCAGCCGGCGGCGGAAGTCCTGGTAGTCTGCCAGAGGCAGACGGTGCGCCCTGTTTATAGCCGCCCGGTAGGCGCTGTCGCTGTCGTCGACTTCACTGACTACCTGCTCTATGATGTCGCTGTTCAGTCCCTTTCGCCTCAGTTCCAGCTTCGTCAGGCGCCGACTGCGGGGGCTGAAGGCTTCCCGGTTATCCTTCCAGAATCTGGCGAACACGGTATCATCGACCAGCCCCTGCTCTTTGAGCTTGGCGAGTGTCTTCTCCGTACAATCGTTATCGAAACCGTGACGCTGGAGGCGCTGTCTTATTTCGGCCTCGCTCCGCGGGCGGTATTCGAGGTAGCGGATGGCCGCGTTAAGGCAGCGCTGGTAACGGTCTAGACCGGCCAGTGCCTCCAGCCGGCTTTCGGATAGTTCCTGTCCGACTTTTAATCCCTCTTTCAGGGCTAAATCAGCCGTCATACCGAAGGCTAACTTGCCGTCCAGGAAAACGTCTATCCGTTTTTCCCGGCTCTTTCTCGCTTTAAGTCCGGTTATTTTACCCATGTCATAGCAACCCTTTAAAAATACAAAAGGCTGAAGCCTCTGCCTCAGCCTTATTTTACCCTCTTCCAACCGGTTGGCCTGCCCTGCTGGCCTTCAATCTTCGACGGTTGACGTGACGTGAGCAGTACCGGCTGAGGCTCTAATCCGCTCTTCAATTTCTTTGGCAGGCTCGGGATTTTGCCTGAGATACTGCTTGGCGCTTTCCCTGCCCTGCCCGAGGCGGATGTCACCGTAGGAGAAAAAGGCTCCGGCTTTATTTATCAGCCCCAGCTCTAAACCGATATCAAGGATGTTGCCCTCTTTGCTGATGCCGTGGTCGAACATGATGTCGAACTCGGCGGTGCGGAAAGGAGGGGCAACCTTATTCTTGACTACCTTAGCTTTTATACGACTGCCTATAGCTTCGTTTCCCTGTTTGATGATTTCGGCGCGCCTCAGCTCTATCCTCGTTGAACTATAGAACTTCAATGCCCTGCCTCCGGTAGTAACTTCAGGATTACCGAAGACGATACCAACCTTCTCTCTAAGCTGGTTGATGAACACCACTGCTGTCCCGGACTTTCCGATAGCGGCAGCGAGTTTTCTCAGGGCCTGTGACATAAGGCGGGCCTGCAAGCCCATCTGTGGGTCTCCCATATCCCCCTCGATTTCAGCCCGGGGAACCAGAGCGGCGACGCTATCAATGACTATCACATCAACGGCACTGCTTCTTACCAGCGCTTCCGTAATCTCGAGGGCTTGTTCGCCGGTATCCGGCTGTGAAATAAGAAGCTCGTCAACGTTGACACCGCAGTTGGCGGCATAAGAGGGGTCCAGGGCATGCTCCGCATCAATATAGGCAACCGTACCTCCTTTTTTTTGTGCTTCGGCGATGATATGCTGGGCCAAGGTAGTTTTTCCGGATGACTCCTGTCCGAATATCTCCGTGATACGACCTCTCGGTATCCCTCCGATACCGAGAGCAATGTCTAAAGCCAGTGAACCGGTGGAAATGGCCTCTATCGGCGGCAGCCCGGCCGAATACCCCAATTTCATAATGGAGCCTTTGCCGAACCGCTTTTCAATCTGGCCAATAGCTAATTCCAGTGCTTTTTCTCTCTCCGTTGTCATCTCTCGCCTCACCCCGATAATAGCACATCTGTTTTACCAAAACAAGTGGTAATTTTAGATTGTTTTTCAATGTCATTCTCGAGCTTCAGCCTGAACGCTTCAGCCTGATTCAGCCTGAAGGCTTGACCCGTCCTTCTAAGGAAGGACCAGCCCCCCTTTTCCCCGCCACTGTCCCGATTCTTATCGGGACGCTTGAGTTTACCCCGATTTCATCGGGGCGGGGATGACAGAAAAAACTATATGTTAGCTTTTTCTTTTACCTTATATATAATCGCCGTCATCGTTTCACCGGCCTTAGCATGGATGAGGACAGCCGCCCGGTGGTCCATGGGGGTTTCCGTGAGGTTGATAATAACGAGTTTTGCCCCGGATTGGACGGCATAGATAGGCATGTAGGCGGCGGGATAGACCACCAGCGTCGAGCCGATGACGATAAAGAGGTCGGCGGCCATGGCGCGGCGGCTGGCCTCCTCAAGAACCTTGGCCGGCAGCTGCTCCCCGAACATAACGATGTCCGGTTTCAGTGTGCCATGGCACACCACGCAGTCCGGGATTTCCTCGCCCAACTCCAGTCTGGACTTAATTTCACCGAAGTTATAACGCCGACCGCAGTCAAGGCATATTACCCACTGCATATTGCCGTGAAGCTCAAAAATTTTGTCACCGGGGACACCCGCCTTCTCGTGCAGGTTATCGATGTTCTGGGTAATGACGCAGTCCAGCCTGCCGAGTCGGTATAGTTCGGCAATGGCTACATGGGCGGCGTTCGGCACCGCTTTATCGGTAAGCAACCCCTCCCGTAAAATATACCACTGCTTCCGCCTCGATTCGGGACTGCTGAGGAATTTATCGATGTTAAAGTCGTCCGGGTCAAAGCGGTCCCAGATACCGCCCGGACTGCGAAAATCCGGGATGCCGGACTCGGTGCTGATGCCGGCGCCGGTAAAAACCACCAGCTTACGGCTTTTAATGATAAGGTCGGCTACCTTTTCCGCCAGAGCGTCCCGGTCCGGGTTATTCATTTCCATCTCTTCTACCGACTTAAAGCCAGCAGGCGGCGGCCCAGTTCAGCCTCGAGCTCCAGTCCCTCCGCCAGAGTAAGGTCCAGCCCCCGCATGACGGCCTGCTTAGCATGGCGTACCGCTAGCGGATAATGCGACTTTATTTTCTTAGCTAATTTTTCGGCTTCGGGGAGAAGGTCGGCGCGGGGCACCACTCGGTTGACCAGCTTCAGTCGCCGCGCTTCCTCTGCTGTTAGCCACCGGCTGCTCAGGAGTACATCCAGCGCCGCAGCCCGGCCTATCGTGCGGGGCAATGTCTGGCTGCCGCCGGCCGCCGGTATGATGCCCAGTCCCGGCTCTGGGAGACCGAAGCGGGCATCCTCCGAAGCCAGCCGGATATCGCAGCAGAGGGCCATCTCCAGGCCTGAGCCCAGCACGTAGCCGTGCATGGCGGCGATTATCGGTTTGTCTATACCCAGGAAACGCCCCCACACATCTCTTTCGAAGCGCGCCTGCCGCGCTATTACCGGCGAGGGCGCGGTAAGAAACTCGGTAAGGTCGGCGCCGGCGCAGAAAGCCTTTTCCCCGGCGCCATGCAGGATAACAACTTCGACTTCGGGGTCGTCTTTTATTGCGCCGAGCACCTCGTAAAGCTCGTCCCGCATCTTGAGATTATAGGCATTCAGGGCACGCGGACGGTTCAGGGTAATATCAGCGATACCGTCATGCTTTTCGTAGATGATTACTTCAAAAGCGCTCATGGGATTAACTTTCTACCTCACTTCCCGACTACTTCCCCTTATATTCCGGCGGTCTCTTTTCCAGATAAGACTTGATGCCCTCCGTCCTGTCGGCGGTGGTGTGCAGCAGGAAATAGAGGTCGGCCTCCAGGCGCAGCCCCTGCTCCAAAGTCATGTCCAGCCCTTTATTTATCGCCTCCTTGAGATACCTTAAAGCGATGGGGCCCTTGGCGGCAATGGTCTCCGCCAGTTTATCAACCTCTCCTGCCAGTGCCTCCGGCGGCACGACTTTACTCACCAGTCCTATTTCCAGAGCCTCGTCGGCGGATATCGTTTCCGCCGTCAGCAGCAGTTCCATAGCTTTACCACGACCGATAATGCGGGGCAGACGCTGCGTGCCGCCGTCCATCGGGATACGACCCCGGGCAACCTGCGGCAGGCCGAAGCGCGCCTTTTCCGAAGCAATCCTGATATCACAGCTTAAAGCTATCTCCAGCCCCAATCCAAGCGCGTCGCCGTTGATGGCAGCGATAACCGGTCGGTCGATGCCGGCAACAGCGGCGGCGGGATGGTATGACCCCGTCTCCAGCTCTACCTCACCACCACTGCAGAAAACATCGCCGGCCCCGGTCAGAGTCACCACATAAATATCGTCTTCCTGGTTAATAAGCTGGCAGACTTCCTCCAGTTCCTGAGCGAGCTGCTGATTGATGGCGTTTCCGGCGGCCGGGCGGTTCAGGGTCACCCGGGCGATGTGAGCTTTCCTGGAATAAATAATAGTGCTGTAAGGCATGTTTATTCTCCGGTCGGGGGACACAGTCAAAGTTAATCTTAAACCGACTTTTATACCAGCGTCAAGCTAAAGAGCATCCGTAATCTGCCCATCCCGCATTATTAACGTTCGCGTAGCCTGTTGTGTCATTTCCCGGTTATGCGTTACCAGCATTATCGTTTGTTTTTCCTTATTGAGAAGGTGAAACAGCCCGGCAATAGCCATGCCGGCGGCAGAATCGAGGTTGCCGGTAGGTTCATCAGCCAGGACCAGCTTCGGGCTGTTGGCCAGTGCCCGCGCGATGGCTACCCGCTGACGCTCGCCGCCACTAAGCTCCCTGGGCAGGTGGTTCAAACGATGCCCTACCCCCACCTTCTCCAGCAACTCTTTTGCCTTCTCTTTACGAACGCTACGAGATACCCCTGCCAGCCTGAGGGCAATCTCCACATTCCCGAAGGCGGTAAGGGTGGGAAGAAGGTTAAATGTCTGGAAGACAAAACCGATATCTCGCAAACGTAATTTTGTCCGCTCACCATCGCTCATCCGGGTAACCCCGCGACCACGGAATAATGCTTCCCCGCTTGTCGGGGTATCCATAAGGCCCAGAATATGAAGCAGGGTGGACTTGCCCGAGCCGGAGGCACCGACGATGGCCACAAATTCGCCTTCCGCTACGGCTAAATTAACGCCACGTAACGCCTCTACCTCAACCTTGTCCAGACGATAGGTCCTCCTTAACTCCCTTGCCTCTACTATTGTTTCCATTCCGGAATCTCCCGTTGACTTATTCATAGCGTAACGCCTGGAGAGGATTTACGCGGGTCGCCCGCCAGGCCGGATAGATACCGCCAACGATGCCCGCAACCATGGCCACGGCTATGCTCTGCGGGATGTCCGCCGCTTCAATAACGATAAGGCCCTTATACATGATGGCGTTCATCAGGTAGCCAACCGGCACTCCTACAACGCCACCTATAAGAGAAAGTATAAACGATTCCTGGATAATCAACGACAAAACCGTCCGCTTCCTGGCCCCTATCGCTCGCAGAGTGCCGATTTCCCTGGTGCGCTCGGAAACAGACATAAACATCACCACCAGTACCACCACAACGGCTATTACCGCCGCCATATTCCTGATGCCGCCCATAAAGGTATGCATCCCTATCAGCATGTCGTTCATGCTCCTGGCCATTTCTACCTGCGACATTGTCTCAAGTTTCGGGAAGCGAGTCTTAATAGCATTGACGACATTTTCCACTTCTCCGGCAGAACTGGCAGTGAGCAAAACCGCCGAGACCGAGTCCGGTTGCCGGAACAGACTTTGCGCGTATCGAAGAGGCAAAAAGACGGTTAAATTAGTCGCCTGGATACCGGTGTCCTCAAGAATACCCCGCACCGGAATATCCTGGCCGGCAATCGAAATCGTTTTGCCCCACTCCACCTTGAGGTATTCAGCCGCCGTTTTCCCGACTATTGCTTCCGCCGAGGTGTCATCCGTGAAGCGGTTACTCCCCATAGCCGCCCCCGTATCACCGATATACACCGCCTCCTTCCCGGCAGGAAGACAAACGGCCAGGTTGCGAGGACCGCCGGGATAAGGTTCACGGTTTAATGTCCTGAATAGTATCGGGATACTCTTATCTTTATCGATACCCGGCGTCTCTTCTAAAACGCGTTCTACCGAAATGCTATCTATGACACTGGAAACCGGGGGAAACTCGGCGCCGGTCAAGCCGGAGACAGCCGGTGATTTGACATATATCTGGCCGGTATAATTGGCTATCTCTTTCTCCATGTTGCCTTCAACATAACCAGTGGTGCCGACCAGGAACAGGTAGAGCATGACACAGACAGCCACGCCCATGACCGTCAGTATTGACCGGGTTTTTCTCGCCCACAGGTTTTTGAAAGCAATATCAAGCATTTTTACTTCTTTCCCGTTACCCCCCAGCCCGCATAATCCTGATTTCGGTTTAGTCTATACCTATCAGCTTCGGAAGCAATAATTCTGCCTGAAGTCGAGATTATGATATCTTCTCAAGTCTCTTATTGTACACTGATAACGTAATAGAGGCAAGAAAGAAGCACTTTGCTTTCCGATAAAACCTGGATTTTTGATATAATGTGGCCTGACTACTGGCTAATAATTCAAAATTATTATAACTTTTATATTGTATCAGAGTTATTTTGACCCGAAGCTGTACTACCAGTATAATCTATGATGTAAAGATATTCCCGCAGAAAAAGGAGCGTTAAATGGCTGGAGGGTACATCGGCAAGCTCTTGTTCGTAGACCTTTCTACGGGTGAGATAAAAGAGGAAACACCTGCAGAGCGCCTTTATCGAGATTTCATCGGGGGGTATGGCATCGGGGCCAGGACTCTTTACAGTCGCCAGAAAGGCGGGGTCGACCCGCTGGGACCGGAGAATACGCTGGGCATAGTTACCGGCCCGCTCACCGGCACGCCGGCTCCTTTCGGCTGCCGGTACGTAGTAGTAGGCAAATCGCCCCTCACAGGGGGCTGGGGAGATGCCAACTGCGGCGCTGACTTCGGCCCTAATCTCAAGTTTGCCGGCTATGATGCCGTCTTTTTTAACGGCATCTCCGAAAAACCGGTTTACCTCTTTATCGATAACGGTAAAGCCGAACTGAGAAATGCGACGCATCTCTGGGGAAAAAATACCTTCGAAACTGAGGACGTTTTAAAGGCCGAATACGGCAGGACAGCCAAAGTCGTCAGCATCGGTCCGGCCGGGGAAAAGCTTTCCCTCATTTCCTGCATTATCACCCATAAAGGCTCGGCGGCCGGGCGCTCTGGGCTGGGGGCGGTGATGGGCTCTAAAAAGCTCAAGGCGGTGGTCGTCCGGGGAGACAGTAAGGTTCCCATCGCCGATAACGATGCAACCGACAGGTTGAGAAAAGAATATCTGGCCGGGTTAAAAAGCCCTATCCTCAATATGCTGCACCAGTTCGGCACCTGTATACATACCGATAGCTCGGCGCACAGCGGCGATACGCCGGTGAAGAACTGGGGCGGCATCGGCGTTATTGAACTGCCGGACGTCTCCGGCCTCAGCAAGGAGTTATTTAATGCCAATGTGGAAACCAGGACCGGCTGCTGGCGCTGCCCCATCGCCTGCCGCGGCGGACTGAAAGAGGGACCGGGCGAATATAAGTACCCGGCCGGCACCAAACGGCCGGAATACGAAACGGCGGCCGCCTTCGGAGCTATGTGCCTCAATACCAATGCCGAGGCAATAGCCATGGCCAACCATATCTGCAACATCTATGGACTGGATACTATCTCCACCGGCACCGTTATCGCCTTTGCCATGGAATGCTATGAGCGCGGCCTCATTACCAGAGAGGATACCGACGGGATCGAGCTCACCTGGGGTAATCATCGTGCTATGATTGCCATGACCGAGAAGATGGCCAGGCGCGAGGGCTTCGGTGACGTGCTCGCCGACGGAGTAAAAAGGGCGGCGGAAAGAATCGGTAAGGGCGCTGAGAATTTTGCGGTACATATCGGCGGGCAGGAACTGGGGCTGCACGACCCGAAATTCGATTTCCCCGCCTTTTCCGGCACGCCCACCTCTGCCAAGTACCAGATGGATGCCGCCCCCGGCCGCCACACCGGAGGCTTTGGACCTACCCATTTCGGATGGTTGGTAATAAATTCCGCCGGACTTTGCCTGCATATCAATACCGTGCTTAACGGCATTAAGTTTACGATGGAGTTCCTGAATACCGTAACCGGTTGGCAGCGCTCTCTCGACGAGATACTCAAGTGCGGCGAGAGGATTGGCACCATGAGGCACGTTTTTACCCTGCGCGAAGGTGATAATCCCCTGAACCGTAAAGTGCACGGACGGATAACCGGTCGTCCGCCTCAGAAAGATGGCCCGCTGGCCGGCGTGACAGCCGACCTCGAAGCTCAAGTATACTGGAACCTCGGTGCACTGGACTGGGACCGGATAACCACCAGGCCGAGCCGGCAGAAGCTGCTGGAACTGGGACTGGATGATATCGCTGAAGAACTCTGGCCGCCACAGCCAGCTCCCATATTCGGGCCCAGATAATACAATTTAAGAGCCGCTGACTCTAAAGCACAGAAGCAGCGGCCGGACGCCCCAACAATATTAAACTAAATATTTTCTAATATCTCGGTCATCTTTTTACACATTTTCGCCGTCAGGTTCACGAGTAATTTCTGCTCGGAAATATCCAGGCAATCCATCACCTGTTTGGCCCGGATGTCTCCCTTATTAAGATTGTGGCTCACGTATTCCAGGCCGGCCGATGTTATTTTAATATGAGTAACCCTGCGGTCCTTACTTGAAAAATCCCGGACAATAAAGCCTTCCTTCTCAAGATTATCGATAATCTTCGTTATGCTGTGCTTGGAACGGAACATCAACTCCGCCATTTTTGTCGGGGTCAGACTGCCGCCGGCGCGTACCAGGTCGAACATGGCTATCGCGTGCAAAGGGCTTAAATCGTCCTTTTTCATGGTAATTTCACAATACCTTTTAATCGTATCAGCAAAATTCATGCATACCCAGAAATTCACCTCTTTTACCTGACTTGCCACCTTCCGGATTTCATCAGAGAGAGGCTGCCTGACATCACTCTTCTTGTTTCTCGCAGGCATATCTTCTTTGGCCTTTCTATAAGAATTCACCGTCAGAAACAGATTGATTTTACCATAATGTCAACTTATATACTATGCGATCCTTCGCCTTTATAGAACTCCCTGGCTTTTTCATTTTTGTGCCATCAATTTCTCAATAATACCCACCTGTTTGAACAGACTGAAAGTATCGGCCACATCCCAGTGCTCGGCAATTTTACCGTCCTGGACACGGAAGATATCGACAACGTCAAAGTTCAATTTATTGCCCGTCGCCGGCTTGCCGAGCCACGCACCGCCCGTATGCGTCCCCGTCGTAGTGCTGTATGCCATGACGATGTCATCCTCGGCAACTATCTTCTTCAACGTGTATTTAAAGTCCGGTATAGCCCGGAAAGTCTCTTTAAAGAACTTGATAAACCCGGCCTTCCCCGGCGGCACATCGGCGTTATGCTGGATATAGTCGTCCCGCATGCACCCATCCAGCCCGCTCAAGTCATGCCGGATGAACACCGCGTTATAGAACGATTGCACGATTTCCTTATTTTTCCGTGAAATATCGGCCATCATTACCTCCGTGGATTTTTATTGAATTTTTTCATAAGTCTTTATTGTGAAGACATGCCCCCGTCGACGGGCATGACATGGCCGGTGATAAAGGAAGCCGCGTCTGAGCACAGCCACATGACAGCCTCAGCCATATCCTCCGGCCTGGCTACCCTTTTCATGGGAATCATGTTCATCATCTGGTCCCGTACTTCGGGCTGGGAGCCAGTCAGGTATTCGAATAAGAGCGTCCTTTCGGTGGGACCGGGCAATATGGTATTGACCCGGATGCCGGAAGCGGCGCACTCCAGGGCCGCTGCTTTAGTAAGTCCTACGAGGCCGCTTTTACTGGCGACATAGGCACAGAAGCCCGGCACAGGTTTCAGCGCGCCGACCGACGAAGTGTTAACGATGACCCCGTATTTCTGCTTGAGCATTTGCCTTATCTCGTACTTCATGCAGAGAAAGGCGCCTTTAAGGTTGATACCTATGGTGCGGTCCCAGACCTCCTCGGGGCAGTCGACAATATTGACGACGGGCACGCGCTTGCCGTCAGGACCGATACCGGCATTGTTAAAAGCATAATCCAGACGCCCGTAGAGTTTGACGCATTTATCAACCATCGCTTCAACCTCTACCGCCCTGGAGACATCGCATTTGACAAAGGTTGCATCGCCGCCGGCGTCTTTAATGAGTTTGACCGTCTCTTCGCCGCCTTTAATATTTTTATCGGTGGAAACAATTACCCTGGCTCCCTCACGGGCAAAAATCTGGGCGGTTACCTTCCCGATTCCCGAAGCGCCTCCCGTAACCAGAGCTACTCTCCCCTCGAAGTTTTTTGTCATCTGTTTTCTCCTTCTTCTCTTAGTTAGTTTACTTAATATACAATATAAATATATAATTATTCCAACTCAAGACGAAAATATTAATAATAGTATATAATAGCACGAAAGGGAGTGTAACAGTCCCCCGGATTTTGATATTAATGGAGAATCTAAAAGAAAAGACTCTTTATCCATTGTGCCACAGGTTGGAAAACTGCACGCCTCAAAGCTGAAATGATATTAAAGGATATGTTTTAAGGAGGTTAAGGGTGTTACTCGAAAATAGGGTGGCTATCGTTACCGGAGGCGCCAAGGGAATGGGCAGGGCTATGTCCCTCCTGTTTGCCAGGGAAGGCTGCGACGTCGTCGTCAATGCCTTGCACATCGAAGGCGCCAGAAAAGTAGCGGATGAGGTCAAGGCACTGGGGCGCAAGTCCCTGGCCATCAAGGCCGATATCTCCAACAGCGCCGAAGTGAACGATATGGTAGCCCAGACCATCAAAAAATTCGGGAAAATAGATATCCTGGTCAATAATGCGGGAGGCGCCGGGGGTGGCAATATCGACACGGCCACCGAGGAGGACTGGGACAGGGTTTTAGCTGTGAACCTGAAAGGCCATTTTCTGGTTTCCAGGGCGGTCGTACCCCACATGAAAGAAAAAAGGTACGGCAAGATTATCTTCCTTTCGTCCATGGGCGCCGTGCATCCATCCGTCTCGGTGCTGGCTTACCACGCCGCTAAAGCGGGCATCATCGGCATAACTCTAAACCTGGCCTTCGAACTGGCCGCTTTTAATATTTACGTGAATTGTATCGTTCCCGGTCCCATCGAGACGCCGTTCTGGGATGCTTTGATGCCGCCAGGGCCGGATAGGACCACCTTTTTAACAGCGCTGGCTAAAAAGGAAGTACCACTGGGGAGAATGGGCACGGCGGAGGATATCGCCGGCCCCGCCCTGTTCCTGTCGTCATGGCTTTCGGACTATGTTACCGGTCAAATCCTGTATGTCGCCGGCGGGCAGCCCGGTCTATCGACCGAGGCTACTTTCCTATCCGCATCCGAGGGGAGAGACAGGCTGCGCCCTCCCCGGAAATAAGCATGATTGTTTTCGACGACTATCGATAGTAACGGAGGAAATGATGAAGAAACTCAGAATCAGTAACAAGCGAATCGATGATGAGTTATTGATGAAAAAGAGGCGGGCGGAACTGGACAAGTGGCCGACCGGCAAAGAGGTGGACTTCGATGAGGCGGTTGCCTACCAGAAGAGCCTGCCCGATAGTAAAATCTGGTGGAAGGTAATGGTAAAGCTGCGCGAGGAAGGCAGAATGAGCGTCTTCCCCCGGGCCGGAACGCCAATTCTTGAAAACATGATTTCGCTTTGCCAGGGCCTGAGAGACTCAGGTGTGGTACTCATCCCGGTAACCACCGACAGCTATACCCGACTCGGCCAGTTTGAAAAGGTCCAGGGGATTCTCGAGGAATGCGAAAGAACCGGTAAACCGCTTCTGAATGGTTATCCCATCATTAACCATGGCGTGAAAAAAACCCGGAAACTCGTTGAAAGCGTCGATGCGGCTTTCAGTCCCCGGGGGGCCGGCGGCGAAATCGCCATTGCCTCGGGGCTAACAACATGGAACGCAGGCATGGGTTTTTTGGGCTTTGGTAGCTACTCAAAAAACATGACGATAAGAGAACTCGCCGAAAGAAGCCAGAATGGCATGAGGGTCGTCGGCTGGTACGCTGACCGGGGCGTGATATTATGCACGGACCTCCACGGGTGGTTGCCCAGCTCTCCGTTCCCGTTAAGTGTCTGTATCGTTTGTGAAATTATTGAAGCTGTAACAGCGGCGGAGCAGGGGCAGAAAGCAATGTACCCGCTGGTATACTGCATGGGAAATATGGCTCAGGACCTGGCCAGTATAAGGCTGACGCCAAGACTTCTCCGGGAGTACCTGGACAAGTTCGGTTATAAGGATACCATGATTACCGGTACGTGTCCTTCCCAGATACCCCTGTTCCCTGTCGCGATGGATATGGGCGGCGCTTTCGCCTATCTTAACTATATCTGCATGATAGCCGCGTTGTCCAAGAGTAATGCTGTCGACCTCAGGAGTATTGATGAAGGCGCCGGCATTCCTTCCAGAGACACCAACTCGGTAAGCTACCGGGCGGCCAAATGGATTTTCGACGTGGTCAGAGAGCAAAAGATTGAACTTGAAGTGAAGGATGTTGATGAAGAAGAGAAAGTGGCTGAAATTGAAATTAGAACCATCCTGGATAAAATACTGGACCTCGGTGACGGTGATATCGTCGACGGTACTATAAAGGCCGTCGAGTCCGGAGTGCTCGATTCGCCGTGGAGTCCCAACGTGAACGTCAAGGACAAGGTGCTGGGGGTCAGGGATGCGCGCGGTGCCTGTCGTTACCTTGAGTTTGGCAACATCCCCATACCGGAAGAAATCAAGGACTTCCACCGCCAGAAGGTAGCCGAGAGAGAGAAGCTGGAAGGGAAAAAGGCGGATTACCATACCGCCGTTCGTGACTTATGGAGTTTCAGTAAGGGAAAAATCGTGGGCATACCGCCTTATAACCAGTAGTCTTCTCAGTCGATAAAGTGTATGAAAGTCAGAGGGAGAAGCGATGAAAAGAGTACCAACGGTAATAACGGGAACGGTGGGGATGGATGCGCATGTCATCGGCACCAAGGTTTTATCCCGCGCGCTGAGAGACGCCGGCTTCAAAGTCGTGGAACTGGGCATGCAGGTAACGCCGGAGGAGTTTATCAGTGTCGCCCAGGAAACCAGGGCGGACGCCATCCTGATGAGTTCGCTCTACGGTATGGCCGAGTTGGACTTAAAAGGATTTAATGAAAAACGCATGGAAGCCGGGCTGGGAGACGTCATCCTTTATATAGGGGGCAACCTTGTCATCGGCAGGACCGACCATAAAGAGGTCGAGAAGAAATTCAAAGCGCTGGGATTCGACAGGGTTTACCCGCCCGAGACGGACACGGACGCGGGTATCGAAGACCTCAAAAAAGACCTGAAGGCTAAAGGCAAGATGTAATTTGAGGTGTCATTGCGAGGAGCCGAAGGCGACGTGGCAATCCCTAAGCAAGATTTAAAACGATGAATGAGATTGCTTCGCCTTCCGCCAGCGGCGGAATGGTCTCGCAATGACAGCAGCAGGTTTGTTAATAATATTTAATTAGAACGAAAACGATGGACGATATCAGACTGCTGATTGATTTCGGGAGCACCTTTACTAAAGTGGTGGCCGTCGACCTCAATAGAATCGAGGTCATGGCGACAGCCCGTGTGCCCTCCACGGTAGAGACCGATATTACTTTAGGGCTGGAGGAAGCCCTCAAAGAAATTTCCGGGAAAGCGCATATAAGTAATCTGGAGAAGCGGGAAGCTTTAGCCTGCTCCAGCGCCGCTGGGGGGCTGCGTATGGTATGCTCCGGATTCGTACCGGAACTCACCAGCAAAGCCGCCAATCTCGCCGCTTTAGGGGCAGGCGCCAAGGTAATAAGTTGCTATTCTTATAAGCTTACCCAGCAGGAAGTCAAAGAGATAGAATCCATCGCCCCCGATATACTCCTGCTTTCCGGAGGCACGGATGGGGGAGACGAGCAGGTCATTATACATAATGCCAGGTTGCTCTCGCAGACCGGTCACGCCATAACCAATATCGTCGTAGCCGGCAACAAGACAACCCATGATGAACTCATGGCTATCTTCAAAAATAATAATAAAAACGTTATATACACTAAGAATGTCATGCCGGAGATAGGCGTGCTGGACGTTGCTCCCTGTAACAAGGAAATACGCGAGCTGTTCATGAAGAGAATCATCGAAGCTAAAGGAATCGCGAAAGCCAAGGCCATTATCAAAGATGTCATCATGCCGACGCCATCGGCGGTGCTGGAAGCGGCTAAGCTTATTGCCGGCGGCCGGGGCGACGATACCGGGTTCGGCGAGGTTATCGTCATCGACCCGGGCGGGGCAACGACAGACGTCCACTCCATCGCCAAAGGCAACCCCAGCCGGCCGGTTATTATTATGGTCGGTCTGCCCGAACCGTACGAGAAAAGGACTGTGGAAGGAGACCTGGGGCTGAAGTACAATCTGGACAGGCTGATGGAACTGGTCAAAGATAGAGAAACGCCGCCCCACTTTAATACCATCGTGAAGGGGTTTCATGAGGGGAAAATCCCGGAGACACAGGCAGAGTTTGCCTGCCACCTGCTGCTGTCCTGCCTGATGGTGGAGGTCGCCATGGACCGTCATGCCGGAAAGATAGAGGTGGTCTATGGCCCGACCGGGGAGAAACTGATACAACACGGCAAGGATTTAACCGGCGTTAAAAGCGTCATCGGCACGGGAGGCCCTATAATCTTTTCCCAAAACCCGCGCCAGGTTCTTGAAGGCGTCCTGTTCCGGGAAGCCAACCCCTTTATCCTCAAGCCCAAAGCCCCTGAATTTTATTTAGATGAACAATACATTCTTTATGCGGTGGGATTGCTGAGCCAGGTAGAACCGAAGAAGGCTTTAAGCCTTGCCAGGAAGTACCTGAAACAAATATAGTATTTGAGAGTGTTTAATGAACAATACTGTCATTGCGAGTCCTTCCGCTGAAGGACGTGGCAATCTCATACAATTGTGAAAAGAGATTGCTTCGTCGCTATGCTCCTCGCAATGACAGCGAAGGTTTGTTTTAAGTGAAGGTATATATGCTAAACCACGTCCGGGCGCTGGACTTAACCGACGATAAAGGTTTCCTCTGCGGGAAAATACTGGCCGACCTCGGTGCCGATGTCATCAAGGTGGAGAGGCCGGGGGGCGACCCTTCACGCAAGATAGGGGGCTTCTGGGGTGACGTCCCTGACCCGGAGAAAAGCCTGTACTGGTTCGCTTATAACTCAAACAAAAGAGGTATCACCCTGAATATTGAATCGGCCAAAGGCCGCGATATATTTAAAAAGCTGGTCAAGACCGCCGATTTCGTTATCGAGTCCTTTCC
>JBGPRB010000030.1:0-16778 GCA_041489355.1 Dehalococcoidia bacterium
ATTTTATAGAGGTCGATGTCCACGCCGCGGTGCTCCCGGATAATCTCCCTCGCCCGGCCGAGGATAGTGAGGTTAGCCAATCCGAGGAAGTCCATTTTCAGCAGGCCGATGTGGGCGATGGCTTCCATCGAGAACTGTGTCATGACCGATTCGTCGCCATTGACCCTGGCGCCGCGCTGTAAGGGAACGTGGTTGGTCAGCGGGTCTTTGGAGATAACGACACCTGCGGCGTGCGTGCTGGCGTGGCGGGAGATGCCTTCGACGCGGCGGGCCTGGTTGACCAGGTTGCGGACGATTTCGTCGTCCTGGTAGATGGTCTTGAGCTCGCTGTTCTCATCCAGCGCCTTGGCCAGCGTCATGCCGACCGCGTTGGGGATGAGCCGGGCGACGCGGTCGACGTCCCCGTAGGACATGCCCAGCGCCCGTCCTACGTCCCTGATGGCCGCGCGTGCCCCAAGCGTCCCGAAGGTGATAATCTGGGCGACATGGTCCTGCCCGTATTTCTGCGAGACATAGTTGATGACCTCGTCGCGGCGGTCGTCCTGGAAGTCCATGTCGATATCCGGCATCTCCTTGCGCTCGATGTTGAGGAAGCGTTCGAAAACCAGGCCGTGTTTAATGGGGTCGACGGCGGTAATGCCGAGGCAGTGCAGGACGATGCTGGCGGCGGCGCTGCCCCTGACGCCGAAGAGTATGTTCTGCTTTTTGACGAACGACATGATATCCCAGACGACCAGGAAGTAGTTGGCGAACTGGGTCTTTTCAATGACATCCAGCTCGTATTCCAGGCGCTGTTCTATCTCCGGTGTGGGGTTCGGATAATATTGTCTGAAGCTCTGATGGCAGAGGTCACTCAGGAACCGGTCGGCGGATTTTCCTTCCGGTAGCTCAATCTCCGGCAGGTGTAAACGCCCGAATTCGAGTTCCAGGTTGCATTTCTCGGCAACGCGTGCTGTATTCTCCAGTGCCACGGGGACATCCTGGAAGAGTTCCGCCATCTCCTGCGGGCTCCTCAGATAGAAGGTGTCCCCCGCCATTTTCAGCCGTTTCTCGTCATGGATGGTGGTGTTGGTGCCGATGCAGAGCAGCAAATCATGGGCTGAGGCGTCCTCGCGGTTGATGTAGTGAGTA
Organism: Dehalococcoidia bacterium; assembly: GCA_041489355.1. Classification (GTDB taxonomy): domain Bacteria; phylum Chloroflexota; class Dehalococcoidia; order Dehalococcoidales; family RBG-16-60-22; genus JBGPRB01. The sequence continues at coordinate 1,132 of JBGPRB010000030.1, forward strand.
TCGTTGGTGGCTACCACGGGGATACCGAGTTCTTTACCCATCTGTATGATTTGTCTGTTCACCGCTTCCAGTTCGGTGATGGGGTGTCTCATAATTTCCAGGTAGAAATCGCCGAATGTCTGCTTATACCAGAGAGCAGCCTGTCTCGCCTCATCATAGCGCCGACCCAGAATAAGCTGTGATATCTCTCCGGCCAGGCAGGCGCTCAGGGCGATAAGGCCCTGATTGTATTGCCCCAGTAGCTCTTTGTCCACCCTGGGCCTGTAGTAAAACCCTTCCAGGTGGGCTTTGGTGGTGAGCTGTATGAGGTTCTGGTATCCGACCTGATTTTTAGCGAGGAGGATGAGGTGGTAATTGTTTTTATCCCCCGCATTACGATTGAGACGACCGCCCGCGGCGATGTAGATTTCAGTGCCGATGATAGGTTTTATGCCGGCTTCTTTAGCTGCCTGGTAGAACTCGATTACCCCGTACATGACGCCGTGGTCGGTTATCGCCAGGCTGTCCATGCCCAGCTCTTTAGCCTTGGCCATTAGTTGAGAGATTCGGCACATCCCGTCGAGCAGGCTGTATTCGGTGTGAACGTGGAGGTGGGTAAACATGATACTCCCGGTCGTAAAATCTAGCTCATTATAACACACCACCAGAGTACGAAAAACCGTCGGTGAATTCGGACTGGAGAAAAAATTCATCGGTTTGCGGGAGGCCCTGCAAGCGAAGTATAATTGACCGAATCCGCAAAAAGCTTAAAGGGTCCTCTCTTTGTTTGTCCATAGCCATTACCGAAATAGTTGCCACCAGAAATCATAAGGACTACCGGGGAGAAACGTGCGCCCGGCTGAGAAAGGCCAATGAAATCAGATAGGATAAGAAGAAAATCGGGTGAAGCATTTCACGGGTGGCACGTGCTGGTCGGCTCCATGCTGATTACGTTCATTGTCGGCGGCGCTTTTGTCAATACGTTCGGTGTCATGCTACCTGTAATCAGCCATGAATTTGGTTGGAGCCGGGCGACCGTGTCAATGGCGCTGTCATTGGGTATGATTGCTTTCGGGGTGCCCAGTCCTCTGTATGGATTTCTCAACAACAAGTTAGGTCCCAGGTTCAGTATCATACTCGGCAACCTGCTGGCGGCCTTGGGGATAGCGGCGATATATCTGGTTCAGGAAATCTGGCATATCTATTTATTGTACATTTTTATCGGAATGGTGTCTGGTTTGGGAGGATACATCGCCACCAGCACGGTAGTTAACAACTGGTTCGTCAAAAAACGCTCTCTGGTTATGGGGATATTGACCGCTTCCGCCGGAGTGGGCGGACTTGTCTATCCTCCCGTGGTGACGGCGTTAATTCGTGCTATCGGCTGGCGAGAGTCATGGCTGGTCCTGGCGGGCATGGTCGTAATATCTGCAGTGGTCGCCGGGGTGGTCCTGATAAGGAACAAGCCGGAGGATATGGGACAGGTGCCTGACGGAATACGCGCCAATCTTAACGACGCGATTGATAAACCTGCTTTATGGGCCGGCAATGAGCCATCTGAGTGGCGGGTAACACAGGTGCTTAAGAGGCGCACCATATGGTTGATTCTGGCTTTTGTTGTCGCCAATGCTCTTACCATGGGAACGATGATGACACATCAGATAGCTTACCTCCAGGATATCGGTTTCAATCCAATGACGGCGGCTACCACGATGAGCCTTATGTCCATATTCGCCCTTATAGGTAGTCTGGGATTCGGGACTCTAGCCCTGAAGATAAACATAAGATATCTGGCAAGTGCCGGTTTCCTGTGTCAGGTGGTGTCGATAATCATCCTTTTAACGACCAGGAACCTGGGCCTGATTTTCGTTTACGCAGTATTAATGGGTATCAGTACCGGGGCTTTGTTCACCGCGATGCCAACGTTCGTGGGCAACTATTACCCGCGTGAACGCTATACTCAGGTTACGAGTATAATTCTGCCCTTTCATGTGGTGGCTCAGGCGGTAGCGGCTTATGCCGTCGGCGCTATCTACGACATTACGGCTGAATACACACTGGCGTTTTTTATTATAGGTGCCTTTAGCCTGATAGGACTGGTATGTGCTTTTTCAGCCCGTCCGCCGAAGCAATGATGGTAGCGCCATCAGAGTTTTTCAAATAGTAAGCTTCCTGTGTTTTTCTTTCAGGTTGGTGTAAAATCTGGGTGAAGCAACATCATTATGAAGACGGCGGCTCATTGGATATTAATCGTATGTTTGCCTGTCCTGCTGCTGTCGGCAGTCATCGGCATCCTGGCGAACAGCCTCTGGCTGTACGAATACGGCGCCCACAAGTATGGCGTCGGTCAGTCTCTGGCTGACGCGGGATTAAACCTGTCGGACCCGGAGCTGTCCGGCATCTACGCCGGATTGATAAGCTACTACAACTCCGGTGAAGAGTATGTCAATATTACCGTGGTCGAAGATGGAAAACTGGTTAATGTGCTTACGCCCGAGGAAGTCCTTCATTTTAAAGATGTGAAGGGGTTAATCAGGCTGGATTACTGGTTTTTCACGGGTACTTTAGCCTATTTTTTGGCCTGCATCGGGCTTAGTCTGTTTCTATGGCGCGACCGGCGCCGGCTGGGGTGGGGATTGCTCGGCGGAAGTATTTTTACGCTGGCTGTGTTGTGTATCCTGGTATTATTCGATAGGCTCTTCGGTTTTGAGGAGCTGTTACTACAGTTTCACTTTCTGTTTTTTAATAACCTGTTCTGGTCGACGCCGGGCAATATGCTTTTACTTTTCCCCGAAAATTTCTTCATTGATGCCGTTACCATTGGTGCCGCCATAATAGCGGGGGCAGCGATAATGCTGGGAGGGGTAGGGTGGTGGCTATTGAAAAAGGGCAGGTATGAAAAAGCCTGAGAAAACCATTATGGTAGCGGTAATTATCTAAGACTAAGGGACCCCTGAGCTCGTCCCCGCCGTAGTCTTGATTTCATAGCTCTTGACCTCGTTGCAGCGCTCTCCCTGGCATGGAATATTAAAGTCCCAGGTCTCATCCGGTCCCAGGTTCATCACGCTATCGCGCGAACTATCAATAAGGTTCTTCTGGGTGTCGTAAAAGCTCACGGTAACTTCGGCAAGTTCCGCTACGTTTCGGCTGGTATTTTTTACCGTTACGTGAAGCGCCGTGTTGCCCGATGCATCTCTAGCCATTTCCTTTTTTATCACGGTCAGCTCTGCCTTGGGTGATGAACCCGTCGACTGTGAACAGGACCAAACGGAGGTCAATAGTATTACTAAAATAAATACCGCGATGGCAATCCTGGTTTTCAAAGTCTAGTCCTCGGCCGCCCTGGGTTTTACGATGAAAGATACTACAAGCAAGACTATTCCTGTAATCAGGACTGCGATACTGAAAATCTGAACGATAGAAAGGATGTCTTTATAAAGCCCGGCCAGCCATGTTTCCAGCGAAGCGGGTATATCCGGTATAAAACTTACAGGATTGATGTTTTTAGTAAGTAAAACACCGACCATGTCCAGGGCTCCAAAAACAAGGAGGTCTATTCCCAGCGTACGGGTGGTGTCTCTCACGTTGCGATTGATCAGGAAAATCAAGCCCGCCAGCAGTACCATGAAGACGATTAACGCGTAGTAGCCGGTCTGGAAATAGCCGATGTACTTTCTGGCAAGTAAAAGCTTGTCCATAGCATCCGACGGTATGGAGCTTTCATCGATTGTGTATTTGTCCGGTATCTGGTCGGCGAGTTCCTGGTAATATTGGTCAAAATATATCTTCAGTTGGTCTTCAAGCAGTTTGGTAACCTCCGGCGGCAGATATTCCGTCGGCTTTTGTCCGCCGAATTCTTGTAGATATTGCTCGATATACGTGTTCAACTGGTTTTTGGGAAGTGTGGCGAGCGCTGGCGGTAGATTTTCCTTCGATATCTCCCCGACGAAATCCTGTAAATACTGCTTTATCTGGTCTTGAGACAGGCTGGCAAGCTCCTTCTCCAGATATTTTTGGGAGGTCTGCCACAGGCTGTCCTTTAAATTTGCCTTCAGTTCCTCCAGCGGGACGGTTATTTTAAGTTGGTTGCTCTTGCCCAGTAAGAAGTCGTACCCCGTATAAATTACGGAATCCATCTGCTTTTTAAGCCAGGGTTCCTGTTCGTCAATGACGTCGTACGTGACGTCTTTTAAAAATTGTACTTCTTGAGGTATATCCTGGACGACCTCTTTTTCGACGATATCCCGGGCCATCGCCGAAATATCAATTTTATCTACCTGGGAAGTAACGAAATCAGGGTTGAACAGCGTGCTGTGGAGTAAAAACCCGATGCTGAAAACAGACAGCGACAAGAAGAGGAGAAAGCTAAAAATAAATATCCCCAGGCCTTTGAGAAATTTCATTGGTAACGCTTATATCCTTCTTGTAGTAATGCTTTATAGAGAATATATATAGAACGCAGCTATAGCTGGCCTTTCCGTCGCACTCCGTATAGTTGGGCAGTATTTTATCACATCTGCGCTCAAATTACATCTGTGTTTGTGGCCCTCGGTCGGGAGGTTGACTGTACGGAAGGGTATCTAGTAGAATTACTATGGCAATGGGCGGTTAGCTCAGCTGGTTAGAGCGCCGCGTTGACATCGCGGAGGTCAGTGGTTCAAGTCCGCTACCGCCCACCATAACGTACAGTAGGCAGAACTCCCAGGCGTTCCTCCTCGTGATTGTCCGGAGGTATCGGGAAAGTGTATCTGATTCGCCCTTCATTCCCAATAACCTTGATTTCCTTTACGAAGCTTTTAATAAATGCCTTTCGCTCTGACAATTCACTACTCTCAATCAACTGGCGGAGATCTTCAACATAGGCTTTTACTATTTCCGGATTCGCCAACTCTATCTTTCTCTGAGATAAAATCGTCTCAAGTTCGGTTTTTCGCGCCAGCAGCCGGTCGTGCTGATCCCTTAACTCCTGCAGTCGTGGTTTTAATAGGTTAAAATTAATATTGCCGTTGCACAATAGCTTGAAGTGTTACTTCAGACTTTTTGCCAGCACCACCACCCGCTCAATTGTCGTGATTACATTCCGCACGGACACTGGTTCCGGACTGCTGGATCTTGAGCTGGCGAAATTAAAAGACTGCCATTTTGATATTGTTGCCCTGGATATCTCCGAGAACATGATAAGGCAAGCCAGAGAAAATGCCCGGCGCTAAGGGGTTGAAAACAAGATAGGATTTCTGGTATCTACCGCCGCGGCTCTCCCTTTTCCTGATAAGTCTTTTGACCTGATCATCAGCTATGCTTCATTACATCACTGGTTTAATCCGGCGGCTGTATTTGACGAGGCGGCTAGAGTGACCAAAGAGACCGGATGCATCATTATCAGGGATAATAAAAGAGTTTACCAAAATATCGTGTGGAGAGCTATTATCTGGCTTATTACCAGGTTCATGAACAAGCGGCACCGCGAAAATTGGCCCAAAGCTATTCTAGCCAGTTATACCATCCCGGAAGTCAACGAAATTCTCAGCTGGTCAAGATTGAGCCACTACCAGGTAAGTACTGACTTTGTTTTTATCGATTTATGCGTTGAATCACCCGGGAAATAATATTTATACCGCTCCCAAGGTTACCACGCTCAGGTAAAGCATAATTAATAAATATCACTTACTACTTAACCTTCCACCCGATTGACATTCGCTTAATATTGTTGTAATTTAGGTCGATAGGTTTGAACAAAGCAAGGAGTATTGAAAGTTTTTTAAAGTATATTTAATGCAATACATACAAAATTCGTAAACAGGAGGTGACGATACCATGTGAGCGAAATCAAGCCTGAAGGTGATTACCAATACTTAGGGAGGTAAATAAATGAAAAGATTTTTATTAGTTTTAATTACTCTTACCTTGGTAGTTGTATTATTGCCTGTCCTTTCTGCTTGCCAGTCGACCCCTCAACCCACTGCGGCTATCAAATTGACCTACGCTGATTTCTTCCCCCCGACCAACTGGAACTCAATTCTCGCTAAACAATGGTGCGACGAAATTAAAAAACAGACCAACGGGCGGGTGGAAATTACCTATTACCCTGCCGGGCAACTGGCTGCCTCTAATAAAATCGCCGATGCCGTCGAAACCGGCATTGCTGATATCGGTATGTCCTGCACCGCCTACACCATGGGCCGTTTTCCTCTCAGTGAATTGATTGATATGCCTCATAACTATCCCGATGGCTGGACAGCTACCAAAACTGCCTGGGATTTCCTGACCAAATATAAGCTGGCCGAATGGGATAAATATCATCTACTGTATTTCCATGCCCACGGGCCACAGGTTATTTACACCACCAAAAAACCCGTGAGAAAGCTGGAAGACCTGAAGGGTTTAGTTATCCGTTCTACGGGTGTAGGTGCGAAAATTATCGAAGCCCTGGGTGCCAAGGGTTACGCGGCCGGTCAGGGTGACGCCTATGAACTGATGTCCAAAGGCACCATTGATGGTAGCTTTACTCCGCGTGAGCCGCTTAAGGGATGGAAACAGGCAGAGGTGGTCAACTACGTGACCGGCACCTATGGAATAGGCAGTAGTGCCGGCTTCTATGTCTGTATGAACAAAGCCAAGTGGGATTCTCTTCCCAAGGATATCCAGGATAAGATTACCAAAATAAGCGAGCAATGGGTAGACAAACACGCTATGTCCTGGACAGCCTATGATAAAGCGGCCATCGACCTCTTCAAATCGATGCCGGGCAAGGAACTTATCGAGCTACCCCCAGCTGAGATGGCAAGATTTGTCGCCGCTGCCAAACCGGCACTTGACGCCTATCTAGCAGATAGAGCATCAAAGGGTCCTGTAGCTGAATATGAAAAATACCTCACCGAGCGGGTATCCGCATGGGCAAAGAAAGCCCCATCAGAGAAAGAGTGTCTCGATTGGGCAGACAAAAATATAGTTCCATTCGCACCTAAATAGATACCAGACTCAAAAACAAAGATTGGGGATGCATTGGTCCTGATTAAGACCGGTGCATCCCTGATTTTAAACGATACAGAGCTGGCGACACATATTCCGACAATATGATCATGGGAGTTTTTTGTGATGGGAAAATTTGATAAATTTATGACTCCCTTGTCTAAATGGTTCCATGTCATTGCTGGTATTGGCATGATTTACGTATTATTAATTTCCGTAGCCGATATCATCATGAACAAGGTATTTAAGGATCCCATCAATTGGGCGTTCGATAGTATCGGTTTAGTCGCGGTGATAGCTATCGTCTTCGCTATTCCTGAGGTCCAGGTAAATCATGGTCATATTGAGGTTGAGGTTCTGGAAGCACGGCTATCACGATTCTGGCGAAAAATCATCGGTTTATTCGTAAACGTATTGGGGATAATACTCTGGAGCATTGTCGCCTGGAGAAGTTTCCTGTACGGAATAGACATACTCAGATCAGGTGAAGTTTCCATGACCGTGGAAATGCCCATTTATCCCTTTATCTGGTTCCAGGGTATCTGTGCGGTAGCTGTCACCCTGGTTCTCTTACTGCAGACAATCAATCATTTCAGGATGCGGACCAGATGAATCCGGTAACTCTTGCTATTGTCCTGACTGTCTTCATGGTCATTCTCTTTTTACTCCGCATGCCTATCGGCTTTGCCATGGCTCTTGTCGGTATTATCGGCTTCTCAGCTTTGAGGGGTCTCGGGCCAGGGTTAAGCATTGTTACCAGAGACCTTTTCGACGTTTTTTCTTCGTATTCGTATACTGCCATAACCATGTTTATCCTGATGGGTACGCTTGCCTTCTATACCGGCATCAGCCGGCGATTGTACGATGCGGGATATACCATGTTTGGTAGACTGCCAGGCGGACTGGCGATATCCACCATAGCCGCTTGTGCTATGTTTTCTGCTATCTGCGGCTCGACTAATGCTACCGCCGCGGCCATGGGCAGGGTCGCTTTACCTGAAATGAAAAGATACAAATATGACGATGCGCTGGCAACAGGATGCGTAGCTGCTGCCGGTAGTCTGGGAATTCTCATCCCGCCCAGTACCATATTCCTCGTCTATGGCATCATGACCGAAAATTCCATAGGTAAATTATTTATATCAGGTGTTATTCCTGGTATCATACTGGCAGCTTTTTTTGCCGGTACGGTATTTATCATGACTGTCCGCAACCCCAAATTAGCCCCTCCCGGCGGTCCAACCACGTGGAAAGAAAAAGTCCAGGGCATGACCGGAATCATTGAAGCGCTAGTCTTGTTTTTACTGGTGATACTGGGAATATTCCTGGGATGGTTCAGCCCCACCTACGCTGCCGCTGCGGGAACTGCCGGCGTCATCGTTATCGGTCTGGTCAGGAGACAGCTTACCTGGCAAGGATTTTTAAATGGTGTTAGAGACGCCATTAGAATCAATTGCTTTATCATGGTAATAGTAGCCGGGGCTTTTGTTTTTGGGCACTTTTTAACAGTTACCAATATACCTACTATGCTGGTTAACTGGGTAGAAGCCATGCACATGAATAAATACCTGGTGCTGATTGCAGTAATAGCCATATATTACGTTATCAGCATGTTTATGGATGAGCTTGCCCTGATCGTATTGACTATTCCCATATTTTATCCCCTGATATTATCTGTGGGGTGGGACCCTATATGGTTTGGCGTTATCATGGTTGTGCTGGTAGAAATGGGCGTTATCGCGCCCCCGGTAGGAATAAATGTTTTTGTCATTTATGGAGTCGCCGAAGGGGTACCTATAACAACTATTTATAAAGGCATATTTCCATTTTTGGCGTGTATGTTCGTTTTAGCTGCCTTACTTATGGTTTTTCCAGCTCTTGCTACCTGGCTGCCCAGCTTTATGACATATTAATCTCCAACTGAAACAGGTGGCTTACCCGTTGCTTCAAATCTCATTGTAGTATCTGACAAAATCATTACCGAAAATGAAGCGCGTTTATCTCTTCCCGAGACCGCTGAAAAGATTTCATCCACGCCAGTATTAATAAAATGAGAGATAATACACCGCCAGTCATAGCCAGGAAAAACGACCAGACCAATGTCCCCGTGGTATCAGCCAGCCAGCCGGCAATAATAGGGGATATTAAACTGCCGACGCCCAGAAGCAGGGTCCATAAGCCAATGATGCCTCCGGCTACCTCTTTAGAAAAATAGTCGGAGGCAATGGCAGCGTATATTGACCAGCAGGCACCGTATCCACAGCCAAAAACTATAGTGGACAGAATCAATACCAGACTACCCTGCTTCAACGTTATTCCCCAACAACCTAAAGATATCAATACGGCACAGAGCAACATGACCCTCATCCTGCCGATAGAATCAGAAAAATATCCCATGATAAGCTTGAATACCGTAGCGGAAACACCGACAATCATCATCAACCTTGTGGCAGATTGATACGAGAAAGAGAGCTCCTGCACCGCATAGGTACTCAGGAACGTAAACGGGAGAATTATGGAAAACCCGGTAAACAGATAAGCGATACCTATGAGCCAGAATCTGGAATCCCGGGCGAATTGCAGGTAGGCTGTCTTGAGTGACACAAGAGATCTTTGCTCATTCCTGGCATGACGCAGGCTGGACTTTTTTACCATTTTACTCCTGATTAAGAAGAAATCTCCCACTGCCACCAGTAAGGCAAACAAACCCAGGCTCATCCAGCCGGCTCTCCAGCCATCAGAAATGACAATCAAAGGGACTACTGTACCGCCTGCCACGATGCCCAGAGAACTTCCGGCATCTATTGAAGCCAGCGTTATACCCCGGCGCTTATCGCTAGCCCACCTCTGCGCTACCGCCATGACCGGTGTCCAGCAAGCTGTGGAGCCAATACCGGCGAAAGTAAAGAAAAGGCTGGCGGTAACTACCGAGGAAGAATATGACATCAGAAGCGTCCCCATCCCCAGCAAAGCCACAAATACGGAGATTAATAACCGTACATCATATCTGTCGCTGATGACACCAACCAGAGGGGAAAAGAGGGTATAAGCGATGAAAAAAGCGGCAAATATTACCCCTGCCTCGGTTTTGGTGATGGACAGTCACGTATTATGTGTTTAAAATAAAATACCAATAAAGAACTTACGGTCAGTCAATTTTGGATTGTGTTATAGATGCGGAATACTGAGTATTAGTAGTTGAAAAACCCATTTCCGATGGCTGATATGATTGCGGTTTATCTTAGACTAGAGATGTGTGAAAGCTTTTATATCCAGCTGTCTGGTTACATATCATATAAATTTCAAGCTTGTGTGAGGTTACAATCCGCTAAATCGTGCAACATCTGTCTGGGCCATTGAAGATATTGAGGAGGCTGAGGTCACAGTTTACTTAATTGTGAAATATTTCTTACCTTCTAGACAAACACTCTAATCAATCAGTTCCCTACTTTGTCCTTGTTGAGACGGAAATTTCAGCCAAATCGACCCCTTGACAGCCAACAAAAATCCTGCTAATATTTAGGTGAGCCTAAATATTAGGCATGCCTAAATAATGGAGTATTGAAATGAGCACAAGCACCGAAGAATATCTGGAGGCTTTGTATACTCTCACTCAGGATGGCAAAGTAGCCAGCACTACGAAAATATCGAAACGTCTCAAAATCGCCCCAGCCAGCGTCACGGAAATGCTGAGGAAGCTGGCAGATAGTGGCCACGTAAACTACTCACCCTATCAAGGGGTGACTCTCACGCCAAAGGGTCTCGAGATTGCTGAGAAGATGACTCGAAAACACAGGCTGCTGGAAAGGTTTCTGCATGACATGTTGAGGATTGGAAATGATAAAGTCCACAATGAAGCCTGTGAAATGGAGCACGCATTGTCGGATGAGACGGAACGGGCTCTTTGTCAGACCTTGAAATCGCCAGGTAAATGCCCTGATGACGAAAAGGTTATTCCTCCATGCGACCTTGGCTTTTCCAGTTGTGAAGAGTGCCGAAAATGGGGTCCAAATAATCTTGAGGAAATTGGCAGACGAAAGGTGAATGTAATATCAATTGGTGCATTGAAGGAGAAACAGGAAGGCACGGTCGCCTTCATCAGGGGGGATAACAAAGTTCTCAGGAGACTAATGGACATGGGTTTGACACCAGGAACAAAAATAAGGGTCAGTAGAATTGCCCCGCTCAAGGGGCCGGTCGAAATTGCCGTCAGAGGTTCAAAACTAGCCTTAGGTGATGAGATAGCCTGCAACGTCTTCGTCAAGAAGACTACTGAAGAACATAGAGGTCGTTAGTTGGTAAATTTTGCATCGTGTCACCAGGATATTACCAGGGGAAGGAAAGGACAAAGGTACAGACACGGACACAGGCACGGCAGGCAGCTAACTATCGCCCTTGCCGGTAACGCCAACGTGGGTAAGAGCGTCATTTTTAATCAATTGACCGGGTCACATCAGACCATCGGTAACTGGCCCGGAAAAACTGTGGAAAGGGCCACAGGTCTGTTGCGCATCGATGGGTACGAGGTAACGGCGGTAGACCTGCCCGGAATCTACTCTTTGTCCACCTTCTCCCTGGAAGAACTGGTTTCCCGGGAGTATATCGCTCATGATAAGCCGAATGTAATTATCAATGTTATTGGCGCCCCGGTTCTGGAGCGCAATCTTTTTTTCACTTTGCAACTGATGGAAATGGGTATACCCATGGTCGTCTGCCTTAATCAGATGGACATAGCTGAAAGCAGGGGAATAGTGGTTGATGCCCATAAGCTGGAAACGCTATTAGGCGTACCCGTAGTTCCGACAGTAGCTGCCAAAGGGCAGGGAATCCGCGAGCTGATTGAAACTGCCATCAAAGTAGCCGAAAGGTGTAATGAACCCAGGAAGAGTACCATCAGGTTTGGGGATGGGCTAGAAGCCCATATAGAAGAGTTAACCGAATTAATCGAATCGGAACAAGTTGATTTGGAGTACTCTCCCCGCTGGATAGCTATCAAGCTGCTTGAACGTGATAACAGTATCAAGGAACTGGTAGGAGTGAAGTCGGAAAAAGTAATTAGCGCGTCCGAGGCTCTTGCAAGGCGGATAGAAAATGCGTACCAGCAGCCCGGCTTCACCGTAGTTACCTCAGAGAGATATACACTTGCCAACCAGATTTCCCGTGATGTTCAGAAGCAGGAGCCGGTAAAACCCGGATTTTCAGACAGGTTAGACCGATTGGCCACACATAAAGTATTCGGGTATATTATTTCTTTTACTGTGATAGCCGGGTTACTCCTCTGGACATTCACCGTTGGAGACCTTCTTTCCGGTCTGCTTTCCAACGCGTTCAGCTTCTTTCAGCCGGTGGACCCGCAGGTAAGCGGAACCATCTGGAGTATTGTCTGGAACGGCATATTCGGAGGGCTGGTAGCTGGAGTCACCCTGGTCATACCCTATGTTATTCCATTTTATTTTATTTTAGCTGTGCTGGAAGACTCCGGTATCCTGACGCGAGTTGCCTTCATGCTGGATAGCGCTATGCACCAGATGGGCCTGCATGGGAAAGCAATAATACCGATAATTCTGGGTTATGGCTGCAATGTGCCTGCTATATACAGCACCAGAATCATGGGAACCAGGCGAGAGCGGTTATTGGCGTCATTTGCCATTACCTTTTCTCCATGCACCGCTAGGACCATCATCATCTTCGGCCTTGTCGCTGCATTCATAGGTATCCCGTGGGCGCTGGCACTCTATGTAGTTGACCTGCTCATCATGTTTGTGGTGGTCAAAGTTGCCGTAAAGGCGATCCCCGGTGAGTTGACGGGGCTTATCATGGAGATGCATTCTTTTAAGACTCCTTCTTTCTCCGTTGTTGTTAAACAGACATGGGCACGAACTAAGTCATTAATATATATGGTTTTCCCAATGTATATGGTGGGTACCGCACTGGTTCAGGGGGCATACACTCTTGGTATTCTTCAGCCAGTAAATAATGCCTTATCTTTTCTTACCGTTGGCTGGCTGGGTCTGCCGTTGGTAGGGGGAATACTGCTGATATTCGGTGCGGCTAGAAAGGAGCTAATTCTCCTGATGGCGGTCGCCCTATTCGGTACGAACCTGGCGATGTTTTTCACTCCTGTTCAACTCATCGTGCTGGCTCTGGTAGGTACGCTATATCCATGTTTTGCAACCGTAGGCGCATTGACCAGAGAATTCGGCTGGAAGGCGGCATGGGCAATTATCGGGGCAAACCTGGCGGTTGCCATCCTAATTGGCGGTATCGCTGCCAAGCTGCTTGGGTTAGTCCTTCGATAACAATAGTAAAACAAGTTGATAATCTGACTTAACCGTTACTTCTATAAACTAAAATAAATAGCTTCTACCTGTCTGACAGTTTCATGTCTTGTCCCTGATTTTACGTTGCCGCCTTAATAGCACCAGGAAAATAACTACCGCGACAATGATGACTCCTATGGCAGTCAATTGTGCTTGCTTCAGACCCAATAATACGACTTCATTGTCTCGCCATACAAAAACAATTATCTGACTCAAAGAATAGCTAAGGATGTAGACGAAGAATAAAATACCTGGTTTCAGTTTATTCCTTAGCCACCAGAGAAGGCCAAAAAGCAGTATATTTATTAAAGCCTCGTATGCGGCAGCAGGCTGATAGGCGATATCATGTCGAGGTGCGAACGAGTTGGGATGAGCATACACAATTCCCCATGGTAGATTGGTAGGATAGCCAATAACATCACCGTTAATCAAGTTACCTATGCGGCCGAAGAATTGCCCCACGACAGCGAAGAGCGCCCCCATATCCAGAAGTTTCAGGGTGGAAATTTTTAGACGCCAGCCAACAATAAGCAATACAATGACTACGGCGAAGATGGCTCCGTAAAAAGCCATTCCACCTTCCCACACCGCCAGAACGCGCCATGGCTCAGCAAGGTACGGTTCCAGGGGCTGCTGAATGACGTAGTATAGTCTGGCGCCGATAAAGCCAGCAAGTATGGCCCAGATAATGAATTTTTCAAGCTGACTCTGAGTAATTCCTTTGGACCTGGCGTATGGCCAGGCTACCAGCAAACCGACGGTAATGCCTACTACGTACATCAAGCCATACCAGCGGACAGATACGGGTCCAACGGAAAACGCCACTGGATTTACATTGAAAACTATCAATGCTCAACACTCCAGACAGATTAACCGGAGCTTTATTGAGAACAAGTCTTTCGACATTGTCATGCGGGTGTTTACCCGTGCTCCATACCCCATGATTCGAATACCCTCTTGTAAAGTTCCGGCTGAGGGAAATCCGGTCTCATCATCATTTGTTCATGGGCAAATCCGGATTCGCTCCTATCAAACTGCCCGAGGTTTTCTACCAGTCCGGCCAGTTTATCCCTGGGCACAGAAAACATCATCTCTCCCGCAATGGTCAGCGCCCGCGTGTATTCGCCGGGGTCGGGCAGGTTAATCCAGTACTCGCCGTTCAACATTACGGGCACAACGGAATTAGAGCAGGAGAAAGGGAAGAAATTCGATTTCACCAGAGGTCTATCTTCCATTTTCAGCGAAAGGAGCATAATTCGGAGTTGATTGGTATCGCAATAGATAATGACGACATCCGGTTCAAAAGCGGCCTTCTTCAGCGGGGCGGTAAGGATGCCGATGTACTTGCCATGCTCAAAGCTATCGTACGTGTTCTGGGCCCTGGCAGCAGGGTCATCCCCCTTGGGCACCAGCCCGTAGGCTATCACGGCGCCCGGACACCAGTTGTCTTCCTTCAGCATAGCTACCGTGGCTCTATCCCGCCTTGACATGCCAAAGGCCTGGCACTGGGCAAGATGATAGCTGCGGTCTTTTTTCGGCCGAATAGCTCCTTCCGGGATATCTTCTTCCTTCTCCAGCATTTTTACGGCGATGGGAGATGTATGTAATCCCAGTAGATTCTCTAGCTCTTCTCCGTAACGATTAAAGTCTTTTACCGTTGTCATTTATGCCCTCCAATCAAAAAAACCCTGTATTTTTACCAGTTATTTTCTTAGCCGAACCAGGCTCTCGTTCCCCGGCGAGATGTCACTTCTTGGGCAGGTCTTTTCCGTAGGTTACCGAAGGTGCCGTGCTGAAGTAGAAAATAGGCCTATCCACTCTCCGGAAGTAAATGGGGCAATGAAGGAGACCCTTGGGGATAAAGACGGCACAACTCTTGGTAAGGATGTGTTTTTCATCCCCCAGCCAGAACTCGACCTCGCCGCACAAATCGTGAGGGTCTTCCGGGTTGCTTCCCAGAAAGCCGACGTATTCGTCATAATCATCGTGGGAATGAACGATACCGGGGCTGCCCTGGTCTGACGCTTTCCATATCAGGGCGCAGTTCAAATAGAAAGCCCCCTTGATGATAGTATCATCCACGTAAAGTACGATAGCCCCGTTTCTTCCGCCGGAAGGGGGAGGGGGCGGAGGTGGGGCGCCTTTAGGTATGGGTAGTTTCGCATCATAGACAATATACTTACCGTATTTTGTTTTTGCCATTTTATAAATCCTCCTCATCCGGTCATTTTTTATATCGGATAGATTTAATGAGTGTAGAGACATTGCTTTCCACTTCGTCCAGGTCCTGCCGGTTGGGGCGTCCCCTGATATCCCCCAGTCTGCCTTTGGTGCTATTTTCTTCAGAACCGTGGAACTCGCCGACAACATACCATTCTC
>JBGPRB010000031.1:0-16598 GCA_041489355.1 Dehalococcoidia bacterium
CAGCGTGGTCACGATGACTCCTCTGGGCGTTCCCGACCGTAAAGGCCAGGTCTCCCCCCGGAGACAGCTTTCGGAAGTCCTTTATAGAGAAAAATACGGCAAATAGCCATGCCATGAGCTATATTTACCGATAATAGATACTATCTGCACCCGGCAGGTAATGCCCTGTTTTTTCAATCTATTAATAACACGGGTTATAATAAAATAAAAAAAGGATAACAAACATGGAGTTATTTGAAGCTATTAAAACCAGGAGGAGCATCCGACACTATAAATCCGACCCTGTTGACGACAAGAAGATTGAAGCTATTCTGGAAGCCGGGCGCTGGGCGCCATCATGGTCTAATACGCAGTGCTGGCGCTTTATCGTGGTGCGCGACCCCAAAATAAAGGCCAAGGTAGCCGAAACCCTGCTTAAGTTTAAATTGCCAGATAAGGAAATACCCAACCCGGCAATTAATATTATCAATACGGTGCCGGTATTAATCATCGTCTGTGCGGAGATGGGAAAATCGGGCGGACTTCCCGGCCGCGGCGGTGGCGGCGACGACGCTTTTATCACCGATAAAGGCGACTGGTTCATGTTCGATAGCGCGCTGGCGGTGCAGAACATGGTGCTGGCGGCTCATGCCCTGGGGCTTGGCACGGTAATTCTCGGTACCTTTGATGCTGCACAGGTGGAGAAAGCGCTGGGCGTACCCAGGGGTTACCGGGTGGTTACCATGTTCCCGGTAGGCGTACCCGACCGGGAAGGCAAAGCGCCGCTCAGGAAAGAACTCTCCGAAATTGTCGTCAAGGATAAATGGGGCAAGTAGCCAGAGCGCGGTCTATATGCGTTTTAGATTCTGGGTTATCATTGCCGCAGGGCTATTCATTATTGGTATCCTGGCTGGCATAGCCATCCGTAACACCATGCCAGCCGATATCGCCGACATTTTCTCGGGGCAGGAAACCACCCTCAGTGATATCGCAACATCTCTTGGTGCGTCCCATGTTGCGATTCTGATATTCATTTATTTCAAGAATGCCCTGGCCCTGGTTTTCAGCTTCCTGTTCAGCCCCTTTTTATGTCTCGTTCCTGTTTTAGCTTTGCTTTTCAATAGTGCGTTCATTTCTTACATCTCGATAGAGGTAATTCAGAAAAAATCGCTGGGGTTCCTGCTGGCCGGTGTGCTGCCTCACGGCATTTTCGAAATCCCGGCTCTTCTCATCGGCGAAGCCGCGTCTCTCAGCTTCGGAGTGGCAACTATAATCGCCCTTTTCTCCAGAGGAAGGAGAGATTATTTACGTAATAGTTTTAAAGAGAACTTCAAATATCTTCTCATATCTCTGGCTCTGCTGGGCCCCGCTGCAATTATGGAAACATTCGTGACGCCGCTGTTTCTAAAATAGATAGCTATTTCCTCGAGCAAATAATTGACCAATCTGGACAATCGTGTAACACTATACCTACCGCTAAGCATAAGCTTCCTCTCTAAAGTGTTCAAGCCGCCTTCCGGTCAGGAAGTAAACTCAATTATCCAGCCACTTCGTTGGTCCTACTACCGGGGTAGAGGAAATTTAACAGGTTGAGTTTACCATTGATGTTTACAGTCGTCACAAATCCACCAGATTCCTGGCACTGCCGTGAGACTGGAACCGCCAGGGCAGGAGGTAACCTTCTTACTACCACACTTGGGGCATTTCTCCGGCTTTGTTACCGGCGATGTGCTATCTCTTACATACTTACGATCTGCATCTTGATTTACCATCTGGACCTCCCGTATCCGCAATAGTTAACTGCCTTTCACGTCGTACCCTTTCCGGCCTGGCTATTATCCTATCTTTCATGGGTCATCCGTCATATCCAGCTTGTTTTTGGGGGTACTTTATGTTTCTTTACAGGAGCATAGCCCTATTCTCTGAACCTTGTCAAGCCCTTTCCTGATAAGAAATCGCCTTACTACTACTATATATAACTTGTCTAAGTCAGCGTTTTCAGAGATGAGCGTGTATTGAAAATTCTTGCTGGTAGTCAATCGTTCACAAGAATGTTACTTCTCAGGAGCATTAAGCGCTTGCCGTGTTCGGTCGACTGCGGGTATAATAATATTCGAAGAATATAGAGAGCAGGTGATTTCATGCCTAAATACGGACTGGATAATATTCACAACATTGTTCTATTGTCTCACGGCGGTGCCGGTAAGACATCGCTTTCAGAGGCTATACTTTTTAATGCCGGGGCTATCAGCCGGCTGGGTAAAGTTGACGATGGGTCTTCCACCTCGGACTATGACCCTGATGAAATGAAACGAAGAATCAGCATTAACCTATCTCTGCTTCCCTGCCAGTGGCGGGATAATAAAATTAACGTTCTTGATGCCCCGGGTTATGCCGACTTTATCGGGGAAGTTAAGGCCGGTATGCGGGTCAGCGAAGGGGCAGTTATCGTCGTGTGTGCCGCATCTGGAGTAGAAGTCGGCACAGAAATGGTCTGGGGATATTGCGAGGAGGCTAAGATGCCTCGCCTTATCTTTATCAACAAGATGGACCGTGAAAATGCCGACTTTTTTAAGGTTGTTGAAGAAATCAAGGCTAAGCTCAGCCCCAGGTGCCTGCCCTTACAGGTAGCTATAGGCGCTCATACCGGTTTCCAGGGAATAGTCGACCTGCTGACCATGAAGGCTTATACCGGTTCCCCGACTAAAGAGGTGGAGGTGCCGGTGGCAGTGAAAGCCCAGGCCGATTCTTTACGGGAAAAGCTGGTCGAGGCAATTGCCGAGGTTGATGATGCTCTTATCGAAAAATATCTGGGTGGCGAAGAAATCAGCCTGGAGGAGCTTACCAGGACATTAAGAAAGGCCATGGTCAGCGGCCGCATCGTGCCCGTATTAGCCGGCTCGGCACTGCAGAACGTGGCTGTCAACCGGCTTATGGATGCCATCTGTGATTACCTTCCCCTGCCCAAGGAGCAAAAAGTATCCACCAGCAGCGGCGCCATCGAACCGAGTGAAAGTGCACCGCTGGCCGCCCTGGTGTTCAAGACAACCGCCGACCCGTATGTCGGTAAACTTACCTACTTCCGCGTCTACAACGGTGTTATCACCAGCAACTCCCAGATATATAACGCCAGCCAGACTGCGGCGGAACGCATCGGTCAGTTATATACGATGAGGGGTAAATCACAGGAGCCGGTCACCGAGGTCAGGGCCGGCGACATAGGAGCGGTGGCGAAATTGAACGTGACCAGTACCGGCGATACGCTCTGCGCCCAGGACAAGCAGGTCAAACTGACATCTATCGTTTTCCCCACTCCTATTTTCCGGGAAGCTGTGTATCCCAAGACGAAGACCGATATCGATAAAATGGGCACGGCCCTATCCCGCCTGGCCGAAGAAGACCCCACCCTTAAAGTACACCGTGAGCTTGGTACCGGTGAGACAATTCTTTCCGGGATGGGTGATACTCACCTCTCTGTAGCTGCAGAAAAGATGCATCGTAAGTTCGGGGTGAACGTGGAACTGTCTATCCCCAAGGTCCCGTATCGGGAGACAATCACGGTGCCGTCAAAAGCCGAATATAAACACAAGAAACAGTCCGGGGGTCACGGGCAGTACGGCCATGTCCTGCTGGAGCTTGAGCCATTACCGGAGCGCGGTAGCAACGAGTTTGCCGACCATGTAGTTGGCGGGTCCGTGCCCAGGAACTATATCCCGGCCGTGGAAAAAGGAGTCGTCGAAGCCTACGGGGAAGGCGGATTGGCCGGTTACCCGGTCGTCGGTGTCAAGACGACCCTTTATGACGGGAGCTTTCACCCCGTCGATTCTTCAGAGATATGTTTTAAAATAGCCGGAGCCGGTGCGTTTAAAAAGGGAATCCTTGAAGGTCATCCTATTCTTCTCGAACCGATAATAAATCTGAAAGTGACTGTGCCCAATGACCTTACCGGGGATATTATCGGCGACCTCAACACCAAGCGGGCCCGCGTCATGGGGATGAATCCGGAGGGCGATACCAACGTTATCGAAGCGCAGGTGCCGCTGGCTGAAATCCAGCGCTATACTATCGACCTTAAGTCGATGACCCAGGGACGGGCAACCTATACCATGGAGTTCGACCACTACGAAGAGGTGCCGGCGCAAATCACTCAGAAGATAATCGCCCAGAAACAGGCGGAAAAGGCCGAGAAGGGCTAGTCTGATTTCTCTATTGTCATTGCGAGTCCCGATGTAATCGGGGCGAAGCAATCCCAATCTATGTCTTGAGTCTGAATTTGGGATTGCTTTACAGAATTTATCTTGCGCGTAGTTGAAGGTCTCGCGATGATTCTACTTGTCATTCCAGCGAAGGCTGGAATCCACGTTAATTCCTTTATCTGGATTCTGGCCTACGCCAGAATGACATTCTCTTCTACGTCGCCCTGATTTCCTGCTTCATGAAGACAATGTAGCTGATACCGAAGCAGATGGCGCTCAGGCTTATCAGGCCAACCATGTGAGGCCAGATAACCAGAAGACACTGACCGAGGCTGAGGGGATTCGGCAGTATATAAGCCAAATCACTATACGTTATGGCACCCAGGCCTTTCCACATGGGAACAAGCAGCACAATATACGCTTCCTGAAAGATAAAACTTGGCGAGAGACGCATTATAGTCTGCTGCAACCCTGCTTGCTGTATTTGAGTAGCCACGTCGGTGCCTGCGATAATAGGAGCAACAGCTTCGGCGATAGCCTGGCCAAATCCTAAAAACACCCAGAAAAAGTAGAATATAAGAAAGATAACTATCGGTATCAGGAGAGAACCAGCCGCCCTCCGGAAGACTACGGAAAACAGCATTGCCAGCCCCATCCAGAAGGCTCCATAAATAATGATTATAACCAGGAAAAGGAAGAGCCTGATGATTTCCTCGGCGGTAGGCGGGACGCCAATCATTCTCAGGCCGTAACCGGCCACCAGTAATATTGTTGTGCCTACTATGAGGGCCATCGCCATGATTCCTGCCAGAAACTTGCCGTTAATAACGCTGTCCCGATAGACAGGTTGAGCTAGGAGGCGACTCATCGTTCCGCCGGAACGCTCGCTGTTGATGGTATCAAAACCTAAAACGATGCCGGTAATTGGAACAATAATGGCGATAGCCAGAGTCAAGATTGGTAGACCGCCCCAGGACGACGTAAACAACGCCAGGAAAATAAAACCGCCTTCAGTTACCGCCTGGCTCTGTTCCAGGGCGGCGCGGATACCCTGCTGAGCGGCGTAAAGACCGCAGCCACCTGCCACCAGCACCATCAGAAACAGCACAAGAAATCGGATACTGTTGAAGTAGTCGGCCAGTTCCTTGCGTATTATCGCTAGCATTATGTCAATCCTGACTTTCCTTGAAATATTTCATATAGATATCATCCAGGGAGAACTCATGAACCTTCATCTGTACCAGTAAGGCATCATTGCCTACCACCACCTTGGCAATCTGCGACCGTAAATCGGAGGCGGCGCTAATTTTAAGCATATTGCCGTCAGCCTCGACTTTTTCCACGCCCTGGACTTTCCTGATGATATCGGCAAGTCCTGTTTTTGGTTCGGCTATTTCAACCTCGATGATATAGCGCCCGCCCGCCAGGGCTTCCCTGCCCAGTTTATCGATAGAGCCTTCTATCACCATCTTGCCTTTGGAAAGTATACCGATACTGTGGCATACCCTTTGCACCTGATAAAGCTGGTGTGAAGATAGCAATACGGTAGTCCCCATCTTGGGCAGACCGGCGATAAGTTCAAGGAGCTGGTTGATACCCTGGGGGTCGAGGCCGGAGGTGGGCTCATCAAGGATAATCAGTTTCGGCTCCTTGATTAACACGTCGGCAATCCCCAGGCGTTGTTTCATACCTCGGGAGAATTTACCGGTAGGCATGTCCCTTTCGGCAGTTAGTCCCACCATCTCCAGCGCTTTATCTACCCTTTGTTTCGATTCCACCCGGCTGATATTGTTAAGGTCGGCAACAAACTCCAGGTTTTCACGGGCGGTGAGGTTATCGTAAAAACCGACTGCTTCCGGGAGATATCCCACAATTCGCTTGACCTTGATGGGTTCGCGGGTGGAGTCGAAACCAAATACCCTGACCGAACCGGACACTGGTTCGGTCAACCCCAGCATCATGAGAATCGTGGTCGTTTTCCCGGCGCCGTTGGGTCCCAGCAGGCCGAACACCTCGCTTTCCTTAACATGGAAATTGAGGTGGTCAACCACGGTCACCTTACCGTAGTTTTTGGTCAGGTCTTTTGTTTCTATAGCTAATGTATCCGCCATCTGCTAACGCCGCCCGAATCTCATAAAGATAGCAATCAGACCGATAACCACTATTAATATTATAATTACGCCGACCCATCCCCAGACAGTGGGTGTTTCTACGGTAACCCTTATGTCCATTTTATCAGCCGTAGCCTGTTTCCCGGATACCCGCAGGGTAATCATATAGTCCCCGGATACCGTCTTCGGCGGCGGCTTGATATTGACATCGACCGTTATTGGTTTATTAATGTCCAGAATATCAATCTTCTCCGGTTTGAATTTAATCTCCCACCCTTCAGGCTTGTCTGTAGAAAAAGTGATATTTTCAATAGAAGCTGTACCCGTATTCGCAATAATTATAGAGTAAGTATTATCCTGGCCGGCCTTGGCTTTCGTATCATAGCGTTGGCTGGTCGGAGCAGTTTTCAGTTCATACTTGGCCGTTACCTTCGCGATAAGGTCAATACTACCCTCTACACTATCGGATACTGCCTGCAGCTTTATTTTGTATTCTCCGGGGTCGGGTAACGACCATGATGGAGGGGTGGTAGTTATCTGCAAAGTCTCGCTCGTGCCGGAATAGGAAGACTTTAATGATATCGATGATATTCTTTTTGATGCATCATATTGCGGGGTGATAAACACATCCCAGCCCTGGGGTACCGTGGCGTTCAGGTCAAAAATACGGTCTTTGGTGCCCCTGTAATTGAGTTCTACGCTGAACTGAAACGTACCCGTAGCAATAGCGTCGATTTTAGGGTACTGTGTCGACATCGTGATATTATCAGCCAGGGTCGGGGTTTCAGCTGGGGTCGGGGTTTCATCCTGGGCCAGAGCCACGCCGGGTAAGCAGAATATTGATAGCGTCATTACCAGGACTATAAGAAAAGATATAAGTCTCGCCATTTTCATCGCAATACCACCTCATAGAAAATATATATTAATGAAGAGCCGATTTTTAATCAACCTAAATATTATAACAAAATGTTATTTTACGTTCAAGGCTATTATTTTCCCCTCTCCCTTGATGGGAGAGGGCAAGGTGAGGGTGAAGCTCTGTTATACTATTATCCCCCCTCACCTCAATCCTCTCCCACAAGGGGAGAGGAAGTAAACGTCATGATGCCAAAAGTTCTCTCAGTTTAGCGGTAAAGGCCGGCAACACCTTTTTCCAGTCACCGACAACGCCGAAGCGCGCCTGCCGGAAAATATTAGCCTCGCGGTCTTTATTGATAGCGATAATAGTCTTCGAGCCGGAGCAACCACTCATGTGCTGGCTGGAGCCTGATACGGCAACAGCGATATAGAGTTCGGGAGCGATAATTTTGCCGGTCAGGCCTATCTGTACGGTGTCCGGTACCCAGCCGTTATCGCAGGGAGGCCGGCTGGCGCCTACCGCCCCCTTGAGCACCTTGGCCAGCTCTTCCAGCTGCTTGAATCCTTCGGCACTGCCGATTCCCCTGCCTCCGGCGACCACTACCTGCGCATCCTCGATTTTCATGCCGGCTACCTCTTCAATCACCCTGTCCAGAATCTTTGTCCTGATGCTTGATGCCTCCAGTCCCGCCGCGATGTTAATGATTTCCCCCTTCCTGGAAGCATCCGGTTCGAGGGCAGCCATAGCTTTGGTGCGTATCGTTACGATCTGCGGGTCGGTCTCGGTCGTAATGACTGCCTGAGCATTGCCGCCGTAGACCGGCTTGGTTTGCAGCAGCCGTTTTGAGTCAGGGTCGATAGCCAGGTCGACGCAGTCCATCGTAACCGCCGTCCCCAGCCTGAAAGCCAGTCTCGGTGCCAGGTCGCGTCCGGCATCGGTCTGTCCCATGATAATGACCTGGGGCTTTACCTGTTTTACCACTTTTTCCATGACGCTGACGTAGGCATCGGTCTGATAGTCTTTGAGCAGAGGGTCATCAACGACATAGACTTTATTGGCGCCACCGGCAATAGCCTGCTGAGCCAGCCCGCCGATATTACTGCCGACCAGCACCGCCGCCAGCTCCTGTCCCAAGTTGTCCGCCAGCTTTCTGCCTATGCCGAGTCCTTCCGCAGCGATGGGTAAAAGCTTATCACCTTTAGCTTCACAGTAAACGGCTATACCTTTATAATCGGACATAGTTTAAATCACCTCTATCATAAGTCAGAATTGTTAAAAACCTGTTAAAACGGTTCATAGTATCCTGGCTTCCCTGAGTTTCTTCGCCAGGTTTACCGCCATCTCTTCCGGACTGTCTCCTGCGGCCAGTTCGCATTTTCCTTCGTGGACCGGCTGAAACAGTCTGCGCATTCTGGTACGCCGCCCGGCCGCGCCCAGGCGGGATGCTTCGATGCCGATATCAGCCGGTTTCCAGACAATCGGCTCTATCTTCTTGGCCGCCATAATTCCTTTGATGGTCGGGTAGCGCGGTTGGCCGATTTCATTGCTTACGGTCAATACCGCCGGGAGGGGCACCTCGATAACGTCATAGCCGGCGGAATTGACTCTTTCTACCCTGAGTTTGCCATCGGAGACATCTATCTTACGCACCAGGGTGACGCAGGGCAGCCCGAGTACCTCGGCAATAGCAGCGCCGGTCTGTCCGGCATTGGTGTCCGAGGCTTCGCGTCCGCACAGGATAAGGTCATAATTCCCTTTCTTTTTGATGGCCATGGCGAGAGCGCTGGCCGTCGACCAGCCGTCACCGCCGTTATAAGCTTCGTCTTCGAGCAAAATAAGCTCATCGGCGCCCATGGCGAGCGGTTTCTTCACTACTTCGCGCAGCAGGTTAACACCCAGGCTCATCACCGTGATTTTCCCGCCCTTGGCTTCCTTGATTTTCAAAGAAGCCTCCACCGCGTATTCCCCATAAGGGTCGATTACCGGCGGCGCGCCGTGCATTTCAGCCTTATTGGCGGCGGCATCGATTTTAAAGCTGGCCGGCGGCGCTTCGGGGTCGATGACCTGTTTAACACACACGACTATATTCATCTGATAAACGCCCTGTTTTGAAACTTTTATAGTAATATGGCTTTAGCGGAATTCTAAAATAATTTATCATTGTATCTGGTGCTATGTCAAACGCAGGCTGATAACACGCTCGATACCGGCCAGGTCCCGGTCGATTTCAATCAGGGCTGACGGGAAGGATTCATGCATAATGGCTTTCACGGCCTGCGTCTGGCCCTGCCCTATCTCCAGGAGCATACTTCCATTGTTGCGGAGCTTATCGCCTGCCTGGCGGCATAAAAATTTAATCCTGTCCAGCCCGTCTTTCCCGCCGTTTAATGCCAGCCTGGGTTCGAAGCTTAAAGGACCGCTACCAGGCAATTCCGCTTCCCTGACATACGGCAGATTGGCAACTATAAGGTCGACGGGCTCCGGCAGGACTCCCAGCATATCGCCCTGTAAAAGGACGACCTTATCCGTTACTCCGTGTCTTAGACAGTTTTCCCCGGCGACTTCCAGCGCCTGAGGCGATATATCGGTAGCGTAAATGGTCGTCGCCGGCAGATTTTTCGCCAGGCTGATGGCAATAGCGCCGCAGCCGGTGCCGATATCGGCGATTATGGATATAGCATGGCTACGGCACAGGCTGAGGGCTTTCTCTACCAGCAGTTCGCTTTCCGGGCGGGGGATAAGGACATGACGGTTTACTTTAAAATCGAGGTCGTAGAACTCGCGGTGACCGGTAATGTAGGCCGAAGGCTCCCCGCTCAGGCGGCGCTCCAAAAGTTGCTCCAGATTTTCTGCCTGGGCAGGGCTTACATTGCCATCGAGGTCTGCAAATAACTGGCTGCGGTTTATCCCCAGCACATGTCTTAACAGAATCTCCCCTTCCAGCGTGGCATCGTCGATATTGTTATCCGCCAGGGTCCCGCGGGCTTGAGCTAACGCCTGTCTACGGTTCACACTTTCTGTTCCTCGAGCTGCCTGGCTTGCTCGGTAGTGGCGAGAGTATCGATAAGCTCGTCCAGTTCTCCATCCATGAAACGCGGCAGGTTATGAAGGGTGAGATTGATACGGTGGTCGGAAATGCGGTCCTGGGGATAATTATAGGTCCTTATCTTTTCGGCGCGCTCACCCGTGCCGACCTGTGAGCGCCGCTGTGAGGTTATTTCTTCCTCCTGTTTGCGCCGTTCAATGTCCAGAAGGCGCGTGCGCAGTACTGAAAGCGCTTTCACTTTATTCTGAAGCTGGGAACGCTCGTCCTGGCAGACGACGACCATTCCCGTGGGCAGATGGGTGACGCGGATAGCCGTGGCTACCTTGTTCACGTTCTGCCCCCCGGCCCCGCCGCTGTGAAAAACATCGATTTTCAGGTCGTCGGGATTGATGGCTATGTCTACCTCCTCCGCCTTGGGCAGAACGGCCACCGTAGCTGTAGATGTATGAATCCTGCCGGAAGCCTCGGTGACCGGCACGCGCTGCACGCGGTGCACGCCGCTTTCGTATTTCAGACGACTGAAAGCGCCCCTGCCTTTTACCTCGAATATTATCTCTTTAAAGCCGCCGATGCCGCTCTCGCTGATGCTGATGACATCGGCTTTCCAGCCGTGGCTCTGTGCGTAGCGACTGTACATGCGAAAGAGGTCGGCGGCGAAGAGAGCGGCTTCATTGCCCCCGGTCCCCGCTCTTATTTCCATGATGATATCCTTCTCATCGCTGGGGTCCCTGGGCAAAAGGGCCTGTCTGAGCTCTTCCGTCAACTTTTCAAGTTTTGTTTCCAGAGATGCCATCTCCTGCTTGACCATAGTTGTCATTTCCTCGTCAAGTCCCGTATCGTGCATCGATTTAACGTCTTCCAGTTCCTTTACCGCTTTTTTATACTTGCGGTATTTCGTAACCATTTCCACCAGCCCGGCCCGCTCCTGCGCCAGAGCCTGCACCTGGCTGAGATTGGTCGCCACCTCGGGCTGCGCTAGTTTCTCGTCTATCTCCTGGTAACGCTTCTCAATTTTATCAAGTTGCTCTATCATTTTATGTTTTTCCCTTACCAGAATTATAACACAGCGCTACCTTGCTCTCAAAGCTGGGTGAATTGACATTTTACGTTTTTATAGACTATAATCAATCGTGTTCACCACGCCGGCCAGTGGCAATCCAGGAAAAGACTTAGCCAAGGTAATTTTCCTCTCGTCAGGTTACAGTTACTTCATGAATGTAATTTCCCCGAAAACAGTCATGCAAATGTAAGGTGGAAGGAGCCAGGATTATGACTATCACGGAAATGCTTGCCCGAAATGCCAGGTTGACCCCAAATTCGACTGCTTTAATTGAAATAGCGCCGAGCAAGAATTTTAGAAAGGCAATTACCTGGAAAGAGTTCGACGATAACGCCAATCTCGTGGCCAATGCCCTTATTGCCAGAGGCATTAAGAAAGGCGATGTCGTCATGCATCTGATGATGAATTCCATTAAATGGCTCGAGGCATATTTCGGCATATTGAAGACAGGAGCCATAGCCGCGCCGCTCAACTTCAGGTTCATCAGCCGCCAGATTAAATACTGCATCGATATTGCCGAACCCAAAATTATGATTCTGGACCAGGACTTCATCGACCGCATTGAGGAAATCCGCAAAGAACTGCCGACGATAAAGAAATATATCTTCGAAGGTGAAAAACTCCCTAAAGGTATGGAGTCTTTTGATGCCGTGCTGGCTAAATCCTCTCCCGTACCCCCTCCAATCATGCTGAATGGCGAGGATGAAGCCGGTTTATACTTTACCTCCGGCACGACGGGCGACCCGAAAGCTACTCTCCTCTGCCACCGCAGCCTGGAACACGCCGCCGTCAACGAGAACTTCTCCCACCGGGAGACCAGGAAGGACTGCTTCCTCCTTATCCAGCCCCTCTACCATACCGGCGGTAAAATGCACTGGTTCGGCAGCCTGATTGGCGGCGCCAGGGCTGTTCTGACCACCGGCGGCGAGAGAGTGACCGCTAAACTCATTCTGGAAACCATCGCTAAGGAAAAAATCTCAATCTGTATGCTTTTGGTGCCGTGGCTGCAGGACATCGTTACCGCCCTTGATAGAGGTGAAATGAAGCTATCGGACTATGACGTGAGCTCCCTGCGGCTGGTACACTCCGGCGCGCAGCCTATCCCGCCGGTGCTGGTACGGCGCTTTCTGAAACATTTCCCGGATATCAGTTACGAAGAGAACTACGGCCTGACCGAATCGGCCGGTCCGTGTATGCACCTGGGTCTGGAAAACCTGCATAAACTCGGCTCTTTCGGCTACCCCAGGCTTAATATTGACGCCCGGGTCGTTGATGACAAAGGTAACGATGTGCCACCGGGAACTATCGGCGAAATTATTCTCCGCGGCGCCAATATCATGAAATGCTACTTCAAGAACCCGGAGAAAACAGCCGAAACCCTGCGCAATGGCTGGCTCTATACCGGCGACCTGGTCAAGCAGGACGATGAAGGCTTTATCTCTTATGTCGACCGGAAGAAGGACCTGATTATCAGCGGCGGCGAGAATATCTATCCGGTCGACCTCGAATCTGTGCTTATCGGCCAGCCGAAGGTCAAGGACGTGGCCATCATCGGTATCCCCGACGATAGATACGGCGAGGTTGTCGCTGCCGTCGTTCAGCCCAAGGAAGGCGTTAACCTGAGCGAGGAGGAGATGAGGGCTTACTACGAACCGCAGCTGCCCAAGTATGCCTGGCCCAGAATCATCCTGTTCGGTGACGTGCCGCGTAATCCCACCGGCAAAATCGAAAAGCCCAAACTGAGAGACCGGTATACCAGCGTCAGGTGGAACCCCAAGGGCAGTAAATGAAACATAGAAATACTCAAGAAATAAAGGAGTTAAGGTATGGACTTTAAGGACTGCGTCAAATTTGCCAATGAGAATAAAACCTGCTACCTGGCCACTGTGGACGGCGACCAGCCCAGAGTCAGGGCAATGGGAATGCATTATGCCGACGACACGGGATTCTATTTCAATACGGAATCTACCAAAGCTCTGGCCAAGCAGTTGAAGAAAAACCAGAAGGTGGAGGTGTGCTTTTCTGCCAAAGGCAATATTTTGAGGGTTACCGGCAAGATAGACTTTATTGATGATATCGTTATCAGGAAAAGGTTTTATGAGGAAAGGGGTTTTCTCAAAGGCCTTGGTGTCAAGTCGCCGGAAGACCCTCTACTGATGGTGTTCGCCATACGCAAGGGAGAGGCGTTTTTCTGGACGATGGCGGATAATATGAAGGAAGCCAGTATCCCGAGAATCAAATTTTAGCTTAAAAGCTGCCGGTTTTATTCCATTGAGTCGAAAAAAAGGTAAAATAATAGCATGGCGAAAGACAAATACGGTAAATATTTCTTCAAGAACCCGATAGTGAAAGGGCAATTCTGTCCGAGGTTAATATTCTTCAGCCGCCAGCATAAAGAGGTGGGAGAAAAGAACTTCTCCGTCCTGTGGAATTGTATTACCAAGCCGTTTCTCATGGTGAAGGACGCTCATGCCCATGACTTCGACCAGTTCCTGCATTTTTACGGGGCTAACTCGCTGGACATCACTGACTTCGATGCCGTCATTGAGATGTCGCTGGGCGAGGAAGGCGAAAAGCATATTATCACCGAACCTACTGTCCTTCATATTCCTAAAGACACGATTCACTGCCCGCTTAACTTCAAGGTCGTCAATAAACCCGTGATTTTTATGAACGTAGCCCTGACCCCGCAGTATGTCATGGGCCCGGCCGGACCGCCGCCGCCTCCTAAACCATAGCGGTTAATATAGATATTACTTTCAGTCTGGATTAATAATGGCTAGACAATGCCTTCGTGATAATATATAATCATGAATTATCATGGTCTGGAAATGGTTACATAACATAGAGCAGGCGTAATTATACCCTGCTCTATTTTTTTAACGATTCAAAATTAGCCGGGCGAGTTGATTCTCGTGTAAAACGACAGACTCGCCAGGAAGTATAAAAAAATAAAGCTTAAGCTTTTTGAGCTTAACTGGAAGAGAGGAAATATGTTACCAGGAATATTCTGGATTGTACCTGCAGCCGGAGTAATTACTATTATTTTTGCCCTTTTACTTATTAGAAACGTGATGAAACGCCCCACCGGCACACCCAAGATGAAAGAAATCGGCGATATTATCTTCCGGGGAGCCTGGGCGTTTCTCAAGCGCCAGTACAGCACCATCGCCATGTATTCGGTGGCAATTGCCATCATCATTGGCGTCCTGGTGGGCGTGCTGGGCGGGACCGAGGTGAAAGGATTTAGCCCGCTTGATATCGGCTGGCGCACCGGAGTAGCTTTCCTAGTGGGCGCTTTCTGCTCCGGTTTAGCCGGTTTCATCGGCATGTACATTGCCGTGAAATCGAACGTCCGCTGTGCCGCCGCCGCCCAGAAAAGCCTTACGGAGGCTGTCGAAGTCGCCCTTCGCGGCGGCGCTGTATCAGGATTCCTTATCACCGCTTTGAGCCTTATCGGAGTCACCGTTATTTTCTTCGCCTATGGTGGCAATAACACGCCGGAAATCTCACCTCACCTGATTGTCGGCTTTGGCTTCGGTGCCAGCTTTGTCGCCCTTTTTGCTCAGCTTGGCGGCGGCATCTATACCAAAGCGGCTGACGTGGCTGCCGACCTCGTCGGCAAGATTGAATCCGGCATCCCTGAGGATGACCCGCGTAATCCCGCCGTTATTGCCGACCTCGTCGGCGATAATGTCGGCGACTGCGCCGGCCGCGGCGCCGACCTTTTCGAATCGACCGCTGCCGAGAACATCGGCGCGATGATTCTCGGTGTCGCCGCCTACCTGGCCACTAAAAACATAGCCTGGATATTGTTCCCGCTCTGTGTCCGTGGTTTCGGCATGATTGCCAGCATGATTGGCCTGCTCTGCGTGCGGGCTAAAGAAAAAGAGAACGCCATGACCGCCCTCAACCGGGGTTACTTCATAGCTATCGGCTTCTCCGTAGTTGGCCTGGCCATCACCGTCCACTTTATGCTGGACAGCTGGTGGCTTTTCGGCGCCGGAGTGGTGGGCATCATCGCCAGTATCGCTATCATCTTTGTCACCCAGTATTATACGGAGTGGCGCTACCGGCCGGTGCGCGAGATTGCCGAAGCATCCAAGACGGGACCAGCCACCAATATCATCATGGGTATGTCGGTGGGCTTTTCCACCACCTTCGCCACGGCGCTCGTCATCGGCATCTCCCTCCTGCTCGCTTTCTGGATGGGTAAAGAGAGCGGCGTCCCGGGCGCCGGTGCTTTCGGGACTGCCGTCGCCACGATGGGCATGCTGATGACCTGCCCTTACGTACTTTCGATGGATACCTTCGGCCCGATTACCGATAACGCCAACGGCATCAACGAGATGGCCGGCGCCGGTCCGGAAGTCCGTAAAATAACCGACCGTCTGGATGCCGTCGGCAACACCACCAAGGCCCTGACCAAGGGCTATGCCATGGTCTCCGCC
The DNA here is from genome assembly GCA_041489355.1 of Dehalococcoidia bacterium. Taxonomy (GTDB): domain Bacteria; phylum Chloroflexota; class Dehalococcoidia; order Dehalococcoidales; family RBG-16-60-22; genus JBGPRB01. The sequence continues at coordinate 15,703 of JBGPRB010000031.1, forward strand.
GGTCTCGCCGCCTTCCTGCTCTTCCAGGCTTACATCAATCGCGTGAACTTCCTGCGCCCCAATAACCCCATGTTATCCGTGGATATTTCCCGCATCGAGGTGTTTGTGGGCGCTCTCCTGGCCGCCATGATTGTCTTCCTTTTCAGTGCCTGGGCTATTAAGGCTGTCGGCAAGACTGCCTCAAAAATTATCGAGGAAGTCCGTCGCCAGTTCCGCGCCGACCCGGAGATCCTCAATCCCAAAGACCCTTTACACCCGCATCAGCCGGACTACGGCAAGGCCGTGGACATCACCACCCGCGCCGGCCTGCGGGAAATGATTGCTCCCGGACTGCTGCCTGTTCTGGGACCAATCGTCATCGGCGTTGTTTTCCGCTTAATTCCGGGCTATGATGCCGCCATGGTCGTCGCCGCGTTACTGATGGTGGGTACCATCTGCGGTATCATGATGGCTTCCTTCATGAACAACGGAGGGGGTGCCTGGGACAACGCTAAGAAGATGATTGAGGACGGCCAGCTTAAAGATGAAAATGGCAATGTCCTGGGTAAAGGGAGTTTTGCTCACCAGGCCGCTGTTGTCGGCGATACGTTGGGCGACCCGCTTAAAGACACGGCCGGGCCTTCTCTGCACGTATTAGTAAAGCTCCTCGCCACCATCACGCTGGTGATGTGCCCATTGTTCATTGTTGTTTAACAGGTTCTTTTTAAAAGATAAGGGGCATGATTTATTAAGGTCATGCCCCTTTTTGTTTTATATCATTGCGAGACCATCCGCCTTTGGCGGAGGCGAAGCAATCCCTAATTCTGATTTAACCTATCGTTTGGGATTGCTTCGTCGCGGAGTTTATCCTGAGTGCATCCGAAGGACTCCTCGCAATGACGAAGTATCTATCTCAG
>JBGPRB010000032.1:0-16195 GCA_041489355.1 Dehalococcoidia bacterium
ATGTCATGCAGCGATATGAGGTGGGCAATTTCGCCGTACCACGTCGTTTCCGCCACGCGCATTTCAGCGCCCACCTCTTTGGCAACCCTGGTTACCTCAGCGGCAAAGGAGTTAAGCTGGTCTACCATGCGGTTGATAGTATCTTTCAACTGCAGGATTTCACCTTTGGCTTCAACCGTAATCTTCTGAGTTAGGTCACCATTGGCTACAGCCGTGGTTACCTGGGCGATATTCCTCACCTGGCTAGTCAGGTTGCCAGCCAGCATGTTTACATTGTCAGTCAGGTCTTTCCAGGTGCCGCCAACACCCTTGACTTCAGCCTGACCGCCCAGCTTACCTTCAGTACCCACCTCTTTGGCAACCCTGGTTACCTCAGCGCCAAAGGAGTTAAGCTGGTCCACCATATCATTAACCGTATTACCTATTCTTAAGAACTCACCCTTAATGTGTCTTCCTTCAAGTTCTAATGTCATCTTTTCCGATAAATCTCCCTTGGCAACGGCGGTAATGACCCGGGCAACTTCAATTGTAGGTTGGGCCAAATTGTTAATCATTGAATTCATTGAATTGGCGCTGACTTGCCAAGCACCGGAGATTTCTAATAGCGCTACGCGCTCTGTCAACTTACCCTCTTCACCAATAACCTTGCTCGTACGGATAATCTCATTAGCCAGCCTTTCATTTAAGCTAACGACGTCATTGAACACCTCATATATCTCGCCTAAAACGCCATCATCCACTAGGGGTAAGCGGACTGAAAAGTCGCCACTTTTAACAGATTTGAGTGACTTGAGCAGCAATTTGAGTCTACCATTAATATTGGTATTTGGAATTTTGCTCACTTCCTTTTCTGTCACCACCTGATCTTCCTCCTGGCCGTTGTCCTCTTGTTCTTCGAGTAAGAGAGTGTGTCCTGGCTTGCGTGTCTTTGTTACGTTATTCATCTTGCTCCTCCTAGATCTATTAATTATTATTGGTGCATATCATCTCGGCGATTTTCACATACGCTTTTCTGCAAAGATCGCCAGATTTTCCAGAGCTTCTAAAAAGAAGCCACTCGGTTCGAGTGGCACAACTACTTGGTCAGAGGCAAACACCTTATGGGTACCTTTTGCCAAATGCCAGGCTATACTCAGGCATGAAGTGGTCTTCCCGCTACCACTTTTGGGATTGGCAAAGGTAATTCTTTCTGCCTTGTTTAGTATATTATTGCCCCCTGTACTTGGGGCATGGTATTTCTTCAACATTTATCCTTTCAATTTCTGCCTTAAACACACTCAGGTCCTCCTCAGTAAACAGCCTGAATCCTCTTCTGTCCCTACGTATTTTGTTCAGCAAACCCTTTTGAAGCCACCGCTGGAGAGTAGCTCTACTAATACCAGTCCTTTCACATGTCTCCGTCGCACTGTAGAAAAGCTGACTATTTATTTCTTTGGGCATAATTAATTTCACCCCACTATGAGTTGGTGGGATACGGGTTGATACGGATATAGTTTAGAAGAATTGAATTACAGCAGTATCACAATAAGCAGAAGTAATCTCTCAGAATTATCACATTTGTTTGTATTACCATGAGCGCCTTACTTATGCCGCCAAATGGTTTAATGGAGTGAACCTTACGAGTGAAGCCCCCAAGATAGTGACGGTTTTTGTTCATTGAACTTATCGTTTGACAGGGTAGGGGAATGATAATCTAGCGCGTTCTTGAAATGTCCCTTTTTGACTTATTGTTCAACTGAGGGAGATTGCACAAATGTCAGGATTGGTAAGTAGAGAGAGTAAATGGTTTTGAAGCTATGGTCGGGGCGGGCAGATTTGAACTGCCGACCTTCTGAACCCCATGTAGCCTAGATAAAAGGCGGAGGCCGCTTGCCTCCTTTTCAGCAATATGATAAATGAGATACTACATCAAGTCAACTCGCTTATAGAACTTAAATAGCATTTTACGCGTTTGTTGTCCATCAATCTACTTATTTCTTGGATAACAGTGTAATATCGTATGGAGTCCAACTTCTTCCTCAATGATTCGTGATTGAGGCTAGCATGTGCATTGATTTCCAAGATTTGCAGTGCTAATATTAGCAGGCAGTAATATATTTACACTAATTTAAAGGGCGTCTAGCGGTGTTTTAAGACAGGCGAAAAACACCAAATAACTAGATAAATATGATTGATGTAATGTCACTTAGGTAAAGGTAGATTCGGGCCACAATAATATATCGGTGGGACCGATAAGAAAGGAGATGAAACCAAGAAAGAATCTAGTAGAATTAAAGCCTAAATGCACTCTAGATAGTTTTATGATTTTTCTCGCCTACGAAATTTGGGTATCGGTTAGATTATATAAGGAGGAATTATCTTAATATGAAGAAATATTTACTAGTTGCTCTTGTACTTATTTTAATTAGCACGATGATATTTTCCGGCTGTTCTAAAGAGACAGCGGCGCCACAAACGTTGAAGATCGGGGTATTGGCAGATTTGTCCGGTTTTCTGTCTGTATTTTACCTGGAAGCCACTCACGACATGCAACTTACCGCCGATTATATCAACGAGAAGGGTGGGGTCACCATTGATGGGAAAAAATATAATATTGAGTTGGTGATAAGAGATTCGAAAAGCAGCCCGGATGGCGCCCTGGCTGGAGCCAATCAGTTAATCTTCCAAGACCAAGTAAAGTATGTTATCGGTCCCATTGCTTTTGAAGGAGCAGCCACGACTCCGTTATTCGAACAGAATAAAGTACTACATATTTTTAACTCAACCACAACCTCACGCCTGGAAATGGGCCCCGATTGGCCTTATGCCTTTACCGCCGATGATTCAGCATTGGATTTCTCAACAGTAGAATTCAAGATCGGTCAGAAGGAATTCCCAAATGCGAAGACCTGTGTAATGATTTTACCCGACGATGGCACGGAACCCTATCTGATGCCGAGTGTAATACCTATATTACAGAGTATGGGTTATACAATCTTGAATGACGGCAAGGCCATTCTCTACCCTAACGATATGCAAGATTTCTCCCCGATAGTAAGCAAATTAAATTCCTTAAATCCTGATATCATGTTCCAACCGGAGGCCGCTCCTCCTGCAGTATACGGTATTCTCAAGGGTATGAGGGCGGTGGGAAATGATGCTGTCTATATCGCCACTCTATTCCCCGGCGACCCGAATAACGTGATTGCGGCAGTCGGAGCCGAAGCTGCCACCAACTTCGCTTGTTTAAACTACACGAAAGACGACCCGGGCTATCCGCAAATCTTAAAAGACTTAATCACCAAGTTATCACCGAATGCTCCATTCTTTACCTTTACACTGGGCAACTGCTTGATGGTTTTGACCAACGTTATGAAAGCAGCCAATAGCCTGGACGTTGACAAAATAAAAACTAAATGGGAATCCATGGATACCATTGAAGGTGTTTATGGAAAAGGTACGGTTGGTGGAGAAAAGACATTCGGAGCACGCCATAGCGTAACGTGGCCGGAGCCATATAACAAGTTTATGAACGGACAGATTTTCAAAAATCTGCCTTGGATAAATCCAGGTCCAACTCCGTAATCGCGTAAACGAAGTTATTCTACTGCTATGGCGGGGTATATACTCTGCCATAGCAGCAGAAGTTTTGAATACGATTTAGTTTTTCTAATGGAAATATTCATTCAAACATTAACCAACGCGCTAGTGCTGGCTGCCGTCTATATATTAGTTAGCCTGGGATTTGCTTTTCTCTTTAATATGCTGGGCATTTTTAATGTTGCCCACGGCTCCATATATATGGCGGCGGGCTATCTAGGATATCTGTTTATCCAGGCGTTAGGTATAAATCAATGGATCGGCTTGATAATAGTCGTCGTCTTGTTTGCCGGCCTCGGGTTGTTCCTAGAGAAATTCTGTTTTCGTCCCTTTATCGGAGATTTTAACCGCCAAATTATGATCGGAGTAGCAATTATCGCGATTCTGGAGACATCTGTCAATATTTTAATAGGCAGCCAGATGTACATCATCCCCACTTTCGTGGAGGGAATTTTAAAAGCCGGGGCATATTCCATCGCCTGGGACAGAATAGCAGCCTTTGGTTTGGGAGGAGTCCTTCTGATTTTAGTCATTCTCTTTGTCAACCGCTCACGATGGGGTCAACAGATGCAGGCTATCACCCAGAACATGGAAGGCGCAGCTCTACAGGGCATCAACATTCACCAGATTTCAGCTATCGTCTCCGCATTAGGTTGTGCTCTGGCAGCGATTGCCGGGATATTAATGGGTTCGCTGTATACTCTGGACCCGTTCATGGGAGACGGAACATTAATTAAAATCCTGATCCTGATTATCCTCGCCGGGGTAGGCAGCTTTAAGGGTGTCATTTACATGGGACTGTTATTAGGGGCATTGTATGCAACATTGCCGCTACTTATTCAAGGGGCTGCCAGTGATGCCGTGGCTGTAGCAATCATCCTTGTTATACTACTAATACGACCACAGGGATTTTTTGGACACGAAGTATCATGAAAAGAGACAGGATGAGTAAATGGGCCAAGCCTATGGCTTTAGTGGGGCTGATTATCATATTGGCGATTTTGCCGCTATTATTCAGCTCACCTTATCTACTTCATATTCTTATTTTGACCTTTGTTTATATTGTAGGTGCTATTAGCTTCCGTACAATTACTATTTCCGGGCAGTTCCCCCTAGCCCATGCCGCCTTTATGGGCATCGGAGCTTATACCGCTGCTACGTTATCCCGATATTTGAACTGGCCACCATGGATTACTATTCCAGCAGGAGCGTTAACCGCCGGGATAATCGGTATTGTGTTCGGATATCCATTTGCAAGATTAAGAACCCTCTATTACGCCATGGGAAGTCTTTTCTTTGGAGTGGCAATTACTTATTTTGTACAGTCACTAAAGATAACCGGTGGTTACGTTGGACTCACCAAAGTACAACCGTTATTTGCCGGCGCCAGTCGAGTTCCATATTACTATTTCTTTTTAGTGTTGGCCCTGGTTTGTGCGTTGGCACTTTACCGGTTTGAGTTTAGCCGCATTGGAAACAATTTAAAATCGATAGCCCAGTCCCACTTGCTAGCCTCAAGCGTGGGTATCAATGAAGCTCGTTACCGCGTTCTAGTGGTAGCGATAGGATGTTTCTTTGTAGGATTAGTTGGTGCTGCATTTGCCCATTATACCCCGATTGTAACGCCTTCAACCTTCAATTTATCCGCAACACTCTGGCTGGCAATGTATGTGATGATAGGTGGTATGAACAGCTTTGCCGGACCGATTATTGGGACGCCAATTCTTTATTTTATCCCGCAATATTATTTTTCCAATCTTAGAGCCTATTCTCCTTTCATTCCTGCTGTAATATTAATAATAATCGCCTATCTGATGCCTAAGGGTTTGGCCGGACTGATTTTCATGCTTAAGTCCAGTTATCTGGATAAACTTTGGGGCAGGATAAAAGGTAAGAGGGTCGCTGATGCTGCTGGAAATTAAGGACCTGACGAAGCAGTTTGGTGGGTTGATAGCGGTCAATCAGTTTGACATGTACGTCAACCAGGGAGAAATCGTGGGTTTAATCGGGCCGAATGGGGCGGGCAAGTCCACTGTTTATAATTTAATAACCGGAGTTTATCATCCCAACCGCGGAAATGTTATTTTTAACGACCAGGATATTACCAAAATGAAGCCACACCAGATAGCGGGGTTAGGCATCGGGCGGACTTTTCAACTTAACCCACTTTTCTCAGATTTCACCGTCCTGGAGAATGTTACCGCTTCCTTCAACCTCCGCCCTCATACCAGTTTCTTCGATATCTACTTTAATACGCCTACTTACCGCAGGAATGAAGCCATAATCCGGGAGCGGTCCCTTGAGATATTACAGCTGGTTGGGCTGGAACAAGTGAAAGATGACCTGGCTAAAAACCTACCGCATGGTTACCAAAAGATGTTGGGATTAGCCAGGGCTTTAGCTACCCAGCCTAATTTACTCCTGCTAGATGAGCCTTTGGGAGGTATGAATCCCTCCGAAATTGAATTCAGTCTTAATTCCATCGGGAAGATGCGGGAACAGGGAATCACTATTATGATAGTAGAACATAATATGCAAATCCTGGATTTATGCGACCGGGTGGTAGTTATCAACTTCGGGCAGAAGATATGTGAAGGACTACCTGAAGAGGTCAGAGAAAATAAAGAGGTAATATCTGCCTATTTCGGTGGTGAGCATGCTACTTGAGATAAAGAATATTACAGTTTTTTACGGCAAATCTGTAGCTATTCGGGATGTTTCTCTGGCAGTACCGGAGGGAGCCATCGTCAGTATGATAGGCGCCAATGGTGCGGGAAAAAGCACCGTTTTACGTGCTTTAACCGGACTGGTGCCGATAAGTAATGGGGAGATATATTTCCGTGGAGAGAATATCAGCCGGAAAGCAACGTCAGACATTGTTAAACGAGGCATCAGCCTGGCACCGGAAGGCCGACAGCTTTTCCCCTATTTATCGGTCTTGAATAATCTCAAGCTGGGAGCCACTTTACGCAAGAACCGGGACGAGATTAATGCCAGTTTGGAAGAAGTCTACAAGCTTTTCCCACGCTTGAAGGAACGCTCCAATCAAAATGCTGGGACGTTAAGCGGCGGCGAACAGCAGATGTTGGCTATAGGCAGGGCGTTAATGCCTCAACCGCACCTATTGTGTATGGATGAACCGTCGTTGGGTCTGGCCCCTATCGTAGTGGAGCAGCTGGGACAAGTGATAAAAGACATTAATAAAAAAGGGGTGAGCGTGCTGCTGGTGGAACAGAATGTGCATCTTGCTCTGGAAGTAGCCAGCCGGGGCTACGTACTCCAGGTGGGGAAAGTGGTACTGGCAGGAGAAACAGCCACCATGAGGAACGATGATATCGTCAAGAAAGCCTACCTTGGCGGCTAGTCTCACCCGCCAAAAAGGATAAGCCGACTTTCTGAACCCCATATAGTCAAGATAAAAGGCGGAGGCCGCTTGCCTCCTTTTCTGGGTTGATTATAAAGAAAAGAAAATATCAAGTCAACTGGTAGACGGAATAATTTAACATTTCAAGCAATTGTGATCCAACAAAATAGCGAATTGTTCAATCCTTATTTCGCGTAGTAAACTCTTCATTAGGTAAATCTAAAGTGTTTAATGAGTGTGTATTCGAATTCGATTTCTGTCCTTTTGAAGGGGTGAAGGATCTACCAATATAAAGAATGGACTTCCTTAAAAATCGAATAGTTATCGTGGTATAATAAGGTAAGAAAAGTGACTCCCTCGCAAAACGAGCCTGAAATCAGGCAAAAGAGTCCGGAAGGATGTAATCCTCGAAAGGGGATTGAAACTTCCCGTTAGAAGTCGGGATTGAAGAGGATAAGCGTTAAAAGAGTCACACGATGGATGAGAAGTTAGTTGAAAAGATAATACTGTCTTTCCTGAGTAAGTGTTCCATTGAGTTCTACCCTTCCGTCCCGACCATCACGTATCTGCAGTCGGATTTGGACAGGGCGATTGCAGAAATCGTGAAGCTACTGGAGGCGGAGAAGCAGGCACAACCGGGGTAAAGCCGAGGCTGGTAGGGAACTGGGAAATCCTAGGAAGTATCCATCTACTCAATATCCTGCCAGTCTCCCAATAGAAGTCGGGACTGATGAGGATCAGGAAAAAGTCTGGGAAGATGTAATCCTTAAAAGGGGATTGAAACAGATATTTGCTTTTCTCATTCCTATCGGGGCAGAATAAGGTCCGGAAGGACGTAATCCTCGAAAGGGGATTTCTTGCCCAAGTCACTAAAGAGGCTTTTGTTGGGTAACTTTTGCTTGGTATATTGCCCGTCAGTCACAATCGATGCAATTGTGAGTAAAAGACGGGGTCATAAAAGTCCAAAATGTTCAGAACTGGCTGACTCGGTCTACCTTGACTAGGCTATCGTGAAGGAAGTATATTATATGGTTCTTTGTGCTATAATTATCGCTGCTTGAAGTTTACCGGCAATTTCAGGCAAACCACCCCGATACCCGGGCCCGGCGAACAGGTGTCGCTAAGGTGACGGGGTATAAGCCCTTTGAAAAGGGTCACCTTCCTTGCTCAAGCCTGGAAACGAAAGGTCAGCAGCATGCGAGGCAAGGGCCGGCACAAAAGCTCCACGTATGATAATTGGTGGAGTAACCCATCAATCGATGTTAGATAATTCCTGACGTATCATAAAAATGGGAGATGAGTCAATAGCCATTAAAAGAGTAATAAAATAAATATTGAATATGCCCAGCTTAACAGGTACTGTGCGTTCACAGGAAGAGGAAAGAGCCGTGATAGATAAAAAAGTGTTTGAATTTCCCATACACTATACTAATGTTATAGGCCAGGTCGCCATTGGGTGGGGGGCCCACGAAACGGTTGCCGACGAATGCAAAGCAGCCAACATCAAAAAGGCACTGATTACGACCACTGGTTTGAAAGGAACGGGCATCGTCGACGAAATTAACCAAATTTTAACCACACATGGGATATCCACAGAAATATTTAACAAGGTAACATCCAACCCCAAAGACTATGAGGTGATGGAGGCTTATAAGGTTTTTAAAGAGGCTGAGTGCGATGGGGTTGTCTCTGTTGGTGGTGGTAGTTCACACGATTGTGGCAAAGGGGTTCGGGCTGTTGCTGCCAATGATGGGAGGAGCATTGATGACTTTGCCGCATGTTTAGACCCACCCTGGATGGAAGCGATGAAAAAATTTAAGCCGGTCACCATACCGCAAGTCTCCGTTAACACAACAGCTGGCACCGGGGCAGAGTCAACAGTAGCTGCAGCTATTATCAATACTAAAATCAGGGTCAAGGGATTAATGATGGTGCCAGGTATGGCCCCCAAAATAGCACTTATTGACCCGTTATTAATCCGGTTAATGCCGCAAAGATTGGCTGCCTGGACAGGTTTCGATGCTTTGACACATGCATTCGAGTCGTTTATATGCAGGATGCGCTCCCGTTATAACTCAGCCATAATGTTACAAGTGATTAAATTGGTTGCCGAAAATTTTAGAGAGTTTACTTACAACCGAATGAACCATGTGGCGTGTGAAAATATGTGCTGGGCAGAGAATATGGCGGGTGTAGGTATCGGGTTTGGCGGTGGTGCCGGCATAGTACACGGATTAGGGCATGGGCTTTCGTCATTATGCGGCGTTCATCATGGCCTGGCCAATGCTGTAGTAACGCTCCCGCTGGAAAGATATAATGAACCCGCGTGTCCTGACAAATTTGCCGAAATGGCAGAAGCCATGGGTGTTGATACCAGAGGCATGACCAAGACTCAAGCTGCCGATAAGTGGTTCGATGAAATTGAGAGACTGCTTAAAGATTTGAACATCGAGACGGGGAACTTGAATAAACAATTCGGGTTTCAGAAAGAGGATATCAAGCACGTTGTACACAACCAATATATGAATGATTTCACTAGAGAGGGAAACCCGAGAGATTTCAACTTTGACGATTGTGTTAGACTATTAGAGGGTATAGTATAGGGGCTTAAAGAGTAGATGTTAAGATAATGTATTGAGATACTTCACGACTATCTGAAAGCGGGTGACGAGAATTTTTAGTAGTGCAAAACTGGCATGATATTTATCCGATGTGCAACGGATTATTTAGTAGAGAGAGTATTTTAAAAAAGGAACAAGGAGTATGATGAAAAGCATAGTCATTTACTATTCGCAGACGGGAAATACCAAGAAGATAGCGCAGGCAATTCACACAGGAATGACTAAGACGGGAGAACCGTGCGATATCGCCCGGCTCAAGGATGTGGACCCGCAGAATCTGGGAGGCTATGACTTAATCGGACTGGGGAGCCCGGTGATACATGCACAAGACCCTCCCAACGTGAGGGTATTTATGAATTACATGAAATCGGTGGATGGGAAGCACGCTTTTGCTTTCTGCACCCACGGCACTATTCCCGGCTACTATCTGGCAAGGGTAGTGCCAGCACTGATACAGAGGGGCCTAATCGTGATTGGCTGGAAAGACTGGTTCGCCAGTGCCTACCATCCACTTATTCCTAAACCTTATTTCACTGACGGTCACCCGGATGCAATTGACCTGAAAGAGGCAGAGGACTTCGGCAAAGAAATGGTAGAACGCAGTCGGAGAGTATATCAGGGAGAAACTGACCTCATCCCTACACTCCCGAAAGGGAAAGAGTATGATGAGCGATATTTCCCGGTGGACGAATCTCCCGGGGATTTTAGAAAAATGGTAGTTCGAACCAAGTTTAAGATAAATACGGAAAAGTGTAATTATCCCCTTTGTACCTATTGTATGGACAATTGTCCCACAAACGCGATTGATTTCTCTGTGTCTCCACCCGTTTTTGACGGGAGTTGCGACTTTTGCTGGCTATGTGAACAGACATGCCCCAATGGCGCTATAGAGGTCGACTACAAGCCATTAGACGATGCTCATAAACCGTACAACGTTTCCGTCCTCCAGGCGTCAGTAGACACACTTGAGGCTAAAGGGCTTTTCCGAAGACTAGTGCCGCTGAAGGACATCGGCTGGAATACCAGTTTTTGGACGTTTAAAAAACCACGTTTTAAAATCGATTATTGACCACTTAAGTTGGAGAGTAATCCACTAATAACTCGCAATAGTTTTTTCCCAGAATTTCCAACTCATGTTGACCTACCCCCTAGAAATTAGTCCAACTTTAGTGTTGGACTGAAGTAAAAATAGATGGGGTAAAGTTATGCCCGGGAAAATCAACACACCTGAGCAAATCATTACCAAGCTCCGTGAGGCTGAGGCGATGCTCAGCCAGGAAGCTACCGTCGCTGCCATCTCAGGAATGCCATTAATAATGAGATACAGGAGTAATATAAATGGTAAAGCAGATTGAAGCTGATGTAGTCATTATAGGAGCCGGGATTACAGGCACAACAATAGCTCGCGAGCTATCGCGGTATAAACTGGAGACAGTTGTGGTTGAAAAAGGCGGTAATGCGGGCAATCAGGGGCAGACCAAAGCTGCCGGCGGTATGCTCTACACCGGCCTGGTAATGCTCATGTCATTTATTCTAAAAAGCATGATGGCACCTGATGCTCCACTGTATGACGCTCATAGTCAGAAGATAAAGTGGTTGGAGCAGGGTTTTGACATGGTGCCCCAGTGGATCGAGGAGCTAGACATAGAATATCGCAGACTCATAACGATGGCGATAGCGACCAATCGAGAGGAAGTCAAAGCTCTGGAGTCTCTCGTGAAGTTCGGCGAGGGTATTGGTGTCCGGTATGCAAGCCCGAGGTGGGCAGATAAAAAAACGTGTCTTGAAATGGAGCCGCATTTGACAAAGGACGTTGTGGCAAGCCTGTACAGCGAGGGGGACTTAATACATGTTTCACCCTGGGACATCGCTATAGCGCAATCAGAAAATGCTAAGCAGAATGGTGTCGGGTTCATGTTTGATACTGAGGTCATTGGCGTGCTTCAGAAAAATGGATATCAACTCGTGAAAACAACCCGGGGCCCGGTTAAAACGCGGTTTATCGTTAACGCGGCTGGGCTACTTGCCGATACAGTGGCGGACATGGGCGGAGCGCGCGACTGGGGGCTTACCTTCGTCAGAACTTTAAGCCCAATCTTAGACAAGCGCGCTGGTAAATTGGTACACTCCTGTCTTAATGCGCCGCCAGTACCGGGGAAAGGACCTATATGTAATCCCACTGTGGACGGTAATCTAAAGGTTGAAACAGGCTCATACCAGCCAACTCAAGATAGATATGATTTAGGTGCTCATGCTGGTGAGGCTATGCAAAATATACTTAAGGCTAAAAGGTATATACCCGAGATATCAGAAAAGGATGTAATCCGAGCCTATGTTGGCATGCGGGCTTTCAATACCCGCGACCAGGAAGAGAACATCATAGAACCTTGCAATACCAATCCAAGGTTCATAAACGCCGTGGTCAGGTTACCCGGCATAATACCTGCCCTGCCGATAGCCAGACATGTGGTGGAATTGCTTGGTGACGCTGGACTGGAATTGGTGACCAAGCCAGACTTTAACCCTTGCCGTACAGAGATACCTCGGTTTCGCGACCTCTCCGATGTTGAGCGGCGCAGGCTTATTGCCCAAGACGCCCGCTACGGTCATGTAGTCTGCCGCTGCGAAACGATAACCGAGGGTGAGATAGTCGAGGCTATCAAGCGGGGGGCCAGAACAGTAGCCGGGGTCAGGTACCGGACGAGAGCCGGCATGGGCCGTTGTCAGGGAGGTTTCTGTAGTCCGCGTGTTGTCAATATTCTCGCCAGGGAATTGAATACGCCGGTTACTCAAATAATGGATTCAAGCCCAGGCTCCCCCATCATGCCCTTCAAGAGCAAGGAGCTGTTACGATAAGCAATGACATTGGAAGGCTAAAATGAACGAACAAGCAATTGACGTCGCTGTTATCGGGGCAGGCCCTGCCGGTCTGGCTGCTGCAATCAAAGCCAAGGAAGCCGGCGCAGCGAAAGTAACTATCATAGAAAGAGATGAACAACCAGGTGGCCTGTTACACCAGTGCATACATAATGGCTTTGGTCTGGCTTACTTCAACGAGGACTTAACCGGTCCGGAATATGCCCGCAGGTTCATTGAGAAAGCAATGGATCTGAAGATAGATATACAGCTTGAAAGTATGGTGCTAGACCTCACTGCTGCTAAAAAAATCACCGTGAGCAGCCGGCAAGGGCTGAGAACAGTGTGTGCCAGAGCAGTGGTTTTAGCCATGGGCTGTAGAGAACGAACCAGACAACAAATAATGATTCCAGGCACCAGGCCAGCCGGTATCTTTACCGCGGGCACAGCTCAGAGATATGTTAATGTTGAGGGTTATATCCCGGGGAAGAAAATAGTGATATTAGGCTCAGGCGATGTCGGAATGATTATGGCACGTCGTTTGACCTTAGAAGGGGCTAAGGTAGAGGCTGTCGTGGAGATATTGCCCTATATTGGAGGCTTGATCAGAAATGAGGTACAATGTGTCCATGACTTCGATATTCCTCTCTTTTTAGGACATACGATAACTGATGTTATTGGTCTGAAACGTGTAGAAGCAGTAACCATAGCCAAAGTTGATAAGAATCAGGAGCCGATTGCCGGAACAGAAACGACTATAGAGTGCGATACACTGCTCACATCTGTCGGTCTTATTCCTGAAAATGAACTTTCGTTAAAAGCCGGGGTAGAGCTCGACCCAATCACCGGCGGTCCGTTTGTAAATGATAGGATGGAAACAAATATCTCCGGTATATTTGCCGGCGGCAACGTAGTCCATGTCAACGATTTGGTTGATAATGTCACCTTGGAAGCTGAGGTAGCTGGTGCTTGCGCTACTGATTATGCTGCTGGAAAAGTACCTCCTGCCAAGCGAAAAATAAGCTTAAAAGCTGGTGAAAATATAAGGTACATTGTGCCGCATACTATCTGTGCAGAAAAAGAGGTGACACTTTCAATGCGAGTTCGGGAGCCGGGCGAGAAGATGAGACTTCGGATCGGGAATATTTTCACTAAACCATTGCGTGTCGTCAAACCTAGTGAGATGCTAAAAGTAGACCTTACCCGCGAGCAGCTCGGTAAACTTGATGAAATGACTGCCGAAATCGAAATAAGCATTGAAAAAAGATAGTGTAGAGAATGGCTAAAGAAACCAAAATTATCTGCATTATGTGTCCCCTGGCTTGTCAGGTAATGATGAGCATGGATGATAAGGGTAATATTACAAGCGTAATCAACTATCTATGTAAACAGGGTGAGAAGTACGCTATAGCTGAATGTAAATTCCCCGGACGAATCCTTACGACAACGGTATTAACAGAAGGGAGCTCGCACAAGTTGCTACCGGTAAAAACAGACAAACCTGTACCAAGGGCTAGCCTCATGGAGGTAATGTATTCCCTATCTCAAACCAAGGTAAAACCACCTATCAAGATGGGCCAGATTATTGTGTCCAATATAAAAAAACTGGGAGTCGATGTAATTTCTACAGATGAGCTGCCAGCGTAACAGGTGCTGAGTCCACACGAAGTAAGAGTCACCGGAATGAGATTCGTCTGGGAAAAGGGGAAGCCGAGTGCCGCACTAAGCTTGAGTGAGAGTAACAAGCATAGTGGAAGCACTCAATTGAGGTGATGCTGCTGCTAAATTTCTATTACTCTTCTGGTCATCAAAGGGGAGAAGCCTACTTCCGTTTACGTTGAACTTTAGCTTGGTTTGTGTAATAGGCACAAAAAGAGGGCTGGGGGGTTGTCCCCCCAGCCCTCTTTCCAAGTAGATACTAGTTGTTTCTAGAACTCAAACAATGCCGGCTGCAGCTCCTTTCTTTCGGCGGCTGCCGCCTCTTTCTGCTGCCTTCGCTCGGCTCTATCCTTCTCAAGCCTTATCCTGGTCCGCTGCCGATAAATCCATTCCTTCAGCCTATTCAGGTCCCGCAACTGGTCATTCCGCAGCGACTCCACCCGGATATCCTCGGGTACTTCGCCCTTTTTCCACCGCGAGCAAACCTTGGTTGAGACGTAGAGGTAGATTTCCGACCAGTCGCTATCCATGGGCACAGTAAGTGAGGCGGTATAGAGATAGGCGCAGGCTTCGGCATCAGTGCCGGTCATCTCCTCTCCCTTAAGTGCCCTCATGTTCTCGATAAGGCGTTCAAGGGTAATGGTGCTCTTGAGCCATTCCGGAAGGGTATCGCCCCATCCCCCAGGAAAGACAAGAATAGGGTCCGTAAAGACACCCACAATATGGGAGATGCCTTTGGTACTGTTTGCATTTGGTTGCAAGCCTCTTTATAATGCTTTTACACATGATTGTTATAAGGGGGAATATATGAATTGGTATGATATTAGGGATACCTTGTTTCACCAAGACTGGACATTCTTGATAATAATAATTTTTGTGTGCATCTGTTTTTTGTTTGGTGTAATCGGTTTGACGCACAGCACACAATGCGTAAATGAAGCTATCAAGCCTAGTAATCTTCAAATTGCTTTTAGAAACATCATTATTGCCCTTATGTTCATTGGTTGTATCTATTCTGCTATTTGGGCTTATCTTCACCGTGACACCTAAAATACAAAGACAAATCGCAAAACTACACATACAACATTCCATTATAATTAGTATGTAATTTGATACCGCTTGATTTATGAATTGATATACACAATATACAGGTAGGGGTAACAGTGTTAAACATAAAAATACTAGCAACATTAGTACAATCAACCTTGTAGTATTATTTATCATCGCATTCTCACCACCTTCAGAGTAATCGGTGGCATGGGTGGAGTTATTCTCGGTGTTCGCTTTGAAATCCTGATACGTTTATGCGGTCTGCCGATGTGTGTTTCCTGTAATCTCAAAGACGTTCTTGGCTGATGTTCAATGACTATCTTGGTAGTAGGCTTATGTTTCCGTATGATGTCAGCCCAGTTTTTATAGGGATAGCCTAACCCTGCTACTTCGGCTGGTGTTTTATCCTGAAGGCTCTCATGTGGTCTAAGGTAGTTATAATGCACCAGCCAGCCTTCCGTGAAGTCCAGAGCCGTCTCAAAGTTTTTAAGCCCTCTCATGACCTTTGTACGCTGTTTGAGTGTGCCGTGAAAACGCTCTATCTTCTGCGTGTTATCTTCAACCCTTGCGATACCGCCCTGCCGATGTTCCGTGCCTTTGCCATAGAATACATCTTCATATGAAGCTAGTTTATCGGTTATAATCACCTTCGGATTTTTACCAGCAGTTTTCTCGGCTCGGTCAATCAACATCTGGGCGTCTCTTGTTGTACGGCTACGTGATAATCTGGTCGCCAGCAGGAAGCGTGTCTTATCGTCTATTATGTCCCATAGCCAGACGTTTTGACCATCTATGTTTAGAACGGTCTCATCGGCAACCCAGATATCACCGACCTTCGGGTGATAATCCCTTGCACTATCAGTAGCGTATTGGGTGTATTTCTGTATCCATTCATAGATAGTAGCTGTTGAAGGTGCTTGATTGTGTGAGGTAGGATGGAATTAACGGACACCAAAGTCAGGTAAAATAAAGAGACGGAGGTGTCAGATTGAAAAGGGGTCCCCAAGGAAGATACAGCAAGGAGTTTCGAGAGGAAGCGGTAAAACTGGTAACAGAAGAGAAGCTG
>JBGPRB010000033.1:0-16080 GCA_041489355.1 Dehalococcoidia bacterium
GAAACCGAGTCGGCAAAGATTATCGCCGATACGCAGAAAAAAGCGAATCAAATCGTCGGCGAAGCGGAAAAAACCGCCCGGGAACTAGCGTCTAAAGAAAAGGTGAGAAAAGACGCCGAAGCCGAGTCGGCAAAGATTATCGACGAGGCAAAGAAAAAGGCAGAGCAAATCGTAGGCAAAGCAGACCAGATCGTCGCAGAGGCGGCGGCCAGGGCGAAAGCTAAGGCTGAAGCGCAATTAGCCGACCTTATCACCGATGCCCGGAAAAAGGCGGAGCAAATCGTTCGTGATGCGGAACAGGTCGCCAGGACACTGGTAGATAAAGCCGAGACCGAAGCAACGGAAAAATGGGTGAGCATCGTCAATCAAGCCACGGACATCGCCAACCGGACCCTGGAACTGGCCGGAGTTGAAAAGCAACCCGAACCAAAGCCGAAGCAGAAACAAGAGGCGGAGCAGAAACCCAAAAAACACCCTGACAAATAGCTGTTCAATTTCAAAATTAAGATATACCAATCGCCATATCAATGCCTTTCCTCCACTTTACGCCGTGGTTAATCGTCCGGGGCCTTTCATGATACGCGGTCTATCACTGGATGGATAACGGGAGAATAGATAGACAATGGACTCATTATCCAGCGTAAGTTGCCGGTCGCGCGAAGTCCAGTGCAAGTCGGTGCTCAACAAATCGGGACTGGCCGACTATGCCGTAAACTGCTACGCCGGGTGCGAACACGGGTGTATATATTGCTACGCCCGGTTTGTCACCAGGTTTTCTCATCCCGGTGAGCCATGGGGCAGCTTTGTTGACGTCAAGATAAACGCGCCGCAGGTCCTGGCGCGAGAGGTACAGCGAAAAAAGACAGGCATGGTGTTCCTCAGTTCAGTATGTGACGGCTGGCAGCCGAGAGAAGCCAGCTACCGCCTGACAAGACAATGCCTGGAAATTCTGCTCCGTTACCGATTTCAGGTATCTATTCTCACTAAGAACGCACTGGCGGGACGCGACCTCGACCTTATGGCTTCATCTAAAGATTTAGTGGACTTCGGGGTGACCATTACCACTCTCGATGAAGGACTGCGCCGGCTTATCGAGCCGGTAAGCTCAACCTCGGCGGAGCGCCTGAATCTACTGCAGGAAGCCAAGAGGAGAGGCATCAGAACCCATGCTTTTCTGGGGCCGCTAATGCCCGGCCTGTCGGACACGGAAACCAGCGTGGCTTCGCTTCTCCGGTCCGTCAAGGATGCCGGCATCGATTATTTCTATGTCGACAGGCTCAACCCGCGCTTCGGAGTCTGGCAATCGCTCAAGGGGATGCTTCAAAAGCATTTCCCCGACCTCATCGAGGTCTACCGTAAGCTTCTTTATGAAGAAATCAGCAGAAGGGAATATTCAGAGCGTCTGATATCATCCGTCAGTTTGCTGGCCAGGAAGTATGGGCTTGACGGCAAGATGAGACTATGCTTTTAAAGGGCCGATAGTGACACGGCAGCAAAAGGGTTGGTGAATAAGCTGGACTTTTATCTCTTTTATAATATAATAATTATAATGTAAAAAATGAATATTACAGATTTACAGATTGACCAGCATTCCAAGGACCCTCTGCACCTGCAAATAGCAGCACAGGTCAGGCAGCTTATCGCCACAGAGAAGCTTAAGCCCGGAGACCATTTGCCCCCGGTAAGACAGCTGGCCATTTCCCTTAATGTCAACCAGAACACCATATTGAGAGCCTACCTGTTACTCGAACAGGAGAGAGTTATTGTGGCCCGCAGGCGCGGCGGTACCGTGGTTACCGCCAAGGCGGATGACCCGAAAATTCTTTTAGAACGCCAGAGACGCCTCTCGGACATAGTCAGTAATGATATCCTTAAAGCTCTCAGCATGGGCTACAGCCCGGAAGATATCGAAGCGACTTTCTATTTGCAGTTAGCTCGATGGCGTGAAGAAAGACAGGTGGCCGTAGAAAAACCGGAAGAGACGCCGGATATCGCCGAAGATAAAGATACTATTCGTATCGTTGGCAGCGATGACATGGCTTTAACAATCCTGGTGGACCTGGTCAAGAAGCGCGACGACAAAATCAAAATTCAGATTACCCACGCCGGCAGCCTCGGCGGGCTCATCGCTATCCAGGAAGAAAGGGCTCACCTGGCCGGCATTCACCTGCTGGACGAGGAAACCGGTGAATACAACTATCCTTATGTTAAAAGAGTACTGCCGGGCCGAGAGGTTGCCATAGTGCATCTCGCCTACCGAATTCAGGGTCTGATGTTTGCCAGCGGCAATCCCAAGCAGATAAAAGGAATTGCTGATTTGCAGCGTCCGGATATAACCTTTGTTAATCGTCAGAAAGGAGCCGGCACCAGAGTGCTTCTTGATATACATCTGCATCAGCTCGGTATCCCTTCTTCCAGAATCAAGGGCTATGAGCGAGAGCTGGATACACACCTTGCCGTCGGGCTGAGTATTGCCCATGGGGAAGCTGATGTAGCCCTGGGAATCGAGGCGGCCGCCCGCAGCTGCAATCTCGATTTCCTCCCCCTGTTCAGAGAGAGATACGACCTGGTGATACCTATTGCCAATTACCGCAGCGAAATACTTTCTCCCATATTAAGCACGGTTATCAGCGATGAATTTAAAGCGGTCGTTAACAAAGCCGGCGGCTACGATACCTCACAGACCGGCGCCACCTCATTTTTATAGGTTACAGTTGAATTTACATCAATTTCCCGAGTCAACTCACCTTTTCTTATTTCACGTATAATATTATTACGTACTTATTATTTTAACAGGCCATTTATCGAAGGAAAACCCGAAAGGAGACGAAAAGATGAAACGAGCAAACCCCTCCCCTCTAGCGGCTGTAAAAAAAGATAATGTCTATACAAATATACTGAACCCTATGGCCCAGCAAAAGCTGGAATGGAACATGATACCCCTTAGAGAGCGTCCCGCCACACTGGAAGGAAAGACGGTATATATCATAAACCAGAGGTGGGGCGGAACACAGGCGCACGAACCCCTCCTCCAGGCGATGAAGAAATGGCTCGAAGATAATATCCGCGATATACACGTCGTCTACAGAGTCAAGCTGGGGAGCTATGCGGTCAATGATACCGATTTGTGGAGGGAAGTAGGAGAGAAAGCTGACGCCGCCATGATCGGGATACCGCATTGAAGCACCTGCGGACCGGCGGTCGTCCGGCAGGCACTCGAAATGGAAAAACAGGGCACCCCTACTATACCGATACTCAGCCCTTACCTTGTCGCATCGGCCAGGGACAGCGCTTTTGAGCTGGGTTGGCTTCATCCACGACTGGTCGCTTTAAGTGAGCCTAACGCACTCCGGGGCGATAAGGCGATAAAGAGGATTGTCAAAGGAAAAGACGCCATAAGCGGCAAGCCTTTAATGGCGGCAATTATCGATGCTTTAACCAACCCTCTGACATCAGAGGAAAAAAAGACAGGGAAACTCACGCATCCTGTTGAGCCGAGGTTTCTCCCCGTTACCGGCACCTATGACGAGATACAGCAATACTTTCTCGACCATAAGATGACGGACGGCTTACCGATAGTGATTCCCACGGAGGAAAAGGTCAGGCAAATACTGACGGGAACCAGCCATCGGCCCGATGAGATAGTGGCCGAAGCCTTCAGGATGGGTATCACCGATAACGGCCAGCGGGAGGGGCGGAATATTACCGTCGAGAAGGTTGCCACTATCGCTGTGATGGCGGGGTGCAAGCCGGAATATCTGCCGGTACTCCTCGCCCTGGCCTCGAAAGGACCTCCGTATTTCAGTTCCGCACAATCATTCACCGGCGCAGCCATCGTCCACGGACCGATAGCCAAAGAAATTGGCATGGCATCCGGCTATGGCTGCATGGGCCCCTATAATCACGCCAACGCCACTATCGGACGGGCCTGGCAGCTGATGGGACGCTGCTTGTGCTACGCAATTCCCGGTGTCACGATAATGGGCGACTGGGGGAATAACCTCCAGTACAACAGCCTGACCTTCGCCGAGAATGTAGATAACCCGATGACACCCTGGGAGCCTTTCTATGTAGAAAAGGGCTTCGACCCGAAAGATAGCGTCGTAAGTATCTGGGAAGGCAGGGGCTTACGTCAGCGGTGCGGCTACAACGTGCCCGACTTCACCCTGAAGGTACTGGACAATGTCGAACCCGAAGATGGTGCCCTGGTGCTCCTGACCCCTCTTTCGGCGAAAATGCTCGAAGAAGATTTCGGTTTCACCACCAGGGAGCAATTCCGGCAATATATTTATGAAAACAGCACGATGACGGTTAAAGAGTGGCTGGATAGCGACCAGATACAGACATTCGCGATACCGCACCTTGAACTCCCCGCTCCGACGCCGGAAAGACAGCAGGCTCAGAAGGCAGTAAAAGAGCGCCTGTCCATGCCCGGAGATACGGTGATAAAACGGTTCCGGTCCCCATCGCAAATTAATTTTATAGTAGCCGGAGAAGGTATGATTTACTTTGTCGCCGGCGGCGATTTCCACCTTAAAAGCATCGTGGAAATAGACCCGTGGCGATAAGGGAGGGTGACCTGCCCTGTCTTACTAATGATGCTCTTCCGCTTCAGCCTTCTCAGCCTCGGCCTTCGTCTTATGTATGGTCTTATCGGGGTGGTTGGGAGGAGAGTATATCGTATATAGCTTCATTGCTGTGGTCTTCGAAGTATTGATAACATTATGGTATGTGCCTGCCGGTACGATAACTGCATCGCCATCTTTTACCAGATGCTTTTCCTTTCCTCTGAACACAAACGTTGCTTCCCCCTGCTCGATGCGAAAGAACTGGTCAACATTCGCATGCACTTCATTACCGATCTCTTCACCGGGTTGCAAGCACATCACTACAAGCTGAGCATGCTTCCCGGTAAACAATACCCTCCTGAAATAATTATTGCTTAAAGTCTGTTTTTCAATCGGTCCAACATATGCTACCATTATTACACCTCCTTAATACTTTATTGACAATATTATCTATCTGCCTTCGGTTTGACCATGTTAGGATATCCTTCGCTCATGGCATCGTCATGCCAGAAATTCCAGTCCAATTCAGCCCTCTGTTCCCTGGTCAACAGCTGCGGATAAAATTTTTCGGTGTGGCGTAGTCCCTGATTGATTTCAATAAATATCCAGGGCTTGACCGTTTTTAAAGGATTCCAGGGCGCATGGATGAAATTCGGCGGGATGAAGACTACGGTGGACCTGGTTATCACGTGTCTTTCCAGCTCCGGCCCCATATATAGTTCGACCTCCGCGCCAAGGTCCATGGGGTCATCAGGGTTGGTGCCGATGTGTATCAGGAGTTCGGCCTCGCTGTGTATATGCGGCGGGTGCCCGACTTTCATCCTGGGCTCCGCGTGCGGCAGCACCCAGTGTATGAAATAGAAGTTACTCCCCGTAATGGTTTTGCTATCCATACGCTGGATAATCGGCCCCATGATAAAGGGACGTCCCGGTGGCGGTTCGTACTTTAAAAAGTATTTATCGTATCTTGCTTCTGCCATATTGAAAATCCTCCTGCTTTTGTATTTAGTATTCGAATAAGTTCATGGAATCACTATATTATAACTGGTTAATAACAGGAATTAAACCTGTTTTTCTCGCTGGTGCTTCATGGCACATGCTCTGTGTTACAGCCGGTTCTTCCGTGATGTGGAATCAGGGCATTGACAGTGCTATAATTACTTGACGCAGACCGCGGACACTTATCGCAACCGAAACAGCTCTACAAACAATCCTTCAGGAGGAAAAACATGGCTAGCGTTCTGGAAGGCATCAAAGTACTGGATTTCACGCAGGTATATTCCGGCCCGTTCTGCACACTGCTGCTAAAAGATTTAGGAGCCGATGTCATCAAAGTTGAAAGGCCCGGCTCAGGAGACTTAATAAGAAATGACGTGCCGCATACCGAGGGTCTCGAAGGCGGCGCTTTTATCATTCTAAATCGGGGAAAGAAGAGTATTACCATAGATATGAAGACAGAGAAGGGCCGTAATATCTGTAAGGAGCTGGTTAAGAAGGTAGACGTACTGGTGGAAAATTTCAGCCCGGGGACGATGGATAAGCTCGGGCTGGGCAATAAAGAACTCTGCAAGCTGAACCCCAAACTGATATATGCTTCGATTTCCGCCTACGGGCAAACCGGCCCGCTACGGGACTATCCGGGATTCGACCCGGTCGCCCAGGCCATGGGCGGCATGACCATTGTCACAGGCTTTCCGGATAGACCGACCCGGTGCGGAGTATCCATCGCCGACTTTTCTTCCGGTTTTTTTGCCGCGTTTGCCATCGTAGCCGCTCTATTCCACAGGCAAAAGACGGGTGAGAGCCAGACGATAGACATTTCCATGCAGGACTGCATCTGGCAATTAACGTCCATAGAATTTTCCCCCTACTATTTCCTGAACGGCCAAAATCCGCCGCGATTGGGAAACGGTCATGCCGGCATGATACCCTGCAACCTTTACCCTACTAAAGACGGGAGAGTATTTATTATGTCCGGCGTCCTGTCTCAAGTTCACCGACTTTACACCGTCATGGGTCGAGAGGACCTTATTAATACCCCGCTCGGAGCTAACCAGAACGAGCGATATCAGCGCCGGGACGAAATCGATGCCATAATAACCGAGTGGACGAAAACAAAGAAAACCGAGGAAATATTGAACCTTCTCAAGAATGCCGATGTGCCATGCTCTAAATTGCCTACCTTCGACGAGGTCTGCAACGACCCGCAGCTATTGGCCCGGGACATGGTCATCGAGGTGGAACAGCCCATTTCCGGCAAGGTCAAAACACCCGGTTCTCTCTTCAAGCTTTCGAAGACACCCGGCAAGATTAATTACCCCGCTCCATTCCTTGGAGAGAATAACCTGGAGGTGCTCTCCGAATTAATGGGGTATACGGAGCAGACAATTACACAGCTTACCAATGAAGGCGTCATCTAGCAGAGCATCAAGGCTTTTTCAATTCGGCCTGCCTAAAATGGGTGACAGCACCATCGCTAAACCCAAGCTAAAGCCCAATCGCCGCTTTGCCTGCCAGAGTATTCTATTATCAACCGACACGTGAAGGTTGAATCTATGAGTTACGATAAATGCCGGGCCTGGACCGGCAGGCTGGTAATATTGTCTCTTTTAGCTGGCTTTCTTGCCCCTGCCCTGATAACGGCTATTGACGGCAGGGCGCTTGCCAGCACCGGCCCAGACCTCATCGTTGCATCTATTACCCTGTCGCCGCCAGCGCCGGTTATCGGCGATACGGTGACTTTCACCGCCGTCATCAAAAACCAGGGCGATAGCCAGGCAGGCCCTTCCCGCATCGCTTACTACATCGATAACAATCAATTAAACGCTGCTTATGTCAACCAGATAAACGCCGGGTCTACCGCCACGAATACATTCACCTGGAAGGCTAAAGCCGGCGAACATGTTATCAAGGCAATGGCTGATTTTGACGACCGCGTTGCCGAGACCAACGAAGACAATAACGACAAATCATTCGCCTTTTCCGTCCTCGCTCCCGACCTGGTCGTGGAGGAGATTTCCTGGACGCCGGAAAGTCCATCCATAGGCCAAAAAATAACCTTTACCGTGACCGTTAAAAACCAGGGCAATAAAAATGCCGGCGCTTCCAGCGTCAACTTCTATATTGACAGTAGCCTTTTGGGGACCCGAAGCGTTCCCTGGCTGGAGGCCGGAGATAACGCTACCGCGACCTACACGCTGTCAGCCACACCCGGCTCGCACGCCATTGAGGCGGTCGCCGATTCACTCCATCAAGTCAACGAAAGCGATGAGACCAATAATGACATGACTGTAACCTGTGAAACCGCCGCTCCCGACCTCGTTATCGACGCGATATCCTGCTCACCGGAAAATCAGCCCGAAAGCCGCAACGTGACCACAACCGTGACCGTTAAGAACCAGGGAAAGGGTACCGCCGATTTCTCTTTACTGGCTTTATACGTTGACGATGTTTATCAGACGGCGGTCAGTCTCAACCGATTGGATGCCGGCGCAGCAACTACCCAGACGTTTTCATCCTTCGTGGACGCTAAGGAACATGCCTTCAAAGCCGTAGCTGACGCCAGTAACCAGGTCAGTGAGAGCGATGAATCCAATAATTCCAGAACAGCGAATATATCGGCACTGGCTCCCGACCTAATCATTGAAAGCATCACCTGGTCACCGGCGCAGCCATTAATCGCCCACCAGATGACTTTCACTGTGACCGTCAAGAACCAGGGTACCAGGCTGGCCGGTTCATACGACCTTTCTTTTTATGTTGATAACGCCTATCGATTTCATCAGGAAATGACGGCACTACCTGCCGGCGCTACCGTCACCATGACCTACCCATGGGTGACTCAGTCAGAATCGATGACCCTCAGGGCGGTTATTGATGAAGCCAATTATACTGTCGAAAGCGACGAGTCCAACAACACAAAGACCGCCAGCGTAGGCTTCTCACACCCCTCCCCCGCCACCGACCTCACGATACAGGACATCACCTGTACACCGGCCGAGCCAGCAACAGGAGAAACCGTAACCTTTACGGTGGATATCAAGAACCAGGGCCCGGGACAGGCTGGTCCTTTTCATATAGCTTACTATGTTGATGACGCCCCGCTGAATATAACTTATGTCAATCAAATAAACCCGGGGGCTATCGTCAATAATACTACCACCTGGCAAGCCGAACCCGGCGAACATAAAATCAGGGCAGTCATAGACTGTAATAACAGCGTGGCTGAGACCGATGAATCCAATAATGAGAGGACGATAACACTGATTACCTCCGACCCCGACCTGACTATCCAGGACGTTACATGGTCGCCGATAAATCCAGGCATTGGGGATGAAATAACCTTTACTCTGACCATCAAGAACCAGGGTAAACACAAGGCGGGGGGCTCCTACATAGACTACTTCGTCGATAACTCGTACCAGGGCAATCACTATATCGAAGAGCTGGAACCCGGAGCGACCGTCACCCGGACTTTTTCATGGGAGACTCAGGCAGAATCACACATCTTCAGGGCAGTCCTCGATAAAGCAAATAGCGTTTTGGAAAGTAACGAAGCGAACAATGAGAAAACGGTTATCCTCCCCGCCCCCGACCTCACCATCGATAGTATTACCTGCTCACCGCGCTCCCCTGCCGAAAACACCCTGGTAACAATCACCGTAAGTGTCAGGAACCTCGGCAAAGGCCATTCCGGCAGCACCCTCACCGCCTGCTATATCGACGGCGAATTCCTTGCATTGCTCAGTATCGATGATATCATTCCCGGTAGTACGGCTACAGGCACCTTTTTCTGGATAGCCCGGCCCGGAGAGCATATTATCAGGGTAATTGCCGACGAAAAGAATAACGCCATCGAGAACGATGAACACAATAATGAAAAAGAGAGCGTTATCTCTATTCCCCTACCTACGTCGACTGAAAACGCGACGCTGGAGCCTGTTCCCGAAGCTTCCCCGGCGGTCACCACCGAACTTAAAGAGCCTGCTCAGACCCTGGAAACCAGTAAAATACCGCCAGCTCAAGAGAAAGCCACTGTCCCGGATATATCTGCCAATATTTCCCAGTCGCCATCTACTTCGGCGAGGCTGCAGGGAATTCTGATGAACCGCTGGTTCATTATAGGTATCGGAGTAGTGGGTGTGGCAGCTATTACCTTGCTGCTGCGTTTTAGAAAAAATGCATCAAAAAAATAGATTATGTCAAATATCCAGCCCGGTAACTTATCTCGTCTCAGCCAACCTGCTTTTACTTTCCTGCCAGATACTTTTCCGGGTTAGCGTCGAAGGCTTTCTTACAGCCTG
The DNA here is from genome assembly GCA_041489355.1 of Dehalococcoidia bacterium. Lineage (GTDB taxonomy): Bacteria > Chloroflexota > Dehalococcoidia > Dehalococcoidales > RBG-16-60-22 > JBGPRB01. Next base: position 9,872 of record JBGPRB010000033.1, read on the forward strand.
CGGCGCAGAAGTAGTATTTCTTGCCCTTGTAGTCAGAGGTAGCCGCTGCCTTCTTCTCGTCAACTTTCATCTTGCATACGGGGTCAATCGCCATAATGACACCTCCTGTATTTACTCCGCCAGCCTGGGTGGTTTAAAACCTCGCAGGCGCAGTGAGTTCGATACCACGGTTATCGAGCTGGCTGCCATCGCCGCTGCCGCCAGAATCGGATTCAGAAATCCGTAATCGCCAAGGATAAACCGGAGTCCCGCCGGCACGCCGTTACTGTGGAAGGCGAGGTAGAGTATTCCCGCCGCCACCGGAATGAGAATGACATTATAAGCAAAAGCCCAGAAGAGGTTCTGCTTAATCGTTCTTATAGTGCGCCGACTCAGGGAAATGGCGGTGGCGATGCCGCTCAAATCACCGCCGATGAGGGTGATGTCCCCCGTTTCCATGGCCACATCGGTGCCGGTGCCGATGGCAATACCAACGTCAGCCTGGGCTAACGCCGGAGCATCATTGATACCGTCGCCGACCATCGCCACGACCCTGCCCTCACCCTGGAGCTTCTTTACCTCTTGCGACTTATGCTCCGGGAGCACTTCCGCCAGGACACGGTCGATGCCGGCACCCCGGGCGATTGCCCCGGCCGCGCGACGATTATCGCCGGTGACCATAGCCACCTCGATGCCCATGCGGCGTATTTCGGCGACGACAGCCCCGGCACCCGGCTTAAGCGTATCGGCCAGACCGATAATCCCCACCCCCCGGCCGTCTACACCCAGGAATATCACTGTTTTGCCGTCATTCCAGAGTACCTCAGCCTTTTCTTCCAGTCCTTCCAGGGATATCCCCATGTCTTTCATCAGCTTCAGGTTGCCCAGCAGGAGTTTTTTGCTGTCCAGAAGTGCCTCGGCGCCATGGCCGGGGATAGCCTTAAAATCAGAGGTCGGGGATACCGTCAACCCGCGCTCCCGGGCCGCTATGACGACCGCCTCGCCGAGCGGGTGCTCCGAGTCATGCTCCACCGAGGCCGCCAGACCGAGCACTTCCTCCTGAGAATGCGGAGAAACGGCGATAATATCAGTTACCTTTGGTTTTCCCTCGGTCAACGTTCCCGTCTTGTCCAGAAGCAGCGTATCTATTTTATAAAACCTCTCCAGCGCCTCGGCGCTTCTTATTAGAATGCCATGCTCGGCGCCTTTACCCGTACCCACCATAATCGCCGTGGGCGTCGCCAGCCCCAGGGCACAGGGACAGGCGATAATCAGCACGGCGATAAAGTTAAGGAAGGCATAAGTGAGGGACGGAGACGGACCGAAAAAGTACCATACGATAAAGGTTATAATGGCGATGCCGATGACCACCGGCACGAAGTAGCTGGCGATGATGTCAGCAAGGCGCTGAATGGGTGCCTTGCTTCCCTGGGCTTCTTCCACCAGCCGGACAATCCTTGCCAGGGTGGTATCTTTGCCGACACGGGTCGCCTCGAATTGAAAGCTGCCAGTTTTATTGATGGTAGCCCCGATGACCTCGTCGCCCTCTTTTTTCTCTACCGGCAGGCTCTCGCCCGTGACCATGGACTCGTCGATAGCGGGGCTTCCCTGCCGTATAATACCGTCCACGGGCACCCGCTCTCCCGGGCGCACCAGAATCAGGTCGCCGACCTGCACTTCTTCGACAGGTATTTCCACCTCTTTACCGTCACGGACCAAGAGAGCCGTCTTAGGCTGGAGTCCGATAAGTCTTTTTATAGCCGCCGATGTCTGTCCCTTAGCCCTCGTCTCTAGAAAACGCCCCAGCAGAATCAGGGCGATAATCATGGCCGAGGTATCGAAATACAGGTGCAGTTCCAGACCTCCGGCTTGAAAAAGTCCGGGGAAGAGCACGGCTGCCATGCTGTAAAAATAAGCCGCCGATGTGCCCACAGCAATCAGGGTATTCATGTCGGCGGTACGGTGCTTGAGAGCGCCCCACGCTCCGCGGTAGAACCGCCACCCCGCCCAGAACTGCACCGGCGTGGCCAGCACCCATAATAGATATTCCATGCCGGTAAAATGAGGGGTCCACATCAGTGCCATGATGATAACGGCCAGGGTCACCGCCACGATAAACCTGTCCCTGACCTTATTAATTTCACGCCGGGAGGCCGCGGTAACGTCTTCCAGCGTCTCGGCTGCCCCGCCCAGCTCATAGCCGGCGTCTTTCACCGCCCGGCGCAGGTCGGCCACCTGCGTCCCTTCCAGATATTCCACCGTAGCTTTCTCCGATGCCAGATTAACGCTGGCCGAGACCACGCCGGGAACGCTTTTAAGAGCCTGTTCGACACGGGCGACGCAGGAAGCACAGGTCATGCCGCGTACCGGGAATATCGATTTCTGCACGGCCACATCGTATCCCGCATCGGAGACGGCATTTTTAATCCCGGTGAGGTCCAACTTTTCCGGGTCATACTCTATCGAAGCCTTTTCCGAGGCGAAATTGACCCTGGCCTGTGCCACCCCTTTGGTTTCCGCCAGAGCTTTCTCGACGGTAGCCGCGCAGGTAGTACAGGTCATCCCAGTAATGTGAATACGGGCTTTCTGCGATTTTTTAGTCGTATCAACCATAATGATAATTCCACTATCCAATATATTTTACTATATAAATCATAATAGAGAAATGATAAAATTGTATGTGACCAACATCTCATATGAAACGGATACCATAAATTTTTTATCTCTCCCATCAATATTAATCAGATTTTAATAATTATCTGTTATTCTCTCTACAGAAAGCTATATAAAGGAGGTAATGAACATGTGGCGAAAGAAAAAATTTATTATCATCGCAGTTTTGACTATGGTAGTGCTGGCGGGTATTCTTGGCGGAGTAGCCATTGCCAATGCGGATGACCAAAACACCAACCAGACCCAGGCGGATGGCACCAAACTCCTGGATAAGGTCGCTGAAATCTACCAGAAGAACACAAACGTGGCTATCGACTCGCAGGAACTGCAAAAAGCCTTTACCGAGGCCAGAAACCAAATTACGACCGATGCCCGAAATCAGTACTTTCAGAAGCTGGTGGAAGATGGCAAGATAACCCAGGAACAGCTCGATGCATACAATAAATGGATGGAGTCCCGGCCGAGTTTTCCGACGGACGAGTTAAATAAATGGATGGAGTCCCGGCCGGATATTCCCTACCTGTTCGGCTCTGGTAATCGCGGCGGGATGATGCCTTTCGGCGGCGGCTCCCGCGGCTTCGGAAAGTTCGGCGGAATGTTTGGCGGTAGGTTCGGTGGCTGGTGTCCGCCGGCTGCTACAACCAAATAAACGACGACACCTGCAAGAATGAATTAACAGCTTAAATAAGGGAGGGGGAAATCCCCCTCCCTTATATTTTAACAATTTCTTAACATTTAAGGTATAATATTATATGAAAACGGTAAATTACGGAGATTCAGACGTGTCCGGGAAAAAGGTTCTGGTCGTTGACGATGACATCAAAACGGTAGAACTGGTCAAGCTCTACCTGAACCGGGACGGCTATCGGGTGCTGACGGCAAATAACGGCAACGACGCTCTGCAAATAGCCCGTGAAAACCATCCGGAACTGATTGTTCTGGACCTTATGTTGCCCGGTATCAGCGGACTAGATGTATGCCGTACTCTCCGTGCTGAATCCGATGTACCCATCATCATGCTTACAGCCCTGACGACCGATGATGACAGGTTGACCGGCCTCGACCTCGGCGCCGACGACTATGTAACCAAGCCCTTCAGTCCCAGAGAGCTGGCCGCCAGAGTACGGGCGGTGCTGCGCCGCCTGCCCGGAGAGCGGGGGCCGGAGAAGATTGAACATGGCGCTCTTACCGTCAACTTCCTGAAACACGAGGCGTTTCTGGAAGGTAAACCTCTGAACCTTACACCGATTGAATTCAAGGTGCTGGGGGCCCTCGTTAAAGAGCCGGGCCGCGTTTTCAGTCGGGCGCAAATTATCGAAAAGGCGCTCGGTGATGATTTTGACGGTTTTGACCGCACCATTGACGTCCATATCCTCAAGCTGCGCCGCAAGCTCGAACCAGACCCCCACAACCCCAGATATATAAAAACGATTTACGGAGCCGGCTATAAGCTCCTGGAGAACAACGGTGACTCATAGCCTGAATTTCCGACTCCTGGCAGCCTTTACCCTCGTTATCATCGTCATCATTGGCTCCGTGTTCTTCTTTACCTATCGCACTACCCGCGCTGAAATCAGCCATATCGGAGAACGCATGGAGCTGATGCAGGATAGAAGGGTGGAAACAGAGTTATCCCGTTATTACCAGTTTACAGGGACCTGGGAAGGCGTCCAGTCACTCGTAGTCCAGTGGGGTAATCTTTACGGACGGCGGATTATATTGACCGATAACCAGGATAAAGTGGTTGCGGATTCCGATGGAAAGCTCCTGGGCAACTCTTACACGGCCAAGACACCTGGCCAACCCATGATGCCATTTTTAGGAACTGGACCTGCCGGCGCCGTCCACATAATTCACGGGGACCTGCCCGATTTAAACCTGGCTGCATTACAAATTACCTACGGTACGATAGGTCGTTACTTCCTCTGGAGCGGCCTGCTGGCTATTGGCATCGCCCTGCTGCTCACTTTTCTCCTGTCGCGCCGAATCCTGGCACCGGTTAAAGCCCTTACCGGTGCTGCCAGACAATTCGGGAAAGGCGACTTCTCCCACAGGGTGGAATACAAGGGCAAAGGAGAACTGAGCGAACTGGCCAGTTCCTTCAACTCCATGGCCGACGACCTGGAAAGTAACGAGCGTCTGCGGCGAAATATGGTGGCTGATGTCGCCCATGAGCTAAGGACTCCCCTCTCTAACCTCAAGGGCTATCTGGAGGCAATTTCCGACGGCGTCGTTAAGCCGGATGAAGCCACCATTAAATCCCTCAATGAAGAGGCATCTTCTTTATCACGTCTCGTCGAAGACCTCCAGGAACTGAGCCTGTCCGATGCCGGTAAGTTAAGAATGATTGTCCAGCCGGACGATATTTCCAGGCTCATCAAAGAAACCATAACCGTATTCCAGACCAAAGCAACCGCTAAAAGCTTGACAATATCAGCCGACCTGCCGGCGGCACTACCCCTGGTCAATATCGACTCGCACCGCATCAGGCAGGTTCTTTATAATTTACTGGATAATGCGGTCGCCCATAACGGCAAGGAAGGGCGCATAACCGTAACGGCCCAGGAGCAGAACGATAAGGTATATATCAGCGTGGCAGATACAGGCGAGGGCATACCTGCCGAAGACCTGCCGATGATATTTGAACGTTTCTACCGTGTGGACAAGTCCCGCGCCAGGGCTACCGGGGGCAGCGGCCTCGGCCTTACCATCGCCAAACGCCTGGTGGAGGCCCACGGCGGCACGATTGAGGTCAAGAGTAAACCGGGCCAGGGGAGCACTTTCACCTTCAGTCTCCCCGTACAAATGTAACAATAATTACTTATTATTTAATATTTTCCTGTCATAATAATCAGAAATAAGTGAAAATCGGTCGGAAGGTAAAAAAAGAATAAAGAAACGCACGGGAGAACAAAATGAAATTTTATAAAATTGTACTGATAACGCTTATCCTGGGGGCTACCGTGGCCGGACTTTTCGGTTGCGGTTCGAAATCGGACCCACAAACGCCTGCAGACCAGATAGCCGCTGTAAAGCGCGGTAACCTGGAACTGGATATCACGGCTGCCGGCAACCTGGCTTTTACACAAACGGAAGACCTGCCAGTCGATTTATTCTATCAAGGAGGAACCGTAGGGCGGGGAGGAACGATAGGACAGGTTCTTGTAGAGGTAGGAGATACTGTGAAAAAAGGGCAGGTTCTCGTTAGCGTGGACCCAACCGAATGGGCAGACCAACTACAAATCGTCCAGGACAACGTGAACACAGCTCAGCGTAATGTGACAACCAAAAATGGTCTGGTGACCGATGCTGAGCGCCAGGTCACAACTCTCCAGCGAACGGTTACCGCCAAGGAAACTGCTGTAACCGGGGCAGAGCGCCAGGTCACCCTTAAAGAGTTCGCGGTAAAACAAACCCAGCTCGCCGTGCAGTCCGCCAATAGTACCCTGAACCAGATAACCGAAGTGCAAGAAGCCAAAATCGCTGTAGCCATGGCTGAACTAAACTTAACATTTATCAAAAAACTGACAACAGGTCAATTCGCGGGATGGGCTGGA
>JBGPRB010000034.1:0-15875 GCA_041489355.1 Dehalococcoidia bacterium
ACCTGGGGCGGTGTCGGGCCTTTTCAGGCTAACTTCCTGGCTTATTACGGAGCTATGGTAATACGCATCGAGAGCGCCTCCCGGCCCGACATGACCAGACAGCACGGTGCCGTAAGCCCCCGCCCTACCAGTCAGGGTGGAGCCGCCAGCGTAGATAAGAAGACCCTGCTGGAATATACTCCTGCCTTTGCCGTAACCCATCCCGTCAAGAAATACGGGATGAGCCTGAATATCAACAATCCCAAGGCGGTAGAGATATTTAAGAAACTGGCTAAATGGGCGGATGTTTTTGTGGAGAGCTTTACCACGGGAACGCTAGAAAAAAGGGGACTGGGCTATGAAGACCTGAAGAAAATAAATCCCAGGCTTATCATGCACCGCACCTGCGGGTACGGGCATACCGGGCCGATGGCCAGCCAGCCGGGCTTCGGGCAGACAGTCACCAGTCTCACCGGCTTTTATACCATAACCGGCTGGCCGGACCGCAAATCGGTCCCCATATCCTCTTTTTATACCGACCATCTCTCTCCCCTGTTCGGCGGACTGGCATTAATTACCGCCATAGATTACCAGCAGCGCACCGGCCGGGGGCAGTGCATCGACCAGTCCCAGATAGAGTCGGGCATCAACTACCTGTCGCCGGTCGTCCTTGATTACACGGTAAATGGGCGGGAGCCAGTCCTGACCGGCAATAAATGCGCCTACGCCGCGCCTCACGGGGCATATCGCTGCCAGGGCAACGACAGGTGGGTCGCTATTACCGTACTTACCAACCAGGAATGGGACAGCTTTTGCGGGGTGGTAGGAAATCCGGAATGGACTAAAGATGCTAAATTCAACACGCTTGACGGCAGGATAAAAAACAGCGACGAACTCGATAAATATATAAACGAATGGACCATCAATTTCACCGCGGAGCGGGTGATGGCGATGATGCAAGACGCAGGAGTGGCCGCCGGCGTGGTGGCTACCGCCCAGGACTCGGAAGAAGACCCCCAGCTTAAAGCGTACGATTTCTTCCGCGAGATAGAACATCCTTATCTGGGTAAACAAAAATTCTTCCATCCGCCGGGCTTTACGCTTTCGGATGCCACCGCCGAGCTGCACCGTCCCGTAATCCTGGGCGAGCACACCGAATATATCTGTAAAGAAATCCTAGGCATACCCGGTAACGAGTTTAAACAGATGGAGCAAGAAGGAGTATTCGACTAATAAAAATGACATATAATTGTCATTGCGAGTCCATTCCGCTGCAAGCGGAAGGCGAAGCAATCTCTATCATAGACTTAATCTTAAGACTGGGATTGCCACGTCGCCCTTCTGGTGAAGGACTCCTCGCAATGACAGGTAAATGGATAGTCTTGAAATGAGTATCAGGGATAAATATGCTTTCGTCGGCGTGGGACTGACGAAACTGGGTAAAATACCCGAGATGACTCCTGATGAACTTGCCGCCCGGGCGATAACCCTGGCCCTGGAAGATGCCGGGATGAAGAAAGAGGAGGTCGATGGCTATATTTACCAGCAGGGGATGGGTGGCGGGCCGAATGATACCGTACCTCTCCAGATGGCGGGAATTCCCGCCAAGCTCTGCTGGCAGGTGCAAAGTCTCGGTTCGTACGCGCTGGTGATGATTTCCATGGCTATCGGCGCGATGGAGGCCGGACTCTGCCACACCTGTATCCTCGTATATGCATCAAGCGCTACCAGCCGGCGCGGCACGGGCGGAGGCGGCGGCCCACCGACGACGGGGAATACACCGGGGGCTTACGGCTGGTACGGCCCGGGGGCAACCGCGGCCTGCATAGCACAGCGATATAAGCACCTGTACGGGCTTACCCGTGAGCAGCTGGGCTCGATAGCCCTGACCCTGCGGGAATACGCCAATAAACGCCCGGAAGCTATCATGCACGATAGAAAACTGACCATGGACGAATACCTGAATGCCAGAATGATAGTGGAACCGCTCTGTTTATACGATTTCTGCCTGGTCAACGACGGCGCCGTAGCCCTGATAATAACCTCGGCGGAGAAGGCGTGGGGCTATAAGAAGCGTCCGGTATACGTTTTGGGGTACGGCATGGACCACTCCCTGCGGGAAATGGGGCGCTCGCCGGAGGCCATACACCACTTTGACGGATTCGTCACGCAGAAGGCCAGCGAACATGCCTTCAGGATGGCAGGCGTTACCCTTAAAGATGTGGATGTGGGTGAAATCTATGACGCCTTCACTATCTTCCTTCTCTCCCAGCTGGAATCCTACGGTATCTGTAAAAAGGGGGAGGCAGGCCCTTTCGTGGAGGCAGGTAATCTAAAGCTGAAAGGGCAGTTCCCCTGCAATACCTCGGGCACGGGGCTATCGTGGGGCTACCTGATGGGGTTTACCCAGCTTATCGAAGGGATAAGGCAGATGAGGGGCGAGGCCGGTGAATGCCAGGTCAAGGATGCCGAAATTTGCCTGGTTACCGGGCTGGGCGGCACGGTCAACAGCGGCAGCGCCGCCACCTGCTGTATCCTGAGGAGATAGACGTGGCAGAATATAAAAAACAATTGCCGGCAATAACGTCTTCCGATAAGCCGTTCTGGGAAGCAGCCAGAAGACACGAGCTGATAGTATATAAATGTTTGAACTGCGGGACTACCTATTCCCAGGTCACCGACTGCATGGCCTGCGATAGCCCCAGGATGGCCTGGGTCAGGGTCAGCGGCAAAGGGCAGGTCTTTACGTTCTGTGTTTTTCACCAGCCGTTTCATCCGGCCTGGAAAGACGATATCCCCTACAATGTCGCCTATGTCAAACTGGATGAAGGCCCACTTTTAATAAGCAATATCGTCGACTGCCCCAATGAAGACATCTATATCGGGATGCCGGTGGAAGTGGTATTCGATGATGTGACCGATGAGATAACACTGCCGAAGTTCAAACCGATAAAGAACCGCGTGTTTTAACGAGGGGAACCAATGGCTGAACAGAGAATCACTCTGGACCAATTCGAGCGTGATTATAAGAAGGGCATAGGGATAGAGATAGACCTGAACAAGCAGCGGTTCCTCGTGGAAGCCACCCGGGATAACATCAAGAACTTCGCCGAAGCGGTCGGGGACAACAACCCTTTGTGGATAGACGAGGATTACGCCAGGAAGAGCCGCTTCGGCATGATTACCGCCCCGCCGACATTCCTGTATAACATTAACCACGGCAGCGCGCCGGCATTATCAGCGCCCGGAGACCCGCGTGTGATGAGCCTGGGGCTTTTATATGCGGGAGCCGAGCTTGAGTTTTTCCACCCCATCCGGCTGGGCGATGAGGTTACCGTTAAGGGAAAAGCCATAGATATAAACCGCAAACAGAGCAAGTCCCTCGGGCCGATGCTTTTTTCTACCGGGGAAGCCTATTACTATAACCAGAGAAATGAGCTGATTGGAACCATACGGACGACCACCTGCCGCTTTACGCCGCCTGAGACACAGGCCGTCCGGTTTGACAGGGAGCCCAAGCCGGGAGTAGAAGCTAAATCCCCCGACCTCCTTGCCTTCGAGCGCAATAGACGCGGGGCCGAGCCACGTTTCTGGGAGGATATCGAGGCTGGCGCGGAGATGACGCCCCCTCTGGAGAAAGGGCTCCTGACAATGATGGAGATTATCCGCTTCGGCCTTCTCGTGCCGTCGGTTCCCCGCCGTATCGAGTACCGGCGGCCTTTCGTGGAAGTCGGGTTTTCCAGGGAGGAAATGCAGAAACGCGCCGGCCTGGAAAACGCTTCCGATTACGGGCCGCAAAGGGTCTGCTGGCTGAGCCAGTTCGTGACTGACTGGATAGGGAATGACGGCACGCTTAAAAAGCTATCCTGCCAGATACGCCACCCTAACATTATCGGCGATATCAATGTGGTGAAGGGAAGGGTCAAGAATAAGCGTATCGAGGATGGGGAGCACCTGGTAGACTGCGAAATGCGGGTTGAAAATCAGGCCGGTCTGGTGACGGCACCCGGCCAGGCCACGGTGGCGCTTCCTTCGAAGGGGTAAGCCGGAAATACACCGGACGCCGCGGCTCATTTAATGAACAGAACAGGTGCGGCATTCATGCATGGTTTTTCGGGAGCAACCGGCGGCACCGCCTCCCGCACAGGCGCAAGCGCAGGCGCAGGCACAGGAGACACAGGCGCAGGATACCACGCAACCCGGCCGGTAGGTCGTTCCCGCGTAAGGAGTCTGCCGTTGATACTGGCTGGCAATAACCGCAGCCCATATCGCCGGGGTAATATAATCGCCGTAGCGTCTATCAAAATACCGACCCTGCTCATCAGGCTGGATTTTCTTCTTCTCGACGTATTTCTCAAAGCCCTTTTCGATTTCTTCCCTTTTCTTGACGTCCTCAGCCATCTCTTCTTCGATAGTGACCACCCGTTTTTTCATCGCGGCATCCCGGGCCTGCCGGTTTTTCCGTATGCCCCAGAATATCAGAAAGCCAACGACGATGATAATGGCGATAACTATATAAAACGTCTTTCCCAGCCCCTTACTTTGAGAGGGACCGGAGGGGGCTGCCGCCGAGAGGAAGCTGCCATCCGTGGATTCCACCGCAACATTGAACCGGCCGCCGGGAGCTAACTTGAGACGTTCCCAGGTGATGATATTATTATTGACCGAGTCCGGCATCGGACTCACGGAAGAGTAGGATTGATAGTCCACCGGAGAGACCAGGTTTATCTGAAGATGGTCGATAGCCGCGCTATCGTACCAGCCGGGGGTGTAATCGATTCTCCACTTTTTATCCGAGGTCAATCTTTCGAGCAGGTCCCCCTGTAAAACCGTGAACTTGATATCAAAGGTCTGGCCGGGCAGATAGTCCTTGTCCAGGTCTACCCTGACTCCGGAGAACCCGCCGGAATTATCGGCCGCAACTTTAGAGGCAGCTCCACTGAAACTCTCCACAGAAAAATTATTATCGGGCAAACCGACAGTTACCCAGGGTATGTGGCCGCTGAGGACGTTCCACTTTTGCTCATAAGTAATCCTGACCTCACCGCTGCTCTGGGGTTCGAGCGTGACGATGTAGTCGGATATCCCGTACGTTCCCGTATCCGCCAGGACCGGAAAAACCGCCATCAGAAGAAAAACTAGGGCGAATATTCCAGCGGACAACCTCCATAGCACTGGTGCAGGTATTCGCATCCTTCGCATTCCTTCCTTCCTTTCAAATAGGCCTTTTCCCGGAAACCGAGAGCCACCGGATGATTCCAGATGTCAGGCCAGGGGTCTTGCAGGATATTGCCTACTTTTTCCTTGAACCAGGACTGGCAGGGTATGACCGAACCGTCCGGCTCGATGGTCATGTTATACTGAGCGGCGGAGCAGGCTTTAGCCCCAAAACCAAACTCGACGGGGTTAAACTGCTTGTAACAGGTGGGGGAATACCAGTCCAGCTTGACGCCGACCTTATGGGCTACTTCCAGGGCTTTAGAGAGGACACCTTTAAGCTCTTCCAGAGATACACCCGCATCCTTCTTGCTGCACGTCCCCCGCCCGCTGCATATCAGGGTATTACAGGCCATCATCTTTAATCCGAGGTCGGAACCGGCCTGTATCAAATCCGGGAAAAGCGCCAGGTTATCTCTAGTCAGCGTCGTATTCGTAATAACCGCCAGGTCGTTCTTCAAGGCTGCAACGATGCCGTCGCGTGTCTCCTGCCAGGCGCCGTTCACCCCGACCATGCTATCATGGACTCCCGGCCGGTGTGATTCCAGGCTCACCTGAACGTAGTCCAGCGACACCCGGTTTAAATCGCCGGCCAGAGAAGCCAGCTTGCGGCCATTGGTCACCAGGCCGGTAACGAACTCTCTGGCATAATCAATAAGCTCCACGAGGTCGCTCCTGAGCGTGGGCTCACCGCCGGTAAAGACGACTTGCGGAATGCCGCTATCCCAGAGCTTATCGATGACTTTCTTCCAGTCAGCCGTACCGAGCTCCGCCACCTTCCGGGGGCCACCCGTATAACAGAAATAGCAGTTATTGTTGCAGCTATAGGTCAGGGCTAAATCCATGCGGGGCGGGGCTGTCCAGAGTCCGGGGCTGGTCTCCCGCGTCTCCAGCTTCATATCCGACACAGGGCAACTGCCCTTGCTAATTTCGACCAGCGTACCATAGATAGCATCAAAGTCCTTAATCAAAACGTCAGCCGGGACCTGAGGATACCGTTGCTCCATCCGGGCAGCGATTTCCTGTTTGAAGCTGGCTGCCTCAAGCTTTTCGGGGTACCGGTTCATCACCTCAATAAAGGCTTCGATGAACTCCGCGGCGGTATTATTCAGCAGGAGGAGGTCCTGCCCGTTGAGCCAGAGCATGTCCGGCTCCCCTCTTCTAAGGTGGAGGCGCAGCCCGGGAACAGTCACGTGGCGAATTTTGGAATCAGTCATAATAACATTCCTTAAAAAATGCTCAAGCCGATTTGAGGGTATTGGTTGTGGAAATCCTCCCGGGTTAAAGCTATTAATACAGAATACTACTGAAAGATACGAGTGTCAATATATCGAGATTAAGGTACTATTTGGTTTTGGCTGTACCCTCTTGGGAGGTTGTCATTGCGAGGGCGACCTGCTCGCCGTCCTCAGTGACTATGGCAGGCGAGACAAGTTCTTTGGCAGGCGAGAGCCCGTGGCAATCTCCATCAATGGCTTGATTCTATCTAAGGGATTGCTTCGCCTCCCGACTTCGTCGGGATGGACTCGCAATGACACAGCACATGGTGAATAACCAAACTATCAGGTGACAGTCGGTTACATCGTGGAATGGGTCAATGTCTGTTGAAATATATTTGCCAATGGCATAGAATTTGCCTATATATGGAATAAGGAGGAAATACTTCTGTGGCCGATACAAAATACGGGAATTTAGTGAAAACATTAAAATACCAGAACGGGCGGGGAGGAGCCAACGCCAAAGAGCTGGTGTTCGTGGGAGGCGAAGAGCTGGGAGGGTTTAATCTCAATTTCATCGTGGGGGTTTACGACCAGACCGGCGACTGGGCTCCCAATATGGGGGCGCACGCCCATGCGTTTGATGAATGCCTGCTCTTTTTCGGCTATGATGATGACGACCTGAGTTATCTCGGGTCGGACATGGAGTTATCCCTGGGCAAAGAGTACGAAAAACACAAGTTCAGCGTGCCGACCGTAGGCATCGCTCCCGAAGGGGTGCCGCACTGCCCGCTAATTACCGAGAAAGTCTATAAAGCATTCGGGCATTTCCACCTGGCCCTCAGTCCGAAATATGCGGGTTCACCGGTGAAACAGGAAGGCACTACCGAAGGGAAAAAATACAAACACCTAATTAAAAAGCTGCCGATTAAAAAGGGACCGGGGGGAGCCAACGCTAAACAGCAGTTTTCCATGACCGGATACGACCTGGAAGGACTACCTATCAATTTTACGATGGGACTCTATAACAAGACCGGGCAGTGGTATCCGGGAAAAGGGGCGCAGATACATTCTTATGATGAATGCATGATATTTTTCGGGCATAACACCGATAACCTGAGCTACCTGGGGGCGGATATTACCATCGAGATTGGCAAGGAACACGAAAAACATACCTTTAATGTGCCTACCGTGGTCTCGTTACCCAAGGGGACGCCGCACTTTCCAATCACATGCAACAAGGTTGAAAGACCTTACAGCGTTATGCAGGTGGGGCTGAGCGCCAAATACGATTGTTCCTGGGTTGATTAATAATGTCATTCTCGGGCTTCAGCCTGAACGCCTCAGCCTGAAGGCTTGACCCGAGAATCCAGACTGATTCCCCCTCCCCGAGATTCTTCGTCCTTCAGCGGAAGGACTCAGAATGACAGAGTGGGGATACTGGATTCCAGCTGGAGTTTACCCCGTACAGCGATACGGGGCTGGAATGACAATTGTGGGAAGGCTTACGTCAGGAATTTTTTCAGGTCGAAGAGAGCCTGGTAGGCAATCCTGCCTACCACCTGAGTAAGTCTTCCGGAATAGGTATGCACCTGAGGCTGTTCTGTCGCCGGGCCGGCAATAGCAATAAAGACCCTGGCCATCATCATGTTGTCCACCGTCTCGGCGTAGCCCTCTATGCCGATACCGATACCTGCCTTCATTTTATGGCGTACCAGAGATGCCATCGCGGCAGCGGTCCCGGCTGCTTTAGCATTACCCCGGACAAGGTCGGGCTCAAGGCCAAGGGCAGTTTTAGCTTCGTCAGAGGTGGTAAGCAGTCCCCCCTTAAAGAAGCGTTGATTTTCCGGAATCCGGGCCAGGGTATGTATCAAAGAGCCGCCGGAGAAAGACTCGGCCACCGCCAGAGATAACCCCCTATCGATAAGCATTTGCCCCACCACATTCTCCAGCGTCTCGTCATTCACCCCCCAGATAAAATCACCCACAACAGCCTTGACCGCCGCTTCGTGAATTAAAATCATGGCCTGCGCTTCTTCGATACGCTCTGCCTTAGCCGTAATACGCAGGTGAATACCGTCCTGCCTGGCATAAGTGGCCAGGGTGGGATTAGAGGATTTAAGCAGATTAGCCAGTAACTCGTCCACCTTCGATTCGGCCAGGCCGAAGGTCTTAAGAGTACGGGACAGGATAATGGCCCCTGCCCGACGCTGTAATTTAGGAAGTACCTCATTTTGCCACATAAACTGCATCTCGGCAGGGGGGCCGGGCATAGCTATGATTATCCGCCCATCCTTTTCTACCCACCAGCCGGGAGCAGTGCCCCGCGCATTCGGAATCGGTGCTGCCGAAGGAATCAGAGCAGCCTGTTTGAGATTGTTAGATGACATCTCCAGGCCCCGCTCCGCGAAGAACTTCGCCAGTGTTTCTCTCAGAGTCGGGTCTACCTTCATAGTCTCACCGAGCAGACCGGAGATAGCTTCGCGGGAAATATCACCCTGCGTCGGGCCCAGACCACCTGTCGTAAGTATCAGCTCCGACCTCTGCCAGGCAAGCCTCAGAACCCCTGATAACCTCTCATAGTTATCGCCGACCGACGAGGTGAAATAAAGGTCGATTCCCAGCGAAGCCAGCTGACCTGCCAGATATGAGGTATTGGTATCCGCAATTTCACCCAGGAGAAGTTCGGTGCCGGTAGAAATTATTTCCGCTCTCATCGTTCTAAGGATTTCCGTTAAGTTGAACCAACTATGATTTTACTGGTAAAAGCCAGCGGGTTGCAACTAAATAGCTCTGTTTGTATATAGTCGATTTTATATACTTACCCCCTTTGTCCCTTCAAGGAGAACCTTCAGGGTGAACCCCCTCTCAAACAATTGCATCTTTAGTGCTCAATTTTTATTATGTTTGAGAGGGGGAAAGAATATGAGAGGGGGCTTCGCCCCCTCTCTCCTGAACTCCCCTCTCCAGCCATCAATATCTGTGGTTTCTTACCAGTGATGTTGCCTGGAGAGGGGATAAAGGGGTGAGGTTATAACCTGCCAAGCACAAGTAGACAGAACAGCAATAAGCAAAGAGTTTTTATTCTGAATATACAGGGTAAAAACTGGAATTAGTGCCAGAACATGTTTATAATGGTGACAATAGAAATGCAAGCAGGAGGATAATAATGACAATCGAGGAAATGGAAGCCAGGATTAAGACTCTCGAGAAGAAACTCAAGACTCAAGAGAAGAAAATGACCACTCTTGAGGATATCGAGGCAATCAAGAGGTTGCAAAAGGCATATAACTACTATGTCGAGCACATGCTGGGAGATGCGATAATCGACTGCTTTTCAGACAGCAAAGACGTTGTCCTGGACTGGCTCGAAGGCAAGTGGCTGGGCAAAGAGGGTGTGAAAAAGTATTTCGGGCGCGCCGCCAGAGGCGATAATCCACCGGGATTTTCGCACCAGCTAATGCCGACCGGCGGCCTTATTACAGTATCAAAGGACGGTAAAACCGCCAAGGGACGGTGGTACGCTTTCGGAGGGATTTTCTCATCGGATAAGGGCAAAGTCAACGGCGGCTCACTGACGAGCGGTATATACGAAATGGGCTATATCAAAGAAAAAGGCACCTGGAAAATACTATCGATAAAGTGGGTGATACCCTACAGTGCGAGAATCGCGGAATGGTCGATGCCGGAAGACATCGGGGGACGCTTCGTCAAGGGTAAAGCAGGCGCTCCTCAAAGGGAGGGTGCCAGACCTCTTCCACCCATGCCGGCGCCCGATATACCCGTAGATAAAGCCGACCTGCGTTATGTATCCGGCTATATTTTCCCCTTCCACTTCAAGCACCCGGTTACCGGCAAGGAAACGTCCGAGGGAGCACGCAACGCACGGCTGAAACCTTTAAGTAGCAAGTAACTGAAAGAAATTCCTAAGATTGTCATTCTCAGGCTTGACCTGAGAATCCAGACCACCACTCCGCCCCGAGATTCTTCGTCCTTCAGCGGAAGGACTCAGAATGACAGAATGGGAGTTCTGGATTCCCACTGGAGTTCATCCTGTACACTGATACGGGGCGGGAATGACAATTGCATGAAGGCTGGAATGACAAAAAGCCATTATTAAATATTTTCTATAAAGAGAATATTCACATTATTCATCCTGCAAAGGTGGGCAGGAAAAGTCGAGACACCGGTAATTATCCCTGCTATATTGTCATTGAAGGAGATGCGGAAGCATGGAATGGCCTGAAAGAATGAATGCGGCGATAGACTATATCGAGGACAATCTGGCGGGCGAAATAGATTTAAATGAAGCGGCCAAGATAGCCTGCTGTTCTACATTTCATTTCCAGCGTATTTTCTTTGCCGTGAACGGCGTGACGCCAGCAGAATACGCCCGACGCAGAAGGCTCACCCTGGCCGCAACGGAACTATCGTCCGGAAATACCAAGGTTATCGATATCGCCATGAAGTACGGCTATGATTCGCCGGATGCCTTCACACGGGCCTTCCGGAATGTGCACGGTGTGACACCGCTGGCGGCGCGCGAGCCGGGGGTGAAACTGGTGGCATTCCCACGTGTCTCCTTTCATATCGTTTTGAAAGGAGGGAATGACATGGACTACCGGATTATCGAGAAACCAGCATTCGATGTAGTGGGCAAAGCCAGAAAATTCACCACGCTGAACGGTGAAAATTTCAGAAAAATCCCGCAGTTCTGGGACGAATTTATCCAGGCCAAACACTATGATGTCCTTATGAAGCTAACCCAGGGCAAAACCGGACCGGTTACCGGAGCGGATTCGCTGGGAGTATGCATCGGTGTAGGAGGGATGGAGGGATTTACCTACGGTATCGGTGTGGAGAAGCCCGATAAAGCAGTACCGGCGGGCTTCGATGTTATTCATATACCAGCGGCGACCTGGGCGGTATTCGAATCTATCGGACCTATGCCCAAAGCAATTCAGGATGTAACGGTGCGGATATTTCAGGAATGGTTCCCGTCGACCGGCTACGAACATGACGCTAAACCGGAGCTTGAGGTCTATCTATCGGGAGATACGAGCAGCCAGGACTACCGTTGCCAGGTATGGATGCCTATTATCAAGAAAAAGAAGAAATAGTAATAAGAAAAAGGGTGGAGAGGGGACACTTTATCCCTCTCCCCCTTTTCATGTTTATTCTTTTCCATATCTTTCTTGCATAAGTGCGCATAAAAAGTCAGGAAAGCCTTTCATTGTCCTTGGTATAGTGTTATCAAAGGAGAAGCGGAAGCATGGAATGGTCGGAAAGAATGAATACGGCGATAGGCTATATCGAGGACAACCTGGCAGGCGAGATCGACTTCAGTGAAGCGGCGGACAAAGCTTGCTGCTCCCTGTTCCATTTCCAGCGTATGTTCTTCGCTATCATTGGCGTGACCCCTGCAGAATATACCAGGCAGCGACGGCTTACCCTGGCGGCCAAAGAACTTATTACAACTAATGATAAGGTTATCGATATAGCTTTGAAGTACGGTTATGATTCGCCGGAAGCATTCACCCGGGCGTTCCGGAATGTCCACGGCATCAATCCCCAGGCGGCGCGCGCGTCCGGGGTAAAGCTTACGGCATTCCCGCGTATCTCCTTTTATATTGAATTAAAAGGAGGTAATGACATGGACTACAGGATAATTGAGAAACCGGCGTTCACTGCTGCCGGTAGGGTCAGGCATTTTTCCAGCGATGTCGAGCAGAACATGGTCAAAATTGGCGAGTGGTGTATAGAATTCATGAATTCGGCAGAACGCCAGGAGCTGGTAGGTCTCGTCAGGAACAAGCCCGGCGCCGTGACTGGAGGCATGATGCTCGGTATCTGCATACACGAAGGACAGATGGAGGGTTATTCCTACGCCATCACCGTGGAATTGCCGGAGGGTACATCACCCTCACCGTTTGAAACCGTGGAGATACCGGCGGCTATCTGGGCAGTATTTGAAACAACGCTGGATTTACTCCCGCAATCTTGGAGACAGATTTTTAAGGAATGGTTCCCATCCACCGGCTACGAGCACACCGGAGGGCCTGAACTGGAAGTCTATCTGCCGGGAGACATGAATCCCGATTCTAAGTGCCAGCTATGGGTGCCTGTTGTAAAGAGGGAAAAACCAGATACCGAAAAGAAAAAACATTAACAAATGGTTTTTCAGGGGGAGATAAGGGTGGGGAGGCTTAACTCTCCGCCCTTACTACAATGACTTCTAAAACTATTAAACTTCTTGTTGTTAGGTTTCGGGGATACGCTTGTTGCCTACCGCTGCGCCAGTGCATAGACGACCCCCACGGACAGATGCAAGCCATCCTGACGGAACATCGGACGCAACTTAGCGAAGTACTCGTCTTTGAATCGCGCCCGCGTCTCCTCATTCATGCTCAGGAGCATCCCACGCGCCGCCGTGGTCAGGGCAAATGCCCAAAAATCATCCGCACTCGCGTAGATGATGTCGTTCGTCTCACTGTGCGTCTTGATGGAGCGGAATCCGGACTGGCTGAGCAAAGCCTCTACTTCCTCGGGCGCATAGGCCATTGGTTGCGGCATCCGAATCATTCGCATTCCAGATGCCATATACTGCTGCATTAAGAGCGGGAGACCCGGAGCGAACATCAGTGGAGTCTTGTCGAAAACAGTCACACCGATACAGGCGCCCGGCTTGCAAACGCGATACATCTCGCGCAAGGCGGCCTCTATGTCCGGAAACAGAAAGAGGGCAAAAGCGCAGGTAACAACATCGAAGGCCTGGTCGGGGAACTCGAGGTGCTCGGCATCCATTTTGCGAAATGCGACGTTTTTCAATCCTTCCACGCGCGCGTTTCGTTCTGCCTCCTTGATTATCACACCGGACAGGTCGATGCCGGTGACGTGTCCCCCTGTCCCCACACGTCTAGCGGCAGGAAATAACACTGCGCCCGTGCCCGTGGCAACATCCAGAACACGCTGGCCAGGCGCTAGCGGCATCTGTTCGATTAAATGCGTACCCCATTGAGTAAAGATGCTTGGCCCGACGCGGTTATACGTCGTGGCCGCATCGTCAAAGACTTTCTCAATCATTTGTTTGGTTACAATTATTGGCTCAGGCATACTATCCTCCTTATCATGCCAGTGGAGGTATCTCAATTACTAATACGTGCCATATTTCACGGCAGTTTCCATAAAAGCACGAAAGTTATCCGGATTCTTCGTTTCCGTGGCCGTGCAGCCGCCGGCAAGGATATAGCCTCCGCCAGGGGCGCAGGTCTCGATAAGTTTACGGCAACATTCCTTGACATCTTTCGGTTTGCCGGCAACCATTAACGAGGCGGGCACGTTGCCGGAAATACAGCACCTATCGCCAATCATTTTCTTGGCTTTGGCCATATCGGTCTTATCAAACATCCATGATACCCATCCTTTAGGGAAGTCGCCGATATAGTCCAACCTCTGGTTATAATGCCCCTCGGCGAAGAGCGAGACCTGGATACCTTCTTCGATTAAGGCATCGATGTATTTCTTCAGGCTAGGCCAGTAGAACTTTTCGAACTGCTTGCGGGACATAAAAGTATCATCGCCCCGATGTAAAGGGAAACTCACCGAAAAGCCGCTGGCATCATTGATATTGCTTATCATCCTGGGTACTATCAGTTCGTAAATCATGTCGATACATTCCAGGAGCTTCTCCGGCTGGCGGAACATATCGATGGCGATACCCTCCGTTCCCCTGAGAAAGTCCCCGATGAGATCGAAGGGCGCTATTCCCATACCTCCCCGCCCCGCCGGGAACCCGGCCTCCACAGCCTCCCTGCTGACGACCATAAGCTCTTTCTGCCACTTTTCCATCGCCTCACCGGCTTTTATCAGTTTCTTAAAGGTGTCTCTTATCTCCGGACGGGTGAACGGGTATGTCATGACCATAGTGGTGCCCATCAGCGTATTAAGCGGGGGAAAATACTGCAGTCCCGCGGCGGCGCCCATGGTACGAGGCGTCAGTACCCTGAATCCGAAGTCGGAAGGGTCTTTCATCAGGTAATCATATTCATCTGCCTTCATGTACTGGGCTTCGACGAACTGGAAGGTATTGACATCGTCCCCCAGTCTATGGCCCGGCCAGGTGTAATTTTTAAAATCGCAAATATCCATTACTTTCCCGGAGAAAATGAGGCCCGGTCCCATGAACGTATCCATATCTTCATAAAAGTCTTCCATGAACTTTCTCCAGGCAGCCTTAAGGGCTTTGGCATCATACATCACCGTCTTGAAGTCGTATCCACCGTAATACGCCGGGTAGTGACCCGTCGGCAGGGATACGGGCACGCGGTCGGGCTTTTCACAACGTGAGACTTTCATCATGCGGGTTACCCGCTCTTTATAGACCTTTTTCGCCTTAGCATCACGGAATTTAATGTCAGTCGGGTTAAGGTAATTCTTCATCCTTTTATCGCGCTTTTCCTCTTTGGTCATCTCAGACCACTGTTTTTCCATGCCATTCGTCTCCTTTGTATTATTTTTAAGATAATTTAGCTTTAAGCTCGTACCTGATTTTACTCTTTCTGCCGTCACTCAATCAACATATATATTAAGCAAATGCTTTCTCGTCTTAAAAGAAATTGATATAATACTAACAGGAAGAAACCGAAGGAGGGAAAATGGACCTGGGTTTAAAAGACAAGGTAGCACTGGTAACGGGCGCGGGCAGCCCGGTGGGATACGGGCGGGGTATAGCCCTGACCCTGGCAAAATACGGGTGCAATATAGTGGCTAATGATATTGACGGCGAAGGCGCTCAGAAAACAGCCGCCGACGTGGAGGCTCTAGGCCGAAAAGCCCTGGCCGTCAAAGCGGACGTCACCAAAGTTGCCGAAGTGAAAGACATGGTAAAAAAAGCCCTGGATAAATTCGGCAGGATAGATATCCTGGTAAATAATGCCGGCCGCACCACCACGCCGACGCCTTTCGTGGAGACGCCGGAAAAGAACTGGGAAATAGTCATCAATCTCAATATTTACGGCGTGTTCCACTGCACCAAGGCCGTCCTGCCCCAGATGATTGAGCGTAAAAGCGGGAAGATTATCAACATAGCGTCGGGCGCCGGCATCAGCGGCATGCCCCGGTGCGTTCACTACGGCGCCACCAAAGCTGCTATTATCGCCTTCACCAAGGGACTATCGAAAGAGGTAATAGCCTCGGGGATTAATGTGAACGCGGTGGCGCCGGGGGTCGGGGATACCAACTTCCTGCGCACGGGCAACTTCCCGCCGGGTGAACTGGAACGCGCGGTAGCCACCGTGCCGACGAAAAGGGCGACCACGCCCGAGGACGTGGGCAACATGATAGCCTATCTGCCCTCGGACCTCGCCAGACAAATCGTCGGGCAGACATTCCTGGTCGATGGCGGCCATGTTTAAGGAGGTATTGATATGGGCATTTCACAGCAGGAATTCGAGCGACGCTATA
>JBGPRB010000035.1:0-15619 GCA_041489355.1 Dehalococcoidia bacterium
CCCAGTGTATTCCGATACCCCTGCCGATAAGCCGCCAATTCTTTCTCTGCTCCTCAGTAGCACTGCGAAGTTTAGTAAACCACTCGATTGGCACATTGATTTCTCTACCGTCCAGAAGTCGAACATGCATCATATGAGTATCGAACCATACTTCTGAAGCTAAAGCTTCAGTCTTAGATACTGAAATATTCATGCCATCCCCTCTTTAGATAATCCAAGTATAGTACTCCAAAATTATAAATACAAAGTCATTGCGAGCGAAGCGAAGAAATCCGTTTATTATTACCTCACCCCCTTATGTTCCCCTTCAGGGTGAACCCCTCTCCGTCGACGGAGAGGGGGTTAGAGGGAAAGGTAAAATCCCCAAGGGGAAGAAAAAAAGAAAGAGGGGCTGATGCCCCTCTTAAACGCCCCGATTTACTATCGATTAACCTTTGGCGAGGATTTTCCTGACATCTATGGCAAAGGCCTCGCTCTCTTTATCGCCGGTAACGATTTGTATCTGGTCGGCGGATTTTACGCCCAGCCCCAGCTCCGCTGCCCGTTTAATCTGGTCCTGCTCGAAGATTTTGCCTTTACTTACCTCGGGAGTCGTTCCTAATAGACGCAGTATCGCCACGCCCACCGCATCGATAGCTACGCGGTCGCTGCCGGCCAGCATGACGTTAGCCTTGACGCGGGTGCCAACATGAGGGCCACCATCCACAAAAGCCTCGACGCCGTCCAGCACGACGAGGTCGGGGGAATAGGCGGTGTTAATCTCGGCAATCATCTGGCGCTGGTAGGGCGAGCTGTGAAGCTCGTTCATGTAGGGGTACTGACCTCCTCCTGCCGTCCCCAGTCCCGGCGGCACCATGCCCACGGCGCACTTCATCGACAGAGTAAAGTGGCCGCCGAACTGGTGTGTCTTGAGACAGCAGGTCACCACGATGGACTCTGCTTCCCGGTAAATCTTCGGAAAGAGGAAGCCGTTTTTCCAGTGGCTATCTTCGGGTTTGACTAAGACCCACCCGTCTTTGTCCATCTCCTGGAGGTTGACGATATCGAAACCAATCTCTTTAGCCATGTTGGGGATACCCTTCTTTTCCATGATGCCCCGCGTCGTGTCTCCGGGCCCGCTCCGTTCCGCCAGGGTGATTTTCTTAGCTCCCATCTCCTTGAGGGTCAGAATTAGGGAGCGCAGGGTATCATAGTGGGTGGAGCCAGGGGCGGGATCGGCGGTATTGAAATTGGGTTTAAGAACGACGGCCTTACCCTTCACGGGGTTGGACTTGAGTAAGCTGATGGCTTTACGGGTGCCTTCGGTTCTATCTGAAGTGCGTACCAGGCTAATCTTGGTCATCGTGGTCTCCTCTTTCTCCAGTCAAGAAGGTAAGAATCAAGAGAGTTAAGATGGTCCTCCCGGGGGTGTAATCCGTTTAAAGACTATCCTTTTTTCCGGGATTTAACCTCTCCATAAACAATTTTAAGTCTTTTAATCCTTTTCTGCACCTTGGCCCACGACGGCGTGATGAGGAAGCTCTCTGCCATATTGTCCACCATCCTGGCAAACTTGGCTATAGGGGCAGAGAAGGTGAGCGTGTTCTGTGGCACGAAAGGACGCGCTGAGACATCGAACATGCCGATGACCGCCCTGGGACTTTTGGATTTAGTCTCCATGTAAGGGTATTGGATGATGCTGGCACAGCCGGAGCCGAACGGGGCGATTACCATGTTCTGCTCCGTTTCATCGAAGCTGGCCAGCGTAAAAAGACCGGAGAGAACGTCCGGCTCGGCGAAGAAAATAACAACCTCCGGGCGGTCGGTTTCATCGAGCTTATCCCATCTCTTAAAGACGATGTACCGGCCGGGAGCTTTCATTACGGGCGCGTGCTTTTTCATGTACTCTTTTACCATCTCCGGCGACTTCTTATAGCGTTCACCTTCCATTTTGCCGGGAATACCGCAGGAGAGGAAATACTCGAAGTCCGGCATGAGATTTTCCACAAAGCCGAGGTATCTTTTACCACCGGGGCAGCCGATGCTATCGACATCGAAAGCGAGGGACTGCCCGCTCCGCACTTTGACCAGTGCCCCGATGATACACCGCGGCACCGAGCCTGGTTTGACCGCTTCGGCGTGGCCTTCTTCATCTGTATAGTAGAAAGTGAAGGGCAGTTCGGCGTCGTTAAAGTATTTCTTCCAGAGGTTAAGGAATTTTTCTTTAAAAGTTGCGTCCATTTTTACCCTCCTTTATCTTTATTCAGCCTCTTATCGTAGAAAATTAGCTCGTAAGGGCCGACTTTCCCGCGATGTGTCTCTAAAAAACCATGTTTCTCGAAGAGACGCCGGGCAGGAGTGTTATTGGCTACAGTATCGAGGCAGAGTTCAATATAACCCAATTCCGCAGCTATTTCCATTAGCTTTAACAAAATCGTCTGGCCATAGCCCTGCCGCTGGCAATCCCGGCGGACCCTGATTCGCTTGATTTCACCGCGCTTGGCCGATACTTTTCTAATAGCCCCTATGGCGACGATATCCTCCCCCTGGATACCTACCAGGAAATCGCCGTGATTGTGGATGTATACATCTTCGATGTTATCGAGGTCGCTATCGTAGTAAGGGTCTGCCGTAGCGCCGAATTGTGCCAGTCCGGCGTAATGCAGTTCTTTGACGGCTTCGTTATCCTGTGCTTGATAACGGCGTATATGCAGCATATCGACCCCGTCCGGTTAATAGAGGCAAACAGCGGGCATACACCGGTGCTCTTTCCTCGTGATGTATGCCCGGTATTATTGAAACAGTATATTTTAAACAAAAACTAGGCTTTACCCAGTTTCTTATACAGTCCGGCGCATATGACGTCCATGAACAAAATAGGCTTGGTTACCTTTTTAAAGACAAGCGGGCAGTGATAAAGGCCGGCGGGAATGTAGACAGAAGTGGCCTTGGTGATAGTATGTACTTCCAGTTTTTTACCGTCTTCACTCAGAGTCAGTTCAATCTCTCCCCCCAGGTCCAGCATGTTGGTAATATCCCCTCCGATAAAGTTAAGGTACTGGGGGAACTCATGTTTGTGGGGCGGGGCGGGGTTCATGGTAAAAGGCACGGTAACGGCTTCCCAGTATATATGGAATCCCAGGTCGCCGAAATTCTCATCGCTGGTTAGCGTGGGAATAGGGGAGGTTACTTCCGGATGATTCGTCGGTCTGGTTGGGGCTTCTCTTAGGTATTTTGCTGTTTTCAGTGCTGCCATGTTTAACTCTACTTCTTAATAAAATCTTTGGTTTTTATAATATTAGCTTTCACGATGGCTGGCGTCAAGTTTGTCCAAACAGTTGACATCGCGGAGGTCAGTGGTTCGAGTCCATTATCGCCCACCACGGTGTACAATACGTGGAACCGTATCCCCGCTGAGAGCTACCCTCTCAGGCGGTATCGGTGGAGAGTAAGTCATTAAGGCTTCATTTCCTTTCACCTTAATTTCCTGGACGAAACTTCGAATGTAAGCTCGCCTCTAAGTCAGGGTACCTTCGCTGAGAAACTCCTGCATTTCGGTGATATAGCCGGTCATGGTATTCAGGTCGACGAGGTCGACCTTCTTGTCAGACATCTGGGTCTCAATCTCGATCCTTCTCGCCTGCAGTTGCTCCTGTTGCTGGCGGAACTCCTTGATCCTGTCCACTAGGTCGTCCAGCCCTTTTTCATACTTCGATGGCAACGAAACAAGCTTTTATGCAATGATGCCCACGAATTATCTTTGAATCTAATATAATGTATGCAATTTCAATTAAATTAAGAGGTAAGGAAAAAGGGCTGACGAAGTTATTCAATGTGAAAGAATCGAAGAATATTATTTTTTATGGCCGCCGAACGTCTCGGCCGACCATACTTCTCTAAACGTTCCGGCACCCATAATGAGCGTCATCTCGAGATGAGGTCTGGAGTATTTATTCCAGGTCAAGGGCCCGTGTTTCACCCCTTTCGGTATAAAAAGTCCTGAAGTTGTGCTGAAGGTCAAGGGCTGGCTATTGACACAATACTCTATTTCCCCGCCGAGGTCTTCCGGATGGTCAGGGTCACTGCCGAAATGGATGACAACTTCATTATAATTATGCACGTGTTCGAAAACGTGGGGGTTGGGTTCGGGCATACCGTAAATCCAGCCGCACTCAAGATAGTAATTGGCTCCCAGTACCAGGTGCCGGTTCATGTAGGTCATGGTAGGCATCTGACGGTTCTTCACTCCCCGTCCCACTTCCCTAACGGGGGTCCGGACAACATATTCCTCGTAGTCCGTGTCTGAGGTCTTCCGCGGTAGTCCAACCGGGGCTGCCCCGGGGTCCCTCTGGCTGACACTTGGTCCATTATTGCCGGTGCCGAGCATAATCACCATCTGAACGTGTGGCCTGGCAAATTTCTTCCAGGTTAACGGGCCGTGGGGGACCCCCCTGGGAATAAATACCGACGTCGTGGTGTTAAAGGTTATCGGCTGACCGCCGATATAAAATTCTATCTCGGCGCCAAGGTCCCGGGAAGTATACGGACCGCCGCCGAAGTGCATGATAATCTCATCGAAGTCATGCACATGTTCCGATACATGCGGATTAGGTTCCGGCAGGCCGTATATCCAGCCAAATTCGAGGTAGCAATCGGCTTCAGGGACCTGAGCCCGACTCATATAGGTCATGGCGGGACTCTGGCGATTTTTAACTCCAGAGCATGATTCGTAAATCGGTTTTCTGACCAGGTATTTTTCGTAGTCTATCATCGCGGTCTCTATCTATTTTTAAATTCGGGTTTTGTTTTTTCGACAAAGGCTTTCATGCCTTCTTTCTGGTCTTCAGTGGCAAAACACCGGGCAAAGTAACATTCATCCAGGTCCAGCGCGGCCGCCAGGCTCATATCAGCCCCGGTATTGAAAGCCTGTTTGGCATAAGATAATATCAGGCTGCTCTTGCCGAGCAGTTTCCTGGCCAGTGCCTTGGCTTCTTCCATTAATTTTTCCGGGGGGACTACTTTATTGACCAGTCCGATCCGAAGGGCAGTCTGGGCATCGATGACATCCCCGGTATAGACAATTTCTTTGGCCCTTGTCAGGCCGACCAGTTGCGTGAGCCTAGGGATAGCTCCCCCGCCCGGGATGACACCGACATTTATCTCCTGTTGGCCGAATTGGGCAGCTTCCGAGGCTATCCTTAGATCGCAGGCCAGGGCCAGCTCGTTGCCGCCCCCGAAAGCAAATCCGTTTATAGCTGCGATGACCGGTTTGCTTAAATTGTAGATTTTATCACCCGCCCTCCGGGCGGTCACAATGAATTCGTTGATGGTGACGCTGTCTTTGTCCTTCATATCCCGGATGTCCACTCCGGCAACGAACGCCTTTTCCCCGGCTCCGGTGAGTATGACGACGCGTATCTCGGGGTCGTTCTCGATCTCTGCAAACAGCTCATAGAGCTCTCTATAGGTTTCGGTATTGAGGGCATTTAATACTCCGGGCCGGTTTACGGTAACTATGCCGATACCGTCTTCTTTAGCCAGTAATAGATTTTTATAGTCCAAGTCATGCCTCCTGTGTCACCCCGGGTCGCGGCCCGCTATCGTTTATAATCGTGTTAACTCACCGGTTTGAACTTGGGTAATGAGACCTCGTCAGTGACGTCATCAAAATATACTTCCACCGGCATGTCAATCCTTAGATTTTCAACCTTGCTGCCAGTGATATTGCTTTCCATGCGGGGGCCTTCGGCTAACTGGATGACAGCCACGGCGTACGGGATGTCATCCGTGTACGATGGATGATAAGATATGCGATAAACCACGAAGCTGTAGATTTTGCCCCTGCCGCTTAACTTTACCCACTCGGCATCCACGGAGTGGCACCGGGGACAAAGGATGCTGGGTGGAAAGCGGATATACCCGCAATCATTACACTGTTGCATCCTTAGCTCATGCTGTTTGCAGTATTCCCAGTATCGCCGGTTATCATCTGTGATAATGGGTAAAGGCTTGGTGTAACTCGTCATCATAGTCTACTTCCTTAATATCAGCGTGCTGTGGGTCTGCATGACGCCGCCGTTATTGCTCACCAGAATAATCTCCGGCTCCCTGGTCCTGGTATTCGCTCCCAGTTGTCTATCTCCCGTTTCTCCCTGCAATTGCACAACGGCTTCTGTCAGGGGCGTAAAGCCCATCTGATAAGCCTCCGAAAGCAGTCCGCCGGAGGTATTGAGCGGGAAATCCCCGCCGGGTCCCAACCGCTCGGCCTTGAGAAAGTCTTTACCTTCTCCTCGACCGTAAAATCCGTAGTCCATCAGTTCCACTTCCACGGTATAAGTAAAGCAATCGTATATCTCACAGGCATCGATATCCTTCAGGGTTATTCCTGCCATTTTCAAGGCCTGCTCCCCGGAGAGTTTGGCCCCGGTGGGTCCGGTCAGGTATGTCGCCTGCTGGGGATTGGTAGCCGGATGGTCCTGCCCCATGCCCATAATATAGACCGGGCGTTTTTTAAGAACTCTAGCCCTTTCAGCCGTCGTAACGATAAAAGCCCGGCCGCTGTCCGATATCTGGCAGATGTCGAACAGACGAAAGGGCTCCACGAGAATCCTGGCGTTGTAGTAGTCCTGGTAGGTCATCGGCCGGGTATACATGGTTGCCCGGGGATTGAGGTTAGCCCAGCGGCGCTGGGCGACGGCGATTTCCTTCCAGGTTTCCGGACCGGTGCCGAACTCATGCATCGCCCGCCGGGCGGCAATAGCGTAACAGGCCGCCGGCCCAAAAAGTCCGTATTCAAGTCCACCGTTTAACGCCGTCCCGTATTCGCTGACACCGGAGCGGGCGTTTTCGCCGTAAGTGCACAGGACGTAGTTAGCCAGGCCATGAGCCACGGCCAGGGCGGCATACTGGGCCTGACAGCCAGCCGAAGCGCCGAAAGCGTCCAGTGCGGACAGGAACCTGACACGAATCCCGAGGTGCTGCGCCACCAGAACCGCCGTAACCGATGGATCGCCCATCGCCGGTTGTACCAGCAACCCATCTATATCCTCGATTTTCAGCCCGGCATCCGAGATAGCATTTCTGGCGGCCTCCAGGTGAAAGCTCAAAGAGGTCCGGCCGGGCACTTTCCCCTGCGGCGTATAGCCGACCCCGACAATAGCCGCCTTATCTTTCATGCTTTCCATATAGCTTCCTTCCTGTGTTTCAGTTTACGTTTCGTCATCCTGAGCGAAGTGAAGGATCTCCGGGTGGGGAAGTCAAGTGTTTATTTTACCCCTCCTCCCCCAGATTCTTCGTCACTTCGCTCCTCAGAATGACATTTGTTTCTCTACATACTGACCTTGAATTGTCCGGGAAGTTCAGTGGTAATGCTTCCGTCCGCAATATGCCCGGCTATCTCCTCGTCGGTCATCCCCAGCAAATTCTTAAAGACAAACTCATTATGTTCGCCCAGACAGGGTGAGGGCCTTTTTATCCGGCGCGGGGTTTTTGACAGGATAAAAGAAGATTGGGGCTCATACGATTGCCGGCCCATCACCGGGTGCTCTATGGGCACGAAATAGTGGCGCTCTCTGAGCTGAATATCCTCATAAACATCCTTTGGTTTAGCTACTATATGAGAGGGTACACCAGCCTTCTGCAATAATTTCTCCGCCTCTTCCGGCGTTAAACATCTCGTCCAGTCACCTACCAGTTTCTCCAGTTCATCCTCATTCTTTTTTCTTTGAGGAAGGGTCGCGTATTCTTTCCGCCCGGCCAGATGCGGCTGACCGATGGCCTGACAGAAATTGCGCCACTGTTCCTCATTCAAGACGGCAATCGCTATCCAGTTATCGTTTCCCTGGCAGGGAAAAACACCGTGGGGTGCGGCCTGCGGGTATCGGTTGCCGTCCCTCCCCATGATTCGGCCGTTAATCTGATAGTCCATAAGCGGGGGTGCGAAGAAGTGCAGCGAAGTTTCAAATTGGGACTGCTCTATCCATTGTCCTTTACCGGTACGGCGGCGGTAGTCGAGCGCGGCGACCAGGGCCAGAGCGTTGAAACGCGCGTTGATATAGTCGGTATAGGCGCCGTGCGGAGCGGCCGGCCTTTTATCCCGCCAACCGCTGACTTCCGTGAAGCCGCAGAGATTGACCGCATTCATTCCATAGCCAGCGTAACTGGAGTGGGGACCTCCCCGGCCCTGCATGCTGGAACTCAAATAAATAATGTCCGGTCTTAATTTCCTTACATCTTCATAACCCAGTCCCCATTTCTCCATGGTGCCGGGGGAAAAGGACTCGGTGACAATATCGGCCCAGTGGATAAGTTTCCAGGCCAGCTTCTTGCCATTCGGGTGCTGCAAATCAATGCTGACACTGTATTTATTGGGGTTATGGCGGCCATAGGCCATGCTGCTATCGACTGTTGGTTTATTATTGGCAAACGGACTGGTCCCGCGCATGGTATCCAGGCGCTTATGAGATTCGATCTTGACCACGGTAGCGCCGTGCTCCGCCAGGTAGCGAGAGGTCGCCGGCCCGACGATTACCCAGGCGAACTCCGCCACTTTAAGACCATCAAAGACATTTCCGTTCATATTTTTGCCTAGATGATTCTCTTTTCTTTCAAGGAATCGAGTTTTTCTCTGGAAATGCCTAACTCCTCCCCGTAGATTTCATCATTATGCTCCCCTATCAGCGGGGCCCGCCTTTGGTACTTTAGCGGCGTCTCGCTCATCCTGATAAAGGGGCCGCAATAAACGACGGCATCGTCCAGGTCCGCGTGGTCCAGCTTTTCCCAGTAGTCCCTGGACTTAAGTTGAAGGTTCTCGCTGATGTCTTTGGTATTGGAAACGGGTGCAATCAGGATCTGCCTCTTGATGGCTCCTTCCTCGTAAAGCTCCGCTTTGGTCCTGGTCAGGGTAAACCTTTCCACTGCCTCTCCAACCCGGTCGGCTATCGGTTGTCCCATGGTGGTCGCATCATAATCCAGTGTCCAATTTAACCTTACAAGCCACTCCGGGGCCATACCCTCTTCTGCCATCCATTTCACCAGTCTGGCGGACGATGAAATAAACGGTTCGTTGCCGCCCTGGACTAAAATCATAACATAACCATCCCGACATTCAAAATAGATGGGTTGTTGGACTCCGGTGCTGGGAACGTACAGCGCACCACCGAGCCGATGGAATTCCACGCCGCTCACGTCCCACATCTGCAGAATGTTTAAGTTAGGAGACAGGGCGCTCTCCTGCATGGAGACATCAACGTGCTGGCCTTCGCCGGTATTATTCCGGTGCCAGATGGCAGTCATCGTCCCGATAGCGCCCTCGGCCCCGCCGAAAAGGCCGGCCTGAGGAAAGCTTATCCAGGTAGGAGCGCGGTCGGGATTACCGCAGGCGTAGAGGTAGGCGCCGCTGGCCCAGACGGTCAGGTCGCTGGCTTGATAATGTGCCTTGGGGCCATTCTGTCCAAAAGGCGTGATAGAAGTCAAAATAATGTCCGGTTTTATCCGGCCAAGGTCGGGATATCCCAGTTTCAAGTGGTCGAGGTATCCCGGCTCAAAAGATTCCAGCACGGCGTCCGACTTCCGGACCAAATCTTTAAATAGTTTCCGCCCTTCCGCCCGGGCAATATCAAGGGTGATGCCCCTTTTATTGGCATTATAAGCCCACCAGAAGAGGCTTTTCTCCGGGTCAACGACATTCTTATAATGAGGACCGGTACGGGAAGGACTGCCCCCGGGAGGTTCAATCATAATTACATCGGCACCCAGGTCGGCCAGCAACCGGCCGCCCAGCATACATCCCCCCTCGGTTAGGTCGAGGATGCGGTACGGAGGTAAGGTCGATTCGGCTTCTTGATGATACATATATAGTCACCTTGACACCGATATTTTTAGGCCGATGGTTATTTATTCAAGGCCATGCCAGAGACAATATTCTTCATCTGAAGCTACCGTGCCAGTAACCCCGGAGGCATCCTGTTTCGCCAAAAAGATGGCTGCCCTGACAAATTTTTCCGGCGACTCCCAGCGCTCCCTGCCGACACCCCGTGAGACGGCCATCAGTCCTTCGGTCTCTATTCCCTCCCTGGGTTTCAGCGCGTTCACGGCGATATTATATTTGCCGACTTCGGCGGCCAGGGACCAGGTAAACCGCTCCAGGGCCGCCTTGGAGACGCCGTAGGCCGCGCCCGCAAATCCTGACGAACGAGCGATGGCGTCGATGGAGGTAATATTAATGATACTGCCACTTTTTCTCGCTATCATCCCAGATAAAACCCCCCGGGAGCACAAAAAAGCGCCGGTCAAATTTACCTTAAGGACCAGTTCCCAGCGTTTAAGGGACGTTTCCGTAATCAATTTAGGAAAGGCCGTACCGGCATTATTCACCAGGATGTCTATTCGGCCCAGTTCATCCAACACCCTCTTGACCATTTCTCCTATGCTCTCTTCACTGGTGACATCACATTTGATAGGCAGAGCGTAACCGCCTTCAGCCTTAATAGCCTCCGCAGTCTTGTATATAGTGCCCGGCAAGAGTTCTTTCTCAACTTCAGTACGTGCAGCCACAACCACTTTGGCGCCTTCCCTGGCAAAACCCATGGCGAGGATTTTGCCAAGGCCGCGGCTGCTTCCTGTTATGACGCCCACTTTGTCCTGCAGTTCCAACATCTAGTATTTCCCTGTACCAGATAATACCATCGAATACAACCTAACTAAGACTGCCGTTCTTCACGGTTAATAATCTCTTGTGGGAAAATCTCGTCAAATGGTTGTTTATGCTCCGTAAGCTCCTGCTGGACAGAGAATGTTTGTGCCATGTCCAGGGCTTTGGCATTGGCCTTAATCCCGTATTGGAAAGGATCGTCTCCAAATATCTCCTTGATTTCGCGGAGATATTGCTCCCCGAAGACCATAAGTGTGGGCGGCATCTGGTGGATTCTTTCGATGGCAATCCTTTTGGACTCTTCAAAAGCCTCCATCAGGCTGATAGCAACCCAGGGGTGTTGGTCAAGAATACTTTCACGAACCACTGTCGTATGGTGTGGAGGATAAATACCAGTTTTTTTGTAAAAGCGGATTGACTCCTGGCGTGGGTCGGGAAATAGTGTGACAATTTCAGGATTCTCAGAAATACTGACATGTTCGCGGTCAATACCGGAAATCCGTCCTTTACCCAGCCCAAATCCAAGCCCGGTATTGGCGTCCAACTCGCCGTTGAGGTACATGATACCGAAGTCAGTTTTAGCATAATTGATTTTCACTTTAGATGGAAGAGCCAGTCCAGCCTCTTGAGAGGCACCGGTGTGGCTGAAATGCTCGCCGCGTTCCTGATACCATACCATGTCCTCGGGTTTGATTCCAAACTCCATCTGGAGAATGCCGCGGGTCCAGAGGCCAAGTGACTGCTGATAATCGCCTATTCCTATCCTTTTGCCCTTCAGATCTTCGGGGTGACCTTGCCTGATTCCTGATTCCGGACGGATATGGATGAACGTATAGGAGAAATTGCGGTTATGAAATACCGGTAACATGCGGTACGGCCACTTTATGGAACGCATACGCAGAAAGGAAGACATCGACATTTCGGAGATATCATAACGCTGGAATTTGATTTGCTCGTAGAAGACTCGTGGGACGGCTCCCGGCATTCCGGTGTATTCCAGCTCAATACCATCAGGTTTGACTTCACCGTTGATGAGAGGCAATACTCTATCGTAAGGAGTCATCGCGAAACTCAATTTTAAATCAGCCATACCGTACGCCTCCCATTGATCGTATAGGCCGCTTCTATTACTGGGTATTATATTCCACATAATACGTGCATGTACAATATCGTTCACTATTTGCCTACGGAAATTTAAACCCAACAAAATACTTTTTTATGACCTTGAAGTATCACAAGATAAATATCCGCATCAGAGATAAATTACAGGTAAATATCAACGATGGTAGAAGATATATGTTATCAAGTGCACGTGTCTAAAAACAATACCTGGATACCCTATCTGAAAGATCACCTTCAACGCCCGTCTTTCTTTGACTAAGTGAAAAAGTGGTGGGTACGATGGAGACCTACTCTCCCCCATCTCCACCAGAAACAAAGATAAGCCTACAAGGGGTTCATTGATAATACGGATATAAGACCCTTCACGAGAAGCCGCTATCTGGAAGACAGGTTTGAAGGGCAGCTTCGGTTTTACTGCGACAATCGACTTGGCGTGTTCGTTGTAGATATAGACGGCATCCAGCATACTGATCAGAAGTTTTCTCTGCTCTTCCAGGTTGGTAAGTACGCCCGCACAGCTTCATGAAAAATCGCCCACTGGCACCTGAGGCTATTATGACAGTGACTCTCGTATAAGACCTGGTACAACTACTGGGGGAAGGTCAGGGTTGAATATGTCACTTCTCAGGCTGTTATAACCTGAGTGTTTCAAGCAGTAGCCGGATTTTTCCGGGGGCTCCGGGACGGAGCCCCCGGACGATTGACTATTCGTGTTTATAGATGCCGTGACATGGGTAGTTGCCCAGTAACACAACTTGCCCGTTCTGGTCCTGGTCTACACGCATCACATCAGCCCCCTCAACATCACTGGGGCCAAATGTCAGCGGTGGCGTCATGTCGCCGGTGCTGAGGTTCTTAATCTGGTAGAAGCCGTATTCCAGTACGTCAACCGGCTTTAACTGGTCAGCCGGCACCTTCAGCGCGGCAAGCCGCAGCGCCTCAGTCTGGATCATGGCTTCGACTATACCCGCCAGGTACATGATGTGGGTCACCGGCTTACCGGCACGGTACTTGGCCTGTAACTGATTGTAGAAGGCAATGCCGGGTACATTAGCGTGAGCCTGATCCATGGGAGGGTAGCTGCCCGCGACGACCACGCCGTCACCCAGAGTACCCATGGCCGGGGCGAAGACCGCCAGGTGGCTCGGGGCGGCAAAGCCGAAGGTTATCTTGTAGTCCAGATTAGTTCCCATGCCCAGCCTGACCGCTTCCTTGATGGTGGGCTGGGAGCCGGGATTAATCATAAAACCCAGGGTCAGGTTGACTTTATTGTCCTTGAGCCAGGACAACTGAGTAGTCGGCGGCGTGGTAGGCACCATAGGCACAAACTGCTTGCCGACGAACTCGTAGCCTATCTTCGTCAGGTAAGCCTCCATCTCGGGTATATCGATAGACCTGCCCGAGGCACTATCGGCGGTGAGGTAGGCCACCCTCGGCTTCCCGGTACCCTTCCAGTTCGCCAGGTACCAGTCGGCGATAGCGCCCATCTCATCAGTATATAGAGGGTAGTTGGTGAAGATGGTCTTCGGCGGTGACAGCAGGTAAGGACCGGCGGCCATGCTGGTAGCGCCGATACGGGCATCGTTCAGCGGGTTCATCAGAGGTAGCGCCGTCTGCGAGCCCGATATCCTGTAGACAAGCATACCCTTGGCCTTGAGCTCATCAAAGATAGTCAGCGCCTTCTCCGGCTTGAGCTCATCATCCCGCCACAGCACTTCCAGTTTAACATCAGCGGGGAATGTCTCAGTCCGCCACGGAGCCAGCTTCTTGTTCTCATTGACATACTTGGCATAGTCTTCAAAGCCAGCCAGAACTGCCGCCGTGTCCTCGGCATAGGCGCCGGTTAGCGCGAAGGTGCCGCCGATATAGAGCGTGACCGTTTTCGGCGGGGTCGGGGCAGGCGTTGCTGCGGTCGGGGCAGGTGTCTCCTTGGTGCAAGCAGGCAGCACCAATAACGCTGCCAGCATGACAACCAGGGAAACTGCAAAAAATAGTCTAAATTTGGTCATATATCCTCCTTCCTAATTTATGAGTTGATTCGATAAAATGAATATAAGCTTTTCCTAATGCACCCACCTCCTTTCATCCGTATTTAATCAATCAATATGAGAAAGGCCACCGCCTGTAATATGATTTGACAAGCTCCCATCGGTGCACCAGCCCCCTGGGCTCGAAGATGAGGAACAGGATGATTACCAGTCCGCGCAGGATAAGACCGAGTGAGGCAGCAGCCTGGGCAGCAATGGCGGGGAAAATGGCGGCTAACATTGGCCCAAAAACGGTGACCGCCTCATCCAGCAGTTTAAGGGAAACTACGCCAAAGATAACCCCGGTCATGCTCCCCATACCGCCCACGATGAGCATGCCCAGGTACCATACCGAGTTCATGAAGGGAAAGTGGTCGGTGCTGGCATAGGCATAGTAGTGAACCAGCAGCGCGCCGGACACACCGGCAAAGACACAGCCGATAAAGAAGGCCGTTAACTTGTAAGTCCACAGGTTGACGCCCATAACCTCAGCCGCCAGGTCATTATCCCGGATAGCGACGAAAGCCCTGCCGGCCCTGGTCCTGACAATGTTTTTTGCCAGGTATACCGCGATACAGGTGATGATCATCACTAAATAGAAATAGCTGGCCTTGGACTTCAATACCAGGCCGCCTATCTCGGGCCGGGGCACAGATAACCCATCGGCGCCGCCGGTGATATTTTGGAATTGGAGGATAACCCAGATGATAATAAAATGGGCGGCTACCGTTGCCATAATCAGGTAAAAACCTTTTATCTTTAATGATGGCAGCCCGAAGATGATACCTACTAATCCCGCGCCCAGGCCGGCACAGGGCAGGGCCGCCCAGAACGACCAGCCGAGCTTGGCGGTAAGGATGGCGGACACATAGGCACCGGCAGCCATGAAGCCGGCATGACCGATGGAGATTTGCCCGCAGTAACCGGTCAGGATATTAAGTCCAAGAACGCTGATAATGGTAATACCCATGATGGTCAGTATGGTCAGTATTCTATCACTGGAATATAGCGGCATGGCAAAGAGCAGGACGAGGAAGGCCAGTAATAACACCCAGTGCGCCTTGGTGCGGAAGATAGCCATGTCCTGCCCGTAGCTTTCCTGGAAGACCCCGCTAGGTAAACTCATGCTTAAATCCTTTCAATCCTGGCCAGGCCGAATAGGCCATGGGGTTTGAGCGTCAGCACAACGATGATGACGATAAACGGAAAGACATTGGCCAGCCCGCCGCCGGAGGGAAGCAGCGGGTCCAGGTAGCCGGAGGCGACATTCTCCAGTATACCCAGTATGATTCCGGCGACAATGGCCCCGCCGATTGAGTCAATCCCTCCCAGCAGCACTACCGCGAACGCCTTCATGCCGGCCTCGGCCATCGCTGTCGAAACCCCGGACACGCCGCCGAGAAGAATGCCGCTGATGACGCCGACCACGCAGGCAATCACCCAGGAAATGGCATAAACCGTGGTTACCTTGATACCGGCACTCTGCACTACCTGCTCATCCTCGGCGGTGGCCCTCATGGCCAGACCGGCCTTGGTATAGCGGAAGAGAATCATAAGCATCGCCACCGCAATAATAGATACGATGATGCCGATTAATGTCTCCGGGGGTACGGATAGCTCACCGACTTTCAGGGTCAGCGTCGGCAGTACTCCGTGGTAGGCCTTATACTGGCCGCCCCAGACCAGGGTTGCCACTCCATCCAGTACCGTCCCCAGGGCGATGGTCATCATGATGATAGCCAGCACCGATTGACCCACCAGCGGGCGCAGGGTAAGGCGCTCGATCAATACGCCCATAATGGCAGCGACGGCGATGGCCGCCAGCAGGCTGGCCCAGACC
>JBGPRB010000036.1:0-15590 GCA_041489355.1 Dehalococcoidia bacterium
CCCAAACGCTTGGCGGCCGTGACAGGATTATTCGAGAAATCCGCCGCCGGGACATTTCTGCCTTTCAGATACTCACCCATCCCCAGTTGGACGCCGGCCTTCTTGAGGATATCTGATATACCGGCCCTATCCGCCACCGTCCTGACCGGCCCGTCGATCAATGCTACCGTCGGAAATTTGTCGGTAACCTTTTTCCCATCCAGCAGGGCGGCCAGTTTATATGCATTCTCCACCGAAACGTTTATGCCGAACCCGCCGATAGATACCATATCCGGTTCTTTCCGGGTGGTCGAAAAAGTATCGAAAACTTCCTGCATTTCTTTCGACTCCACATTATACGTCTCCTTGGGTTTGGCCCCGCCGAATCCCTCTTCCAGTGTATGCGCTTCAGGAGAAACGCCGACGAGCAAGGAGTGCACGCAGGCCCCGTATGCGGGTATGCTCGAGCAGAACTGAATAAGGTTATCGTGCGAGATATCCGCGGGATTTATCCCGTTTAGAACCGGCACATCCCAATAATGCTTACCCAGCGTTTTGGAGATATAGTAGCCGAGGGCACTCCAATCGGTTTCGTCCTTTAGTCTTACCTTGATATTAAATAACGTCTTACCGAGCCTGTTCTCCGTCAGGTGAAAGCCGTATTCCGGCGTCTTGCCAACGATGGCGGCGGAATACTGCCCGATAAAACATTCGGTATTTGCCCGGGCTCCGATATACGAGTTTACATAGTGTGTCACCGCCGTGCCGTCGGCAACAAGGTGCTGACCGAAAACGGGCTGATTGAACAGGTTACGGGGATGGCCGCTCCCACCGATACCGAAAACTCCCCCGAATTTCTTATGAAGCTCAAAGTCTGGAAAGTTGGATGACTCCAGGGGGGCCATTGCCATCGGGCACTTGAACCTGGCGCCGTTATCAATCATCCAGTTCAGCCATTCGCTCGTTTTGCCGGGTTTGCGGGGACTCGGGCCGATAGTGAGAAATGCCATGCTGATAGGAATCAGGCGCTTGGCATCATAAAATTCCCCCATTTTAACGAGGATTTCTATAGCTCTTCTATAGCCTTCCCCGTAGCCGCCGGATAACATTTTTTCTTCGTCTTTGGTCAATTGCATACCGCGTATATCTCCTTTCCTGAAAATTGGTAATCTCCTTGTGGTCGGCTGATTAATATCATATTATACTACATACGGAGATTCACTAAGAAATCCGGTGAGGCAAGTAATATGAGAATAATAATTGCGCCGCAGTCCTTTAAAGGAAGCTTGAAAGCCTTTGAAGCTGCCGAAGCCATGGGAAAAGGGGTCAAATCCTATGATTGCAGCATCGAGATAGTGTTATTACCCATAGCTGACGGCGGCGCGGGCACGGTAAGAGCACTCATTGAAGCAACCGGTGGCAAATTCTTAAAAGCTAATGTTCACGGCCCCTTGGGCGGCATGGTAACGAGTGCGTGGGACATTTTGGGGGATAAAGACACCGCCGTTATTGAAGTGGCGGCCGCTTCAGGCCTTGACCTTATTCCAAACGATAAACTCGATCCAATGAAATCTAGTACTTACGGTACGGGAGAATTGATACTGGCGGCGCTCGATTCCGGCTGTAAAAAGATAATTATTGGGCTGGGTGACAGTGCTACAGTCGATGGGGGGGGGGTGGGTATAGCGCAAGCTCTGGGCATAAAGCTCCTCGATGTAAATAATCAGCCTATTCCCCCCGGCTAACTTCACAAGTAGTAGCTTCAATGGGGCAAGCCACCGGTCAGGGTGAAGTACTGATAAAAACGGCGGTGACGCTCTTGATGGAGTCCATGATGATGTCGGCAGGTGTGATATTGTCGGTAATATCACCGCTCCAGTGGTCGAAAGCATAGCCTGTCGCC
This sequence comes from Dehalococcoidia bacterium, assembly GCA_041489355.1. Lineage (GTDB taxonomy): Bacteria > Chloroflexota > Dehalococcoidia > Dehalococcoidales > RBG-16-60-22 > JBGPRB01. The sequence goes on from JBGPRB010000036.1 coordinate 1,883, forward strand.
GGGATGGCGTTAAGGATAACGCTGGTGCCCTCATCGTAGGTGCCGCTGCCGGGAGATATAGAGCCGCCTTCTGCGGGACTCACCGAGGTCGTCAGGGTATAAACCTTAATGAAATTGGCGGTGACGCTCTTATCGGTATTTATGGTGATGGTAACCGGGGTAACTCTATCCGAGATATCGCCGCTCCAGCGGTCGAAACGATATCCCGAAGCCGGTGTGGCCGTAAGGACAACGCTGGTAGCCTCATCGTAAGTGCCGCTGCCGGGAGAAATGGAACCGCCTTCTGCCGGGCTCGCTGCCGTGGTCAGGTTATAGACCTTGATGAAATAGGCGGCGATGCTCTTATTGGTATTCATCGTGATGATAACGGAAGTAACCTTATCCGAGACATCGCCGCTCCAGCCTTCGAAACGGTAGGCCGAAGCCGGTGTAGCAGTGAGTATGGTGATTGTATCCCTGGTATACCTGCCGTCTGTCCCGGGGGCGGGATTTACAGACACCGAACCTCCGCTAAAGTCCTTGCTGGAACCAACTATCGCCTGATTATTGATAGTCAATAAGAAACGCAATTCAAAGGTAACTGCTACATGTTTATCACTACTTACTGTTATTATAGCAGGATTGGATGTATCTTTGCCGGTACCAGTCCAGTTTTTCCAGCCATAACCCGGGGTCGGAGTGGCGGTAAGCGTGACCTTGGTGCCGGACGCATATTTATCGTCGTCTCCGGGAGCGGGGCTCACCAACACCGAGCCTTCCGTAAAGCTTACAACCGGGCCGATAACCAGCTGGTCGCTGACCATGAGCCAGAAGCGTGGCTCGAAGGTAACCGTTACGTTCTTGTTGCTACTACTCATGGTTACCGTGGTCGGATTAGACATATCATTGCCGGTACCTGACCAGCCCTTCCAGTCGTAGCCTGAATCCGAACGGGCAGTGAGTGTAACTTCGGTACCGTTCGTATATTTACCGTCTCCTGAGGGAGCGGGGTTGATTGACACCGAGCCTTCGGTAAAGCTCACGAAGGAGCCGATAACCAGCTGATTATTGATGATGAGCGAGAAACGCGGCTCAAAATTTACCTTAACCTGTTTATCGCCGCTCATCGTTACCGTGGTAGGATTGGACGTATTACCATCGGTGTCTAACCAGCTTTTCCAATCGTAGCCTGAGGCTGGACTGGCGGTGAGGGTGACTATAGTATTTTTAGTATATTTGCCATTGGTTTGAGGGGCAGGGCTTACCGCTACAGAGCCCTCGGCAAAGCTGATGCTGGTGCCCGTTACCCTCTGGCCGTTAATGGAAAGATTTATCGCCGGTGTCCTGACAACAAAGTAACCTATTGAGGCGAGAACAATAACCAGCAGAATGATAAGCAGCCACCATTTCTTGTGCACGAAATAGAGCCGTACTATCGTATATATGGCGCTTAAAGCAACCAGAGTTATTATTCCCAGCAAAACATCACGCATCTGGAAAAAAATATAGGAAACAAGCGCCATTATTAAAGGAATCCAGAAATATGTTACTACCTCTTGCAGAAACTTTTTCATACGTCCTTCTAAAATTTAAGCTATTATTATGTGTTCCTGTTTGTTATCCTGAACTATATCCTGTGGTTTGTGCTTAAACTAATAATACTCCATAACTATTATAATATTATTAAGTGATTGAATCTAGTTTGAAGGACCAGCCGGTTTTTAATAACAGCAGGAAAAAGGGAGGATAATTGACATGACATCACTATTCGTGTTATAATATATGCATTCTGGAGCAGGCGACCCCGATTTATCGGGGTGGGGCTGGGCTATAATTGCAGCGGTTTAATTCCGTGGGACCAGTAGGTCTCACGGAATTTTTTTATATTTTAAGGGGATTATATAAAAGTTAGAAATATGAAGTTCACCAGAAAATCTAGAGCAGCTTTTTCATCTATTCTTTCAAACACCCTGCTTATTCTCCTCAAGTTAGTGGCCGGGATTATCACCGGGAGCATAAGCCTTATCGCCGAGGCTATTCATAGCCTCATGGACCTGGCCGCCGCTATTATCGCTTTCATCAGCGTCAGGATTGCCGATAGGCCCGCTGACAGACAACATCCCTTCGGCCACGGTAAGGTGGAGAACATCAGCGGAGTTGTTGAAGGAATTCTGATATTCGTTGCCGCCGGTATAATCATCGAGGAAGCGATACGCAGGCTCATCAATGGCAAAACCCTGGAGCTGCTCGAAGTAGGCATCGGAATCATGGCCGTATCAATAGTGGCGAACATCATTGTGTCCAGATATCTGTTAAAAGTATCCCGGGAAACGGAGTCGCTGGCGCTGGAAGCCGATGCCCGTCACCTGACCACAGACATACTGACCATGACCGGCGTTTTACTGGGCCTTATCATAGTACGGATTACTAAACTCAATATTCTTGACCCAATCATAGCTATTTTGGTAGCCCTGCTTATTATCAAAGCGTCTTATGATATCATTAAAAAATCTTTCGGGGGACTGATAGACATCAAGCTGCCCGAATCCGAAGAAAAAGCTATTATATCACGCATCGAAGAACACCCCGCTAAGGTAGTGGGATATCACAAACTGCGTACCCGCAAGGCCGGGGCGCAACGCTTTATCGACCTCCATGTTATCATGCGGAAAAACGCCGATATCAGCGAAGCACACGATTTCTGCCACCACCTCCAGCAGGATATCCAGTCATCGCTCAAAAACGCCAACGTAACCATTCACATCGAGCCCTGTGCCGAAGAGTGCAAGGACTGTACTGTCGAATGCAACCTGAGGAAATAAGGCCTGACCTATTGATACCTCACCCTCCATAGACCGTCAAGCGGTCATTTTCCTTGACACATCAGAAACGATAATCTATCCTCATAATAGAGAATATTTAAACTTGGGACAGATTTTCATTGGCAAATTCGGAAGAAAAAAGAGTCTATCAGGTAGAAATACCTTTTAACCTGGACATTGCATCGGTTGTCAAGCGCCTGCGACTCAACAAAACCAGCCGACGGTTGGAGGAGATGGCACGTGAGCTGGCGGAAACAGCGCGTACCATAGCCCGTCCCAGAGCGGTGTATCAGTTGTCACACGCCCGCGTTATCGATAATGCCACGGTGGATATCGACGGCATTATCTTCACCAGTCGGGTGCTCAGCAAAAATCTCCTCAACCAGGATAGAGTAATTCCGTTCATCGCTACCATAGGGAAAGAGCTGGATGAGCTGCCTATCCCGCCCAGGGACATGATGAGGCAGTTCTGCCTGGATACCATCAAGACGGTGGTACTGGTCTCGTCCGTTGATTACCTGACAGAATACCTTAAAGAAAAGCACGGCATCCCCCGGGCCGCTCTCCTTAACCCCGGTGAGATTGCAGACTGGCCGATTACCCAGCAGAAGCCTCTTTTCGCCCTGTTCGGCGGCGCCGAAAAGAAAATCGGGGTGTCTTTAACCGCAGGCGGCGTTATGAAGCCCATTAAGTCGCGCTCCGGGATACTCTTTCCCAACGATACCGGTTTTCTGAGCTGCCAGCTCTGCACGCAGTTGAAATGCCCGGGCAGAAGGGCTAAATACGACCCGGAACTGGCGAAAGAATACCTGGGTTAAAACCAGCTATTAAAATCCGCTTTTATACCCCTCTCATCCAACTCAACCGCTATAAAGAGTCAACTTGAATATCCGAAGCAACAATCCTATTATAGGGGGTAGCATGTCGTTTTCACCCCTATAAAGGAGGCAACCATGAGTCCTACCCCCAAAGATCTTGCCATACTGGACAAATTCAAGTTCGAAAGGAAGCCCGTAGGCGTTAAGTTCCTGTCCACCCGACCCAGGGGGCTTAAGAAGCCGGACAAGCTGCTTGACTTTTGCGAAATGCTGGTCGAGGCACAGCAGGGAATCGCTTTCTACGTCACCAAGGATGATTTCACATGCCTAGGGCCACTGCTCCTCGGCATGATAGCCGAAGACCCGATATTCGAAAGCGGCCAGGTTGGGCCGAAGCTAGGGGTATTTAAAGACCCGCGCGCCAACCGCAGAATCTACCAGTACCTTCCCAGGCTGGCGAAAAACACCGTTAAATATGTCGCTTTTGCACCCCTGGACAAATTAACCTTCGAGCCTGATTTACTGATTATCCTGGCCAGCGTGACCCAGGCGGAAATATTCATCAGAGCCAAGAGCTATACCACCGGCGAGATGTGGTCGGCCAGTGGGACGGCGGCGGCGGGGTGCGCCTGGCTTTATATCTATCCCCTCCTCAGCGGGGAAATGAATATGACCGTCACGGGCTTCGGCTTCGGCATGAGGGCGAGACGCCTTTTCCCGGAGGGCCAGATACTACTTTCCATCCCCTGGGACAAACTCCCCCAGATACTCAAAAGCCTGGAAGAAATGGAGTGGGTACCGGAGTCTTATACGCTGGGAGCGGCAGGCCATAAAAAGAAGGTGAAGAAAATAGTGGAAGAATTGAAAAAGGAGTCCTGATAAAATCGGTCAAAGATACATCCCTAGAGATATATTGAAAGAGGAGGAATAACTCTGTGGCAGCATCAAAATACGATAAATACATGGTAACTATCTCCAAGGGGCGCCGGGGGCCAGGGGTATGGCTCATGAGTGAGGAGCTTGTCCCCGGATGCAATGTCAATATCATGTATAACTGGATACGTGAACAGCCGAAGCCCAATCCCATGCATCAAGCTATGGAAGCCCATGACTATGACGAGATTATCGTGAACCTAGGCACCGACCCCCAACACCCTGAATATCTCGGCGCGGAAATCGAAGGCTACATAGAAGATGAAAGGCATTTAATCACCAACACCACGGCGCTGTTCTTTCCCAGGCATGTGGCACATGGTCGGATAACCTGGAAAAGCTTCGAAAAACCGCACCTCCAGATGGCGATAAAGATGAGCGGTAAAATCGAGCCGATGGGGCCACCGCCAAAACGAGACCGGTAGTCTTTATTACTGATTCATCAGGTTGCTGGAAAAATAGACAGGGAGGGCATTATGGTCTCAAAACCACGCGACTATTCCGTGCTTGACAAGTTCAAATTCGAAAGGAAGCCCGTAGGCGTCAAATTCTTACTTACCAGGCCGGAGGGCATCAAGAGACTGGAAAAAGAACTGAATTTCTGCGAGATGCTTAAGGAAGCCCAGGAGAATGACGCTTTTTACGTAGGGCCCGAGGACTGGGTCTGCGTGGGTGTGGAACAGATGATACTTGGCATGAAAGACCCGGAGCCGATTCTCGTCAGCGGGATATTCGGAGGTGACGAGGGGCTCTTCAAGGGGGCGAATTCCTGCCGCGCCATGTACGAGTACCTCCCCAGGATGCCGAAGGGCTCGGTGCAGTACGTTTCCTTCGCGCCCGTGGACAAGCTCACCTTCGACCCGGACGTGCTGGTTATCACGGCCGATATAACCCAGGCGCAGACATTATTACGGTCAATTAACTACTCCACAGGGCAGCCTTTCGTAAGCAAAGCGACACCGGTGGTAGCCTGCTCATGGATTTACGTCTATCCTGTCGTGAGCGGCGAGTTGAATTATTTTATCACCGGCCTGGGACTGGGAATGCAGGCGCTGAATATTTTCCCACCGGGACTATTCCTGATATCGGTACCCTTCCAGCTTATCCCCACCATGCTGGAAAACCTGAAGGAAATGCCGTATAGTCGCACCGTAGCACCGGGTCCCGGGGGCTCTGCCCACAGGAAACGCGTGAATAAACTGATGGCAGACCTTAGAAAGAAGATAAAAGAGTAAAAGTGTAAAAAGAGTTTTTATTAATGTCATTCTGAGGAGTCCTGACCAAGTCGGGACGACGAAGAATCCGTTCGCTTTAAAAACGGATTCTTCCCCCGATTGCATCGGGGTCAGAATAACACATACTTCATTATTAAACGACCTCACAAAGATACTTTAAAAACGAGAGGAGTAAAATGGTAGAGAAAAAGTACGCGAAAAACCTGGTTACCATACCTTTCCACAAGACGCCGCAGGGAGCATTATTTTCCACCGGGGCGGATGTCCTCGGTGGCTTTGAGCTAAATATCATCTACGCCTGCGCCTATAAGACTGGCATCACCGGAATGTCGACAAAGCCACATGTACATAAATACGATGAGGCTGTATTTTTCATCGGCACAGACCCGTATCACCTCGATGACCTTGGTGCCGAAGTGGAATTGTCCATCGGCGCACCGGGTCATGAAGAGAAACACACGTTCGATAAACCCACGGTGCTGGTAGCCCCCAAAGGCCTGTACCACTGCCCGATAGTCACCAATAGAATCGATAAACCCTATGTTTGCATGGCCGTCTCACTCATCGGTAAGAGAACGGATTAAGACTAATCGCGCAGGTTCGTATTATCCTATATCGTCCGGAGGTTAAGTATGACCGAGTTCGGGTATGCCGGAGAAATCCTGAAAATAGATTTGTCCGATGGTAAGATTATCAGGCTGCCTACTGCCCCCTATACCGACAGGTTCCTGGGCGGGAGAGGCATGGCGGCAAAAATTTACTGGGACATGGTGCCTGTCCAAACCAGGGCTTTCGACCCGGAGAACTGCCTGATATACGCCACCGGCCCGGCGACCGGATTTCACAGGCTGGGTGGCTGTAGATGGCAGGTCTGCGGGAAATCACACGTCATGGAGCCGGAAGTATTCTCCTACGCCAACCTGGGAGAGAGATGGGGAGCGTTCCTTAAATACGCAGGCTATGACGGGCTGATAGTGCAGGGTAAATCTGATAGTCCGGTATATATCTATATCCATGATGGCACCGTCGCCATAAAGGATGCTTCTCACCTCTGGGGTAAGTCCTCTTTCGAAGCATGTGATAACCTGAAAGCAGAGCTGGGCAATGATGTAACTGTTCTGACTATCGGTCCCGCCGCCGAAAATCTGGTCTCCTTTGCCTCTATGCTCACCGATGACGGCGCCTCCGGAGCCAGCGGTCTCGGCAGCGTCATGGGGTCGAAGAAGCTCAAGGCTATCGCCGTTGCCGGAGACAAAAGGCCGAAAGCCGCCTACCCCACAAGGCTGAACAACCTGGCCGATAAGATACTGCAAATGCGGAAGGATACCTGGAAAAACTGGCTTAATGACATGCCGGATAGGACCCGGCTCCGCGCCTGCTATGGCTGCGGTATCGGCTGCTTTAGAAGGTCGTATACGAAGGACAGCCGGCGTTATAAATTCTTCTGCCAGGCGACTCATGCCTATGCAGGTCATGCCCACAGATACAGCCATAAGGATGCCGCCGATGTGACGCTGTTAGCTACCAGGCTGTGTGACATCTATGGACTGGACACCACGGTGATGCAGCCTTTGATTGACTGGCTCGATAACTGCTATAAGGAAGGTATCCTGCAGGAGGAGAGTACCGGACTGCCGCTATCCCGGATAGGCAGCGCTGAGTTTATCGAAACCCTGACCCGAAAGATATCCCTGAGAGAAGGATTCGGCGATTTACTGGCAGAAGGCATGATACGAGCCGCTGAAAAGCTGGACAAAAGAGCACAGAAACTTTTAAATGCCTCGATATTGACCAGGGCCAGTGAGTCCAAGGACTATGACCCCAGGCTCGTATTGACCAATACGCTTCTCTACGCCACCGAACCGAGAAGACCCATAAACCAGGTCCATGAACTGACCCACGCCCTCTGGCTGTGGTGTAACTGGACGAGGAAAGATGAGGGCGCGTTTTTATCCACCAACGACTTCCTGACGGTTGCCAGGAACTTCTGGGGTGGTGACGCCGCCGCGGACCTCTCTACCTACGAAGGGAAAGCTCTGGCTGCCAAGAAAATCCAGGATCGTGCCTATGCCAAGGAGAGCCTCATCCTCTGCGATTTCCTCTGGCCGATAATATGGGTCAGGTTTGCCGATGACCATACCGGCGACCCCACCATGGAAAGCCAGGTGCTTTCGGCGATTACGGGTAAAGAAATAGATGAGACAGGATTGAACAAAATCGGGGAGAGGATTTTCAACATGCAGAGGGCGATACTGCTCCGGCAGGGGTGGGGCGGTAGGCGTGGAGATACTCTCCTGGACTACCTCCATGACGAGCCTTTAGAGTTTGTGTTTTTTGACCCCGACTGCATCGTACCGGGTAAGAACGGCGAAATCGTTTCCCGGAAGGGCGCTAAAATAGACAGGAAAGATTTTGAGAACCTGAAGAGCGAATACTATTCGTTGCGTGGCTGGGACGTCCCCAGCGGTCTGCCGACGGAGAAAAAACTCAAAGAACTGGGGCTGGCCGACGTGGCTGCCGATTTGAGGACCAGAGACCTGCTGCGTTAGCGAACAATATCATACGGTTGCAGTCAGCCCGCTTAATTGTTAGAATTACCCTTGAGAAGCGTGCCCCAGTAGCTCAGGTGGATAGAGCAGCGGTTTCCTAAACCGCGAGTCGGGCGTTCGAGTCGCCCCTGGGGCGCCATGATTTGAAGCTAATATCGCTTTTTTGTAACTTGCCATTATGCTACTAAAACCGTTTTGCTATTCTACTGCTATTCTTTTTTCTAAAATTCTGTCAAGGGATTCAACCGCTTGCCGTTGCATTCCGGGCGTCACGTGGGCATAAATATTCAGTGTCGTGGTGATGTTCGCATGTCCAAGCCGTTCCGAGATAACCTTTGGACTTATGCCCGCTCGTAATAAAAGGGTTGCGTGAGTATGTCGCAGTGCGTGGAAGTTTATATTCTCAATGCCTAATCGCCCTGTAAGACGTTTCCACGACTGTCGTACCGTCCCTGGTTTCAATGGCATTCCAAGACCCTGGCAGAATACTAACCGGTCATTTGGGAAGGGTATACCCAGTTGTCTGCATAAATCTATTTCAGAATCAAGGTGTCTCCGCAGGATAGCACACGTGCTGAGTGATAGTTCCAGAGAACGGTTTGAGCGTGATGTTTTTGTCCCTCTAAAGATAAATTCGCCCGTTTTCATACGGTGCATTGCTCTGCTAACGCTCAATTCTGCCTTAGCGAAATCAATATCCTTCCATCGTAAAGCTAGTAATTCACTCTGACGCATCCCGGTAAGAACTGCGAGGCTAAATAGGGCAAAGTATGGTGTATGCTCAGCTTCAGTGAGTACTAACACAACTTGTTCTTCAGTCAGTGTATGCATTTCAGCTTGTCTTATTCTTGGTGGTGATACACTATCTGATACATTGCGGGATAGTATCTGCCATTTAACGGCCGTTTCAAGTATTTTATGAAGCACCATCGCGTGATGATTGACGGTAGTACTAGTTATGCCACTTGACAGTTTATCTGCATAATATTTTTGAATGTGTTCTGGCCGTAATGCCTTTAGTTGTATTTTGCCTAATACTGGAGCAATGCCAGAGCGGTAGATACTTTGATAACCTTGCAAGGTAGTCGGTGATAAGTGTTGTTTACCATAGTCATTCAGCCATCGCTCGATAAAATCCCCCACCGTACCTTTCGGTGACGTCAGCACACCCGTGTTTGCTTGATGTACCAGCTCTGCCCGTTTCGCTTCGGCTTCCCGTTTGGTGCGGCACGTTACCCACTTATACCGCTTTTTACCCGAGGCATTCTTCCCGAGCGGAACGATGACCGAGTAAGTATTACCACGTTTCCGAATTTGGCCTTTCATTGTTCACCCCCTATTACATAATATTGACCGTTTGAGAAACTCCGCCATTCATTCAGGCAGGACACAGGTCACAACGAGTCCGAAGAATGATGGGGCGTAGTATCAATCCATCCAGACTTTCTTCAAGTTCTGCTGTTCTTTCCCGCATCTTGGGGACCTGATCGGTCAATCCCTGCACCAAATGAAATTTTGTTTCTTCCCGCAGGTTCGTAACCGTCTCACGACAGATACTTAAAACCTCCTTCGCAAGTTCCAAATCAGGCAAGTCAAGTTTTGTGTCCATGTCGCCCTTATAAAATTCTAGCCATACCTTCCACTTGTTAGCTCCTTCAATAACATGCATCTGGTCTGGTTCCCCGGTTAAGATACCTCGCCATATAGTCTCTCTTACACCGTCCGAGATTTTTTCGGGGACATCACTGTCTCCAATTGCATTTATTAACCTTTCCTTTAGGCCTAACCGGTTGCCTAGAATACTTGTAATAACTTCTACAGCCTGCAACCGCAGTTCTTTGGAATACCCAACTGCGATGTTCCTCGCCTGTTTCCACTCTTCTAAGGATTCCCACCGTACTTTCTCTCGTGTATGTTCCTGAAGGGATTTAAATAGCATCTTGTTTCTCCGGACTATACGCTCGTTTTTGTCACTTGAACTTGGAAATAGTTCGTATTCCCCTTGTATATTTCTCATCCATAACCGGTCAAGAGCTTCGTCGGCACTGTTCAACCCCCGCAGCATTTCTGGCATTTGGAGAGTACTAACTAAGGATTCTGCCAATCTGACGAGGTCGTTCAAATGTTCGTGGAACGCTTCGGCTGCAACACGAAAACGGGCTGCTTCTTGCTCTTTCATTTTTTTAGCTCTCTCCCATTCTTCGTACGCTCGCTTTGAAGCTCGTCTGTCAACTTTCGTTTCCCGTTCGATTTCCGTCCACTTAGCCCCGAGCTGTCTCAATTCTACGACTTTTTTAAGCTCGATCGGAGAAAGTTCTCTTTTTTTCATTTTGACATCTCCTTGCTTGCTATTAGCTTTTTACTTGACACCTAAAGTATAAACCATCAACCAATAAATGTCAAGTATTTTTAATTATACTCGCCATTACTAGCTTAATATACTTGACAAATACATTATAACCTGATTTAATTATGATGTCAACACGGCCCATGTTACCCCGGTGGTCAACATGGGAGGGAGGCGGATTACAATGGTCTCTGAACGAATAGCTTTCTCCCCGCAAGAAGCAGCGATGATGCTCGGTTTGTGTCTAAATTCCATCTATAAGATGTTGAAGCGCGGCCAGCTGAGGGGCGTTAAGGTTGACCGCAAAATCCTCATTCCAAAGTCTGAACTGGCACGTCTTCTCAGCGGTAATGAGAATCTGCCAAGCAATCCGGCAAACGCGTGATCTGAAGGTCATTGAGAGGTCAGACAGATGAAACAAATATCAGATGTTTTTGGTCAAGTAAAGAGGAAGGGTGGAAAGGAGATATCGGGCTTCATTCCTACACAATACGAATTATCGCAAATAGTAAAGTATTGTTTCCGAGAGCTTCTAAAAATACTGGTTTTTACAAACCAATCGGTATCTGGGCCTAATTGATACTATGCCATATAAGGAGGACTGAAAAAATGAACGTGGCAATATACTCGAAAGATATGGAGAATGAACAAATCGCAGATCTTCGTGCATGGGTGATATCAAAAGGATTCACAAACATCATCGAATACCGGGATATTACCCCTCCCCCGAGACATGCCGGCGACAAGGAACTAGGACGTATGCTTCAGGATATCAAAAAAAACAAGCTCAACTTCGTCTTTATTAATTCACTTGAGCAATCAGGCCTAATCGGTACGAGCCTGACCAACATTTTATTGTCACTTTGTATATTTACGCAGTACCAAGTACACCTCATAAGCCGGGAAGAGCCCTGGACAGATTTATCACCCAAGGAAGTTGCGTTCGCGTATATGGTTTATTGCCAGCATCTCGACAGCGAAGCAGAGATATTACCCAAGGCAAGATACACTCGATCCCGAACAAAAAAACAACCAACCCAAGGATGAATGCAACCGGGATAGGTATTAAATGCATACGATAACGACTTACGTAATAGGAGGTTAACAATGTTTAGAAGGAGCAAAGATAAACGAAAGGACAGTAAAACAGCAAATGCAAGACTCGTAAAAAAGATACTGAAGAAGGAGCCTGGACGCCGCGTATTTGGTTTTGGTTGCAGTCCTGATATTCAAGCCCGGTTAAAGATGTTAGCGGGCCAGTTACACGTCCCGATATACGCGTTGGGGGAGCACGCATTGCAGCTTTCTGCCGGGTTAATCGCCAGGATGGCAGAGAATTCTGAAGAGAGTGCATTATTAAGAAGGCATATCATTGAAATTCACGTGGAAACCAGAACAGTAGAAAAAATAAGCGTCTACGATCAGGATATGGCTCAAAGGCTGGATGCAGAACGAATACGACGCTTAGAGATAGATAGAGCAGCGCACCAGATAGTTGTAAAATTTCTCAGAGCCGGCCTCAAACCAGAGGAGATCCCGTGGTGCATTGACTATGGGATGAGATGCAGGTTGGCGGTTGCGCAAGGTAAGCCCATACCGAAAGACTGGCCACAAGACGTCTAATTCCGAGATAAATCCTGATCGCCCGAATATGTAATATGAAGGATACCAATGATGACTCTTCGGAACAGCCTGTCCTGGAAGTACCGATTGCCAAGCTCGGTAAAAATTAAGGTTTTACTACATATCTGAAATTGAGGGATATGCCCATTCTCTTAACGATCTAATGGGCGCTCAGATACCTCACGGCGTCTTAATAATACTTATGATCTGAACATGAGGTAGATGGTCGATATATCGAACGAGATCTGTAGTTCGAATCCCCTCAGGTGGGCCAAACAAGACTTTTGCAAAACCAATAGAGAGCTTTTTTGAACTTTCGATAGGCACTGTTCCCTCTCTAAGTGAGAGGGACTGTCATGCCAAGAAAGAAAGCTGAAAAGTCTGCTGCAAGTGTAAACGAACTTGGTATAAAAGCCTATTTGGAGCCCTATGAGGTAGCTCGACTTGAGAAGGCTGCCAATAATCTCCGGGACCGTCTGCTCATCAGCTTACTCTTTCATATCGGATGCCGCATTTCCGAAGCACTTGGTATTACAGTAGAAGATATTAACCTTCCCCAAGGCTCTGTTACTATTCAGCATCTGAAGTTGAGGATGAAACTCTGCTGTCCAAATTGTAGCACTCGGCTTGGTAAAAATCATGTCTATTGTCCCGGGTGTGGAGCGAAAGTGGAAAAGGTGGTCGCTGAGGAGAAGGAGCATCGCCGGCTGAGAACACTGCCGATTGATCAGGATACGCTCACAATGCTCAAGAATTATATTTCGCGAGGAGGCCCGGTTGTTAAAGGGGAAAAACAGCTCATCTTTGGTATTAACCGTCACCGGGCATGGCAGGTAGTACGTGAGTGTGCTGAAAAAGCGGGGCTGCCAAAGCTCATTAATCCTGAAACGGGTCGGGTCCACAATGTTAGTCCCCACAAATTAAGGGACGCCTTCTCTGTGATGGCGGTAAAACTTGATGATTCTGGAGACGGATTAAGGATGCTGCAGGAGCACCTGGGTCACGCCAGCTTCAATACCACCGCGAAATATCGAAAAGTGGCTGGCGAAGAACTAAAAGACTGGTACCAGAAGCTTTGGCAGCAGCCTGACATAAAAACTGATAATAGGAAAACGAATTAATGGTTGAGTTATTAAGGCCAATTAGAGGCGGGTTCCTCCGTCCTTTCGGCTGTGGTTGGTTTATCCGTGAGTTTCTGATGGGAAGCGGCCCCTACGGTTCGCCCAAAATAGATTCGGATATCGGCTCGCCTCAGGCCGAGATTTTTCATTGTTATAAATTAGCCCTGATGAGAGTCACTGCACTGGACAGGGCAACGAGAGTGGAAGAGAAGAGAGCCAAGCGGGACAAACGACCCATCAACCCCGACAACATCGACAGGCTTGCTGAGAGATATCTGGCC
>JBGPRB010000037.1:0-15588 GCA_041489355.1 Dehalococcoidia bacterium
ATGGATGGAATCACTACCACAATTAAATGATAATAAAATTCGGAAAAGCCTGGCCGAAAGAGCATTATTTTTTGAGGAATACGAAAATCTCAAACAATATTTGGAAAAGAAGCGAGATATCAATTATTTAAATTTGATTAACAAGATAGTCAGACAAAAAGAATAGCAGAAGTGCAAAAGCAATCCCCGAGACGAGTACTATGCTAAAAAGGGCGGAAAGGAAATCCTCTCTTATTCTACCTTTATCCTTTTCGGCAGCGAGGAAGCGGAGTATAGCGTCACCGAAGCCGAGTAACGCAAAGGGAGCGATAAGTGAAATAGTGGCGTTAATTAATGACCAGGTGCCGTACAGGTTCGCACCAAGTCCCTTGGTTAAGATGGGAAGCTGAAGAAACCCCAGTAAAACGGTAATTATATTAGCGAAGAGAACATAGCTTACTTGTCTCGTAAATCGGGTATACTCTTTAATCGGCTCCATAAGCAGTCACAGTTTAAAAGCTTCTTACCTGGAAAGGTATTGAAACCAGTCTTTGGTTGCTTTTCCGATCGTCTCCGGTGTCCAGACAGGCGCCGTTCTCCAGTAATCGATATTTTGCAGCAGTATATTGACGCCTTAAAAGCCTTCCTCCACACACACCTTTAACAAAGCTGCGGCGAGGGATTGTGATGTCCGCTTCTATGCCAATCTTGATATTTTTCGATTCATCATTGCCATTCACTACGTCATAATATGCACCTGAGTCCTCGAACTCTCCCGACAACATGACTTCAGAATCATTATAAGCACTTTGTACGATTTGAGAGAATAAGTTGAGTGCACTCGAAAGGGACGATTTTCCCCCATTATTGCGGCCAAAAAAGAGGTTGATCTTGCTGAGGTCTACGGATTCTTGTTTAAATGCCCTAAAATTCTCCACATACAATCTTGTTAACATCAGTTGCCGCCCCTGAGTAGTTATAATATTATACCATAACCGGCCTACAGATTTGCTTTTCCGAAGCCAAAAGCGCGTCGCCCAATCCGTCCTCTTTAATACATGTAATTGCAGAGCCTGTCGAAAAACCAGCTTGTTAGTTGTTCATAGGTCTGTGGGAGCGCATTTTCAATAGTGGAGACCTCTATACGGGCTTAAAGGTCAAAAATCTCCTCTTTCTTCTTGCCTCTCACTAATCCGTTATCCGTAAGCCAGCCTGGCCAACTTCCTGAGGTTATAGCCGATGCAGACCAGTCGCCATATCAGCCTCGCTTTCTCTAAAGTCGGCTGGTTTAAGTTAGACCCGCCAAAATACGAAACGGGCTGGGGAGTGACCAGGGGTACAATTATCAGCGGTACGGGCGACCTGGCTAACCTGCGCGGTATCATAAATGATGAATATACTAGGACAGGAGACCCAACACTTCCGTCGAGTAGCTATTCATATACGTTATGGTCTTTGGAATAAAGACAAGAAGCGTTGAAGCTGCTGCTCATAGCCTGCGTAGTATGGCGAGAGGAGCGTCTCTGCTCCCCTCGCCACTTTTTATCTTCATGTTGCTTGAATGGCTAGCAGAGAGTAAAATATGACCAAGCCGGGCAAAAAAAGTTGCAGCAGAGACCTTATCCAGCAAAATGTGTCTGAAATAATGTTCCATTTATTACCCGCGATAATAATCCCCAGTGAGCGGTTGGATATGTTACAATAGGAGAGAAAAATTAAGATACAGTGAGGCCAATTTGAAATCCTCCAGCATTGTTTACGATAAAATAAAAAACCTTGATGAACTGGCCGATATTATCCAGACCCTGAAAAAGGAAGGAAAGCGAGTTGTTCAATGCCACGGGGTCTTCGACCTGCTTCATCCCGGTCACATCCACCACTTCGAAGCAGCCCGGCATGAAGGTGATGTTCTTATCGTAACCGTGACTCCGGATGGATATGTGGGTAAAGGGCCGGGACGTCCGGTCTTTAATCAAAGGCTTCGGGTTGAATCCATCGCTGCCCTGCAGTGCGTGGACTATGTAGCCATCAATAAGTGGCCGACCGCCGTTGAGACTATTAAAAAACTCAAACCGGATGTCTATGCTAAAGGGAGCGATTACGCCGACCCGTCGGCTGACCTTACCGGAGGTATCTCCAAAGAAGAAGCCGCCATTAAATCAGTCGGCGGGCGGATTCATTTCACGGATGAACCCACCTTCAGCTCAACCAAGTTATTGAACCTGCATTTTAATGTTTATCCCGAAAAAGCAGAGAGGTTTCTGGAAGACTTCCGGCAAAGATACACGGCCGACGATATCATCGAACGACTTCAGGCTCTCGGGAAGATGAAGGTACTGGTCATTGGTGATGCCATCATTGATGAGTATCATTACTGTGAGGCTTTAGGAAAATCTCCCAAGGGAACTACTATCACCACCAGATACATCGGAGAAGAAGTCTTCGCCGGGGGAGTCCTGGCAGCGGCAAATCACATCGTCGGTTTCTGTGAAAATGTCCATCTTGTCACCTGCCTGGGAAAGCAAAACAGCTACGAAGAATTCATTACCGCCCACCTGAAGCCAAATATCACGCTTAAATTCTTCGAACGTGATGATACCTCTACACCAGTCAAGCGCCGTTTTGTTCAGCCTAACTCCCTGTCAAAAATGTTCGAAGTCTGCTTCATGGATGAACACGATTTACCTGAGTCCGTAAACAGAGAAGTGTGTGACTATCTTAAAAATACAGTAAAAGACTATGACCTGGTACTGGTAGCTGACTTCGGGCATGGATTCATCGGGAAAGACGTCGTCAAAGTGCTCTGCGATAACGCCAGATTCCTTGCCGTTAACACCCAGACTAACAGTGCCAATACCGGTTACAATCTCATAATAAAGTATCCCAGGGCGGACTATATCTGCATTGATGAACCGGAAGCCCGCCTTGCCTGTCGTGACAGGTTTAGCCGGTTAGAAGATATTACACAAAGTATCGCTGAGAAGCTCCAATGCAACAGGGTTATCATCACGCACGGCAGCTATGACACGCTGGCTTATACGCCGGAAGAAGGCTTCTTCAGTATTCCTGTCTTTTCAAATGAGGTGATTGATACGACCGGCGCCGGTGATGCTCTTCTTTCGGTTACATCCCCGTGCGTTGCCGCCGGCTATCCTATCGAGCTAGCAGGCTTTATCGGGAATGCCGTCGGGGCTTTAAAAGTAAGGATTGTGTGCAATCGCTCTTCCGTAGAGCCAACCTCTCTCTTTAAATTCATCACGGCGCTCCTTAAATAACACGGAATAGAAGAGAGGATATCTGTTGAAAGAACTACCATGAAGAAATTAGCCAACGTCCTGGTTACCGGTGGCGCCGGTTATGTCGGTAGTGTGCTCGTCCCCAAACTATTAAATAAGGGATACCGGGTCAAGGTCCTTGACCTTTATATATACGGAGAACATGTCCTGGATGCCGTCAAAGACCACCCTAACCTGGAACAGGTTAAAGGTGACATTCGAGACCGGGGGCTTTTGGAGAAAATATTCCCCGGTACGGATGCGGTAATCCACCTGGCCTGCATTTCCAACGACCCCAGTTTTGAGCTGGACCCACAATTAGGCAAGTCTATTAATTATGATGCCTTTTTAGACCTCGTGGCAGTATCCAAAAGCTGCCGGGTTAAGCGGTTCATCTACGCTTCCACCTCCAGCGTCTACGGCGTCAAGGAAGAGGACAATGTCACCGAGGACTTGCCGCTTGAGCCCCTGACAGACTACTCCAGGTACAAGGCTATGTGCGAAGATGTGCTGCTTAAAGAACGAAAACCGGGATTTGTAACATTAACCTTACGTCCGGCCACAGTATGCGGCTACTCCCCGCGTCTGCGGCTCGACCTGACGGTGAATATCCTCACCAACCATGCGGTAAATAACCGGAAAATTACCATATTCGGCGGGCAGCAGATGCGCCCCAACATCCACATTGAAGATGTGACCGAGCTATATGTAAAATCGCTGGAGTGGCCCGATGATGCCATTGACGGTAAGACATTTAACGCCGGCTACGAGAACCATAGCGTCGCCGAGATTGCCGATACGGTGCGTAATGTAGTCGGGAAGGACATAGAAGTTGTAACCACACCAACCGATGATAACCGTTCTTACCGTATTTCATCCGAAAAAATCAAGCGCGAGCTGGGCTTTGTACCCGTCCATACTATCGTAGATGCCGTCCATGACCTGGTGGCTGCCTTCAGGGCCGGGAAGATTCCCAACCCGATGACCGACATACGATATTACAATATCAGGACCATGCAAAAGCTAGGATTAAAATAAAATGGAGACCATGAAGCCGGAAATATTGAAACGCCTGTACTACCAGATGTTGCGTATCCGCATGGTCGAGGAGAGAATCGCCGAGCTATATCCGGAACAGGAGATGAGATGCCCCGTCCATCTCTGCATCGGTCAGGAAGCAGTGGCGGCCGGTGTTTGCGCAAATTTATCCCGTGACGACTATGCTCTGAGCAACCACCGCTCGCACGCGCATTACCTGGCCAAAGGTGGTAACCTCAAGGCAATGATAGCCGAGCTATACGGAAAGGTGACCGGCTGCTCCGGGGGTAAAGGCGGTTCCATGCACCTGGTGGATATCTCTGTCGGCTTTCTCGGGGCCACGCCGATAGTCGGCAG
Source organism: Dehalococcoidia bacterium (assembly GCA_041489355.1). Classification (GTDB taxonomy): domain Bacteria; phylum Chloroflexota; class Dehalococcoidia; order Dehalococcoidales; family RBG-16-60-22; genus JBGPRB01. The sequence continues at coordinate 4,650 of JBGPRB010000037.1, forward strand.
CACGGTCGCTATTGCGGTGGGGGCCGCCCTCGGCACGGTGATGCAGGACCGGCATCAGGTAACCGCCATTTTCTTCGGCGACGCCACCGTTGAAGAAGGCGCTTTTCATGAAAGCGCTAATTTTGCCGCTCTTAAGAAATTACCGGTAATATTCGTCTGCGAGAACAACCTCTATTCCGTGCAGTCCCCGCTCTCGGTCCGCCAGCCCGGTAATAGGGAAATTTTTGAGGTAGCTAAAGGACACGGGATAGCCAGCTACCAGGGCGACGGGAATGACGTGGTCCAGGTCTATCAGATAGCGAAACGGGCGATTAACCGGGCCAGGAAGGGTGGCGGCCCCACGTTCCTGGAGTTTAAAACCTATCGGTGGCGGGAGCACTGTGGCCCCAACGATGACTTTAACCTGGGCTACCGCACCGAAAGCGAGGTGCGGGACTGGCAAAAACGGTGTCCGATTAAAAGGCTAAAGGAAAGCCTGTTGACCGACGGCATCTTGAGTAACCAGGATATTGAAGCCATGATAAGCGATTTGAAAACAGAGATAGAGGCAGCCATTGTCTTTGCCAAAGAAAGCGCATTTCCTGATAAACGAATGCTGCTGGAACATATTTATGCTCTATAAATTACATGGAGTAATTCCCGAGTGACAAACAGAGAACTGAAGTTCTTCCAGGCGATTAACGAGGCGATTGACCAGTGCATGGCCAGGGATGCCTCCGTTTATATCATGGGACTGGGCGTGCCCGACCCCAAGGGAATTTTCGGTACGACTTTAGGCCTGCAACAGAAGTACGGAAGCAAGCGCGTGATGGATATGCCGTTGTCCGAAAATGGCATGACCGGGGTTGCCATCGGTTCGGCGCTGGTGGGGATGAGACCTGTTTTAACGCATCAGCGTATGGACTTTGCCATACTGTCACTGGAAGAAATCGTTAATCAGGCCGCCAAGTGGCACTACATGTTTGGCGGCCAGATGAGCGTCCCCATGGTCATCCGGATGATTATCGGGAGGGGCTGGGGGCAGGGTTCGCAGCACTCCCAGAGCCTGCAGGCCTGGTTTGCCCACGTCCCCGGCCTGAAAGTAGTCATGCCGGCCACGCCTTATGATGCCAAGGGTCTGCTCGTTGCCAGTATTGAAGATAATAATCCGGTGATTTTCATCGAGCACCGGTGGCTTTACAACATTACCGGGCACGTGCCGGAAGAAACATACCGCGTACCCCTCGGGCAGGCGAATATTATCAGGGAAGGCAGCGATATCACCATCGCCGCCACATCTCACATGACCCTGGAGGCAATGCACGCTGCGGCGATACTGGCAAAGGAAAATATCAGGGCGGAAGTCATTGATATCCGCACCCTGAACCCGCTGGATGACAGCCTGATTCTGGAGTCGGTGCGCAAGACGGGACACCTGGTTGTGGCTGATACCGGCTGGAAAACGGTCGGATTCGGAGGTGAAATCGTGGCGCGGGTCGCGGAAAAAGCCTTCAGCTACCTCAAGAGTCCGCCGAGGCGTTTGGCGCTCCCGGACTGCCCCACACCCACCACGCCGGCTCTGGCCAAGCACTACTATCCGCGGGCAGTCCATATCGTAGCTACTGTCAGGCAAATGCTGGGAATCAGCGCGGACGACGCCGTGCCGGATGAGCCGGCCGATGTGCCCCTTGACGTCCCGGACATGACTTTTACTGGCCCATTTTAAAAAACCTTTGTGATTGTATGCAAATGCAAAATATCAAGATTCCGTACGTGAATATTCCCGGCCAGCATGCACCAATTAAAGCTGAGTTGCTGGAGGCGGTGGGTCGCGTTATCGATGGGGGACAGTTTATCCTGGGCAGTGAGGTCAGTACCTTCGAACAACGTTTCGCCGAGTTATGTCAAACACGCTTTGCGGTTGGCGTCAACTCAGGCACCGATGCTCTAATCCTGGCGCTGCGCGCCCTGGGAATTGGACCGGGAGATGAGGTCATCACGGTCCCGAATTCCTTTGTCTCCAGCACCGGCTGTATCGTGCTGGTAGGAGCCAAGCCTGTCTTCGTTGATGTGCGTGACGACTATAATATGGACCCCGCGCAACTTGAGCGGGCCGTCACTCCCCGGACAAAAGCCATTTTACCCGTTCACCTTACCGGTCGACCGGCGGATATGGATGCCATCTTAAAAATAGCCAGGACCCATGGACTGTACGTGGTAGAGGACTGCGCCCAGGCCGTGCTGGCGGAATACCGGGGCCGTCGGGTGGGGTCTTTCGGGACAATTGGTTGCTTCTCGCTGCATCCTCTCAAGACGCTCAACGCCTGCGGGGATGGCGGCGTCCTGACAACAAACGACGACGCGCTTTATCAAAAACTCCAGACTCTGCGTAACCTCGGCTTGCAGACCCGCGACAACTGCGTGTACTGGGGCCTTAACTCCCGGCTCGATACCCTCCAGGCCGCTATTTTGCTGGTAAAACTGAAGTATATTGAAGCCTGGACGGAAAAGCGCCGGGCTAATGCCGACTTTTATCGTAAGGCGCTTACTGGGATTTCCGGTCTGAAGGTTCCCGGCGAGCGTCCGTTTGAAAAGGCTGTCTATCATACGTTCGTCATCCAGGCCGAGCGGCGAGACGAGCTGAAGCAATACCTGGCCGATAACGGCGTAGGCTCTTCCATTCATTACCCGATTCCCATCCATCTGCAGGATGTAGCCAGAGGGCTGGGGTACAGACCCGGGAGCTTCCCCATTACCGAACGGCAGGCGGAGCGCATACTGAGCCTGCCTGTTTACCCGGAATTAACAACAGCAGAACTGGAGTATGTCGTTCAGGTAATAAAGGCATTTTACGGAGTATGACGGAGGGATTAGTTTATGCGTGTCCCGTTTTCCTATCTCGACCGGCAATTCGCCGATATTGATGCCTATCTCAATGACATTAAAGAACTGGTAAAAAGCGGCGACTTCACTTTAGGCAAGCCGCTTACTGAGTTTGAAGAACGCTTTGCGGAACTGTGCCGGATACCGTATGCTATCGGCGTGGCGAGCGGCACGGATGCGCTGGTCCTCTCCCTGAAGGTGCTGGGCATAGGCCCGGGCGATGAAGTCATCACCACACCGACCACTTTCATCGCTACGGTAGGCGCCATCGTCATGACGGGGGCGCGGCCTGTCTTCGTCGATAGCGAGGACGGGTATGTCATCGACGCTTTAAAGATTGAGGATGCCATTACGTCCAGGACGAAAGCCATCATACCCGTGCACTACACGGGCAATGTGGCGGACATGCCGGCGATAATGAAAATCGCCCGCAAACACAAACTGGTGGTCATCGAGGATGCCTGCCAGGCTATCGGGGCAACGCTGGACGGTAAACCGGTGGGTTCGTGGGGCGAAACCGCCAGCTTCAGCCTGCACCCGCTCAAGAATCTCAATGTCTGGGGTGACGGCGGCGTTATCATCAGCAGGTCGGCCAAGCTGGCTGAAGCACTGCGATTGTACCGCAATCACGGACTTGTCAACCGCGACGAGGTCTTGACATTCGGGGGCAACTCCCGCCTTGATACCCTCCAGGCGGTAATCGGCAACCGTCTCATCAAGCAGGTAAAATTCATCACCGACCAGCGTATTGCCAACGCAAAGCGATACGATGAAGCCTTTGCCGATATGAGTGAGTTTATCCGTATCCCTAAGCGCCGCCCCGGCGTCAAGCACGTCTATCACCTGTACATCGTCCGTGCCAAGAAGCGTGACGAACTGCTGGCTTATCTCAACGAAAATGGCGTCGAGGCAAAAGTCCACTATCCTATACCCGTGCATTTGCAAAAAGCGGCTAAGTACCTGGGTTATAAAAAAGGAGATTTCCCGGTAAGTGAAGAGGATAGCCGGACCATCATCACCCTGCCGGCCCACCAGCACTTGACTAACGATGAAATTGACTATGCGATTGAGCAAGTCCGGTCGTTCTATTTAAAAAGCGGTTCTCATCGAATTAGCCGGGAAAAATAAGGTCATGAACACGAAAAATCTGATTCTTGATGGCCACAAACTGCTCTGGCACAAGGACAGGATAGGAGCCTGGCTCGCCGGGGAGCGCATCGCGCCCATTACGGTTGACTGTGCCCTGACCCGAAGGTGTACCTATAAGTGCATCTATTGCTACGGGCAGCTCCAGGCCAACGATGAGAAAAGGATGACCCGGGATGTTATCTTCCGGTTTCTTGATGACGCCGCCGATATAGGGGTTAAGGCAATAAGCTTTGTCAGCGACGGCGAAAGCACCTGCTCGCCGTATCTCTACGATGCCATACTTCGTGGCAAGGCTAATGGCCTTGATATGGCATTGGGTACCAACGGCTATCTGCTCAAGGACGACCGCCTCGGGGATATTTTGCCAGCGCTGACTTATTTCCGTTTCAACGTCTCGGCGGCCGAACCCAAAAGATACTCTTATATTATGGGCTGTCCTGAGGAGCGGTACGGAAAGGTTATGAACACTATCAGGGAATGCGTACGGATTAAGAAGGAGAAAAAGCTTGATGTCACCATTGGCCTCCAGATGGTGCTCATGCCTGGCCTGGCTGACCAGATTCTGCCAATGGCGAAGCTGGGGAGGGACCTCGGTTTAGATTACACCGTCATCAAGCATTGCAGTGACGATGAGCTTCATACCCTCGGTATCGATTACTCGAAGTACTTTGAGCTGGTGCCTCTATTGAAAGAGGCTGAGGCAATGTCTGACCCGAATTACCTGGTTAAGGCGAAGTGGTCGAAAATTCTCAGCGGAGGCACACGGGAGTATTCCCGATGCTACGGGCCGCCCTTCATTGCCCAGTTTTCCGGCTCCGGTTTAGTCGCTCCCTGCGGGATGTTGTTTAACCGCCGCTACAAAAAGAGATTCCACATTGGCAACCTGGCGGAAACGCCCTTCAAGCAACTCTGGCAGAGCGACCGCTACTGGGAAGTGATGAATGAGCTGGCTTCCGATAGATTTGATGCCAGGGTTATGTGCGGGAGCTTATGTTTACAGCACAAGTGCAACGAGTTCCTCTGGGACTTAAAGCAGGGTAAATCGCCCCTGGCAGAACCCCAGGGCGAGCCGCCAGACCATATAAACTTTATATAATAGCAGACAACCTATCGGGTATCTCTATCCCCCGGGACCCAGTTGCATAAAATCCTTCAGGAATTTGAAAATTCGGGCTTCATAACGCCCTTTACGGGTGTTTTTATAAAAACCTGAGCTTTCAACAATATAATTTGTCCCCACCATTTGCCCTAACCTTCTCGTGAGCAAACTTTCAAGACTATACACCTTTTTTATTTCCTCGGCAGTGAGTTGTTTTTCAGGAGAATTTTCCAATTCAATCATTACCCTGACCGATATTGAACGGTCGATGATGAAATAGAACTGGCAGTAACCAAAAAATAGAAAAACATAGATTACTATGCCATTCACAAAACCAGCAATTACCGAAGAATCAGCATAGGTAAGGAAAGACGGGGTAAGAAAATATATCAACGTATAGACCAGGAATAGGCTGTAAAAGACTATTATTATGGCTTGAAAACGCTTTTTTACTTTCCAATTATGAAAAATGACGGCATGAATAAGAAGAAACAAAATGAAACAAAAGAAAGCAATCACTATTCCTTTTAACATGTGTAAATCTACCTCCTTTTCGCAGTACCTCTGACCCTGTTTCTAGGCTGGATTCAAGGTCACATGATGAATCTCCGTTGCAGGCAATGTTTGCGATTAATTCAATCCCTGACGAATCATAATAATTTTTCCGGATGGGGTACAGGTGCATCGGAAATAGCATTATCTGGAGAACCTAGGTACTTAATCCTTCCAGATTCTTCTCTCCCCCAACCTTGGCAAAACTGAGCAAAGACACGAAGGCGCCTCCACCAACCAGGATGTATACTATCAGTCTGTCAATCAATGAGGCCCACATCCCTATGGTTAGAGGTACGCCCAGGGTGCTAAGTAAAAGAGCAAAGCTAACCTCCTTGGCTCCCAGCCCGCCGGGAAGGAATGAAAAAGTACCAATCAGCCATGATGCGCAGTATATGCTGAGGACATCAAGGACTGGTACTTTAACCCCAAAAGCCAGCAAGAGCAGGTATTCGCCAATGCTGCCTATGCCCCAGGTAAGTATTGTCAATAAAATTGATAAAAGCAAGGTCCTCCGCCCTCGAAATTCAAGCATGGCATTCTTAAATGTATCTATAGATAAAGAACTGGAAACTCTCCCCAGGTATAGCGAGAAAAACCTTTTTTGTTTTAGATTCTCTAATAGCCGCCCGAGCTTATCTAGAAATCGGCGGTTAAATAATAATCCATAACCGATTATGAGAAGAACAACGGGCACAATTATCTGCCATACATATCTGCTGCCGGTTGTCACCAGGAAAAGGAATAATACAGCGGCTATCGCCAGAAAGGTTATATCCAGAATTCTCTCCACCACCGTAGGTGCTAACGCTTCTCCAACGGCAATATTCAGTCTCTTTTTGGCAATGTATACTCTGGCCAAATCACCTACTCCGATAGGTGTTACCTGGTTTATAGCCAGACCAATTAGCATCACTTTAAATGCATCAATGGGTTTGGCTTTGTTAAATAGTATTATCCAGCGGATTGCCCTGAAGACATAAACCGTTGCCGCGAAGATAAAAAACGTAGCTACCAATAGATATGGATTAGCGTTCAATATGCTTGCCTTGAGGTCCTTCAGGCCGAGATTCCACATCATGGCGAAGATGATGGCGCAGCCAATGAGGGGAGGAATGACCCTCGTAATCTTTTGGGATTTCGTCATGCTAAGCAACCCATCTAACTCTATATGCCCGAACTACGGTGACACGGGTTGGTCTCTTGACCCCGTGCCCGATTTCCTTCTGTAAACCTGTGCTAGATTTTCTGTGCCAGGATAAACATTTCATTAAATGGAATCTTGACGCTAAACCTGAAAAATACTAATTTCTTTATATAGCGGTCTATTCTTGACGAGGGGGAAAACACCAAACGGAAGAAACGGGATATAAGATAAGCTATCCTGAATCTTTCCCCGTGCCTATGACAGTTGATAGTCTCAAACCCATGAGATTTAAGCAGCCTGGTCAGGTTTGAGGCAGAAAAATAAAAAATGTGTTCGGGGGGAATAAGGCGGAAGAGTCGTACAGGCTGCTCTGTGTTTATAGTAGTTATGACCAGAAATCCGCCCTTTTTCATAATCCTGTTAGCCTCGCGTATTAGAGATACAGGGTCTCTGAGATGTTCGAGAGTTCCAATGACAGTAACAGCATCGAAGTACTCACCTTCAAAGCGAGCTTCCTCGAGTGACCCACAAAAAACGTTCAACCCGAGCACCTTCGTTGCATGATAGTGGGCTTCCGGGTTTACATCAATACCGCAGGTCTCCCAGCCCTGTTTACGGGCTTCATCCAGCAGGAAGCCGTGGGCACAACCCGCGTCAAGAAGCCTCCTGGCACCATTGGGTTTAATGGGCAACTGGCGTAAGATGTCCTCAGCGTCTTGACGGGTATGCCTTTCGTCAGCAAGATAGTCTTCGTAGCCAATCCCCGTCTGACTTTTGAAATAACCCGAACCATAGAGGGACTGTAGCTGTGCGTCGGTTACATTAGGAACCCAAAGTAGCTTGCAATTTTGGCACTTTAAGATAATAAATTCCCCCACCTGCTTAAAAAAGGTGATACTCTGGCTTCCGCAGACAGGACATGTATTCTGCTCTAACACTTTACCACCCTTTGGGTTCTTTTCCAGAAATGCCTTAGTCTTCTTTTTCAAATTCTGGCCAGTTGCCTCCGCCCAATCTGCGAATTGTTCAATTTTTGACCTCAGCTCCAAAGCCCCTTCCTGCCGTCCGCAAGATATGAACTGCGTAGAAAAGCCTGATAAACTCCCAGATGACAAGACAAAGGGATTTAAACGACATCAGCTTGGAATAACCCTCTAATCTCTTTTCCAGGCGCACCGGAACCTCGGCAAAAATAAATCCGGCACGAACCGCTTTAATCAGAGACTCAGCCGGAAAGAAAAAACCGTTGGCCTGGGGCTTCACCACCTGAAAAACGCTTCTTCGATAGATGGCAGTACCGTTGGAATAGTTGAACATCGTCCCGAAAGATAGATTGATTAGCCATATATAGAGCGTTGAAAGGAATCGTCGCCCCCATGAGCGTACGCCCACATTGAGGACAAACGGAATGACGATATCTACGTGCTCTAATATAGGGAGGTACTTGAGGAGTTCGTACGGGTTATTCTCACCATCTCCTGGTAGCCAGGTAATAGCATCCTTGGTTGAAGACTGAATACCCTCCCGGAAGCAATAGCCAATACCCTTCGGTTGCTTATGATGTATAACCTTGATGCGGGGCTCTTGGCTGGCTAATTCGTTGGCAATGTCCCCGGTCTTATCGGTACTCCCGTCATTCACCAGGATTATTTCCCAGTCAATGCCACTATCGCCAAGAACTTTGACTATGCCTTCTAATGTCGTTTTGAGATTTTGCTCCTCGTTCAGGGCTGGAACCGTTATCGTAAGTGACACCAGCTTTGACATAGTTTAGGAAATTTTACAATAGAAACCTTGAATTGTCAATTTCTGCCGGCTCCGGAGCATGCTATCACCCATTTTGAAGATATAATAGCCAGGCTTCCCTATTCCATCGCGGAGGTCTATAATTAGCGGAGAATTTATTACCTCCCCAATCATAAGGGTGCCGTTTAATTTTTGTGGGTGCGTCTCAAGTTGGAATTTAAATTTATAAAGATTCTTGGACTATTAAGTCTGGCAGCCGGGATATTCCTTGTATTGTCCTGTTTTAGCTCTGCAGGTATCCTGCCTGATAAATTAATTGAAGCAACCCGGGGGTTCAGGCTCTTTGCCGTTTGTATTGGAATACTCGCTATCGCTTTCGGGGCCTTAAGTCTTATTTTTCCATCAAGGTTAGATAGACTTTTCGATTCCATTTCAGGCTTGGACGGAAGGTTCCAGTCCAGATACTTTTACCTGATTTTCTGCTTTGCCTGTTTTGTTATTGCTTTTATGTTCGGTTTACTCATTACGCAATCGGGCTCTGGTATCAGCCCAGACTCGGCCTATTATATTAAAACCGGAGAAAATATATTTAGCGGTCAGGGGTTTTATCAAATTGAAGGCAAGCCCTACACTGACTGGCCTCCTTTATATCCTCTTTCAATCGTAGCTTTTATGCACCTTGGTATTGATACCGAACAAGCGGCTAGATTGGTCCCTATTTTATGTTTTGCTTTACTCATGTTTCCCGCCTTCTTCCTTGGCAAAATCCTCGGCAATGTTTTTACCGGCTATTTCACCTGCCTTATCTTTTTAGTATTCGCCCCGCTATTGTACATTACCTCTTATGCCCTGGCGGAAATGCCTTACGTACTTTTCTGCGTTCTGGCTATTCTCTTTCTTGCGAAGTTCGTCATAAGCAACGAACCGGGGATAAAGAATCTATGCGTAGCTGGGTTGTTTACGGCTCTCGCTATCCTTACCAGATGGCCGGGATTCGCGCTGTTGCCGGCTGGTTTGATCGCTATCATCTTTAAGAACAAATCCCGATTAAAGAACACGGTTTATCAGACGGTACTTTTCGGCGCGATATCCATTATTCCCATAGTCCTCTGGCTATATAGGAGCTTCACCCTTACTGGCACTCTTACAGGAGATAGGGGCCAAAGCATCATGGGACTGCTCGCCGATATCAATGCTACTATCTTAACTATCTTCAGAGATTTTTTCTTCCGTCTGTTACCGCAGGAGTTGTACTCGGATTTTTATGCTTACACAGGTCTGGTAATTATAGTCGCCTGCTTTATACTGCTAGCCGTCCTGGTAAAAATTTCTTCACCAGGTAGAAAGGTAGTGCTGGAATATCTGCGAAAGAATTATATCGAAATCTTGTACGCCGCCGGTTATATTGTTACCATCATCATATCGATGTTACTGTGGAGTCATGACCCGATTGACACTCGCATCCTCGTCCCGGCCTATCCGTTCTTAATATTGGCTTCGATTTCTTTTGTTTTTTTTGCCTACAGGGAAATAAAAAATCCAGCAATAAAACCTACCTTGTTCCGGGTAATAATTATTTTTTGTTTATTGTTCCTCGTGCTTCAGGCGGGCGGGGCTCTATCTTATTATCAGTTTGCTAAACACGGACAGGGTTACAACAATCCCTCCTGGAGAAATGAACAGGGGATTGGTTGGGCTGCTAACAATGTGCCGACAAATGCCATGGTTTACAGCGATGTCGCTGAGGGGGTCGGGTTTCTGATAAAGAGGCCGGTTAGTTTTCTCCCTCGCTCTGGAGATGAAATAGCAATAGATAAATTTCTTGTGAAGCTAAGAAACGAGGAGCAATCATACATAATTTGTTTTAAAGAATTCTATCATCGACCTTATCTGCTATCAAATAGCGAGCTTGCGGAAGCGAACCGGAAATACGGCGTACTGGCTATTATTGCCGATTTTCCCACCTCTACAATCTGGTGTGTCAATCATTAGCAATTCTCTCATAAACTACCCCACCGTATAACAGGCAGAACTATCGGTTTCCCTTCCTCACGGCTTCCAGCATATATTGGTAGATAAAGGTGATTCTCCTTTATAGACTTCCTTAGACAATTATATTAGTCAAGGTTATACTGGACTGCAATTAAAGCATGGTAAATGCTCTATAATAATCGCTTTTAGCCTGGAGGGGCAGGGCATTGAACAAATGCTTGATTTGTTCAGCCCCATACACGAAAAAAGAGAGACTCTTCCACTGAATACTTAGGAGAGCCCCTACCTTACAACGAGAGACGCTCTGTAGTCAAAATCTGGGCGTTTTCCCGGGTTGCCGATGGTTGCCTATTCCTATATATTTCCCCTTGGTAAGGGGAAGGGGTAAGAGA
>JBGPRB010000038.1:0-15577 GCA_041489355.1 Dehalococcoidia bacterium
ATAATCTGGTTCATGGTCTGGCTGAGGCCGCACAGGACAGAGGCCAGAATAAAGCTGACCAGACCTCCGATATAGAAGAATTTCCGCCCGTAGATATCGGTCAGCTTACCGGTAATCGGTACCGTGACCGCCGAGGTAATGATATAGGCCGTGGTGACCCAGGTATACTGGCTGAAACCGCCAAGCTCGCTGACGATGCGAGGCATAGCTGTGCCGACGACTGTCTGGTCGAGTGAACCCAAAAACATGGCCAGCATCACGCCGGCAAAGGTAATGATGACCTGTTTTCTGGGTAATGAGCGTAATCCGATTGGTTGTGCTTGAGTTTCTTGCGTCACACGAATATCTGAAGAATTCAGTTCAGTTAAATCACTTTCTATTAATAAAATTATAACACTTTTAAATAATATTTGATATCGATGTCCCTAACCTTAAGACTGATAGTCCGTTATAATAAAAGGAAAGACAAAATTTATTGACACGGAGGAAACATGAAAAAGTTAATCATCTTCTGTCTGGTCTCCATCCTGATGGTGCCCCTGCTCGTCCTGAGCTGCAAATCGGAGGAACCCCCGACGCCATCGGGAATGCCCGCCCTGAAAGGCGGACAGGAAGCCAAGACAATAGAGATATCCATTGACGATTTTACGGCACAAAACCATATTTCCCGAGATGTTGAGCTTATCCGCCCCGGCTCCCTGATTGTCAGCCTGGGTTCCAACCCGACCACCGGTTTCCAGTGGGGGGAGGCTGAGATAAGTGCTCCGAAGGTCATAGAGCAGCAATCGCACAATTTCGTTGAGCCACAGTCCAGCGGCAAGGAAGCCGTCGTTGGTGCTCCGGGGAAAGATGTCTGGGTTTTCGATTCTCTGGAAGCAGGCACGGCTACCATCAAGATGAGCTACAGCCGACCATGGGAAGGCGGGGAAAAAGATGTCTGGACACTGACGATAAACGTGACGGTTAAATAAAAGCCCACGGGACAACGCGTGAAAGCAAAGGGAGGAGCTATTCAGCTCCCCCCTTAACATTTTAGCAGTTATAATGCCCCAATTTACTTCTATCATGCTATAATATACCAGCACTCAAAACTGGATGATATATTATGGATGATAAAAGCCTGGAAATGCTGGAGTTTCCCCGCATACGGGAAATACTGGCTGAACATACCTCGTTTTCCGCCAGCCGCGAGCTGGCATTATCTCTGAAGCCGTTGCATGATTACGAGCAGATTTCTCTGTTGCTCCGACAGACCGCCGAAGCCCGCCAGTTGCTGGCGCTGGACAGGGGTTTCTCCATCGGGAGCGTCAGGGACATCCGCGAGAAGGTCAGGCTGGCGGCGCTGGAAGGCATCCTGGAACCCCTGAGCCTCCTGGAAATTCAGCAGACCCTGGCCGCCCTCCACGAGCTACGCCGCTATCTCAAGAGTATTTCCGAAGATTTCCCCTTACTCTGGAATATCGCCGGGGGCATTGTCGAGCTTCAACAGATTGAAAAGGATATCGCCGATTGCCTGGACCCGGCCGGCGAAGTCCTGGACACAGCATCGCCCGCCCTGGCTAATGTCCGGCAGCAGTTGCGGGAGACCCGGGGGCAGATACTGGAACATCTGGAGACTATAATAAAGTCGCCGCGGGGCAAACGCTTGCTCCAGGAAGACGTTATCACCGAGCGGGAGGGTCGCTATGTCATCCTCGTCAAGATTGAGAACCGCCACGAAATTAAAGGAATCGTCCATGACATTTCCAACACCAACGCTACCGTATTCATGGAACCGACGGTCACCGTGGGGTTGGGCAACGCCATACGGGAACTGGTAATCGAGGAAAGGCGTGAGGTGGAGAGAATCCTGCGCCTGCTCAGCGCCGAGGTGGGGGCGCACAGCGACGACATCGTCAGGAGCATTGAACTGACTGCCGAGATCGACCTGGTGCTGGCCAAGGCCAGGTATGCCCGAAGAATCAATGCCGTCGAACCGGTCATCATCGATTCTGCTGCCGAAAGAGGTGGAGATGGCAGTAAAAAGACCTTCTTCGTGAAGCTGGTCGATGCCCGGCATCCGCTCCTCGGTGACAAAGCCGTGCCGTTCTCGCTGGAACTGGGGCGCGATTTTTCCGTCATCGTGATTACCGGCCCGAATACCGGCGGTAAAACAGTGACATTGAAGACCATCGGGCTCCTCAGCATTATGGCCCAGGCCGGTATGCCAATTCCGGCAGCCGGGGAAAGCCAGCTGCCCCTCTTCGAAGGCGTTTTTGCCGATATCGGTGATGAGCAGAGCATCGAGCAGACGCTTTCCACGTTCAGCTGGCACATAGGGAATATCGTCCGCATCATCGAGAGGACTTCCGGGAAAAGCCTGGTGCTCCTCGACGAGCTGGGAACGAGCACCGACCCCACCCAAGGCTCAGCCCTGGCGCGGGCGATACTCCGGTACTTCCTCGGTCGGGGAACACTCACGGTGGCCACCACGCACTACAGCGACCTCAAGGCTTTCGCCCACGCCACCACGGGACTGGAGAACGCCTCGCTGGAGTTTGACCCAGTAAATCTAACGCCCACCTATCACCTGACCGTAGGCGTACCGGGCGGCAGCAACGCCATGGCTACCGCCGCCCGTCTGGGCATACCTTCCGAAATTATTGACGACGCCAGAAGCATGTTATCGGAAGGCAGCCAGCAACTGGAAGCCCTGCTCGCCAATCTGATGACGGAAAAACAGAAAATAGCATCCTTTCAGCGGGATTTAACGAAGGAACGGGACGATTTTACCCGGCGTAATGCCGAGCTTAGCAATGAGCTTAAGCGACTCAAGACCGAGGAACGAAAAGCGAAACAGGAAGCACGCGACACAATTGTGCGTGAGGCGGCGGAGCTGCATAAAGAAATACGGCAGGCAGCCGCAGAACTCCGTAAAGAAAAATCGGCCGCCAAGATGGAGCAGGCCAAGCATGCTCTGGCCAGAGTGCGCGAGCAACTGGATAGCGAGGTCTGGCAGCCCGAGGCCGCCGAAACACCCGAAGAAGATACCAGCATTATAAAAATCGGGGACACCGTCCAGATAAAAGAGGCCGGCCTTATTGCCACAGTGCTTTCGATATCGGAAGAATCCCAGGAGGTCGAGGTTCAGGCGGGGAGGACTAAAATGAGACTCGGCCTGAACAGCGTCGTGAAGACAACCGCAGCGACGGACACAACCGCTGCGCCGATGAGAATCCCACCCGTCCGCAGAGTGCCGCTGGAGCTGGACCTGCGCGGCAAGCGCGCTGACGAGGTTGAGCCGGCGCTGGATGCTTACCTTAACGACGCCGCGCAGTCGAATATCATGGAAGCTCGCATCATCCACGGTATCGCCACCGGAACGGTCAGAAGTATTGTTCGAGAGTTTTTAAAATCGCACCCCCTGGTAAAATCCTTCCGTCCCGGAGAGCGTGATGAAGGCGGTGATGGAGTTACCGTTGTCAGGCTGTAAAGGCCTAATGCCTATTGATTATCATCCAGTTGTACAGGAGCGCCGGCTTTGGTATTGACATCAAAAAAGCGGACTCTCAGCCGGGCCAGAATGCTGGACTTCCTGGAAAAACTGGCCGTCACTCCCGATGAAAAACTGACAACGCTTCATTTACCTCCCCACCTCCCCACTGCCGAAATTGAGAACTTACTGACTGAAATACCCACCCCGCCTGATATCTCCATCGGTCTTATAGAAATTTCCGTCCGTTCCAGCACCGGAGCGGTCATTTTCTGGAGCAATCAGAATCATTATCTGGTCGTACCTCCGTTTCCGATTTCAGAAAAAAGTATAACTCGCTCTCTTGATATAAAACCTCTCTATTCACTGCTCAGCCATGAATCCCTGGTTGGACTGGTGCTGGTGCGCCTGGGTTCGTACGGCATCGGCGTCTGCCGCGGTGAAAAGCTGGTGAGCAGCAAGGTAGGCACGGGCCTCGTCCACGGACGTCATCGGCAAGGAGGTTCGTCGGCGCACCGTTTCGAACGCCATCGCGACAAGCAGATAGAGTATTTTCTCACCCGTGTCTGCCAGCACGCCCGGGAACAGCTGGAACCTTATGTCAAGTCGATGGACTATATCGTCTACGGCGGCGCCCGGACAACCATTCTACTCCTGCAAAAGCAGTGCCCTCTATTAGGCAAATTAGAGACACCCACCCTGCCACCCCTGCTGGATATACCGGAGCCGCGCCAGGCGGTGCTGGAAACAGCCGTTAATCGCGTCTGGTCGAGCACGGTGTACGAATGGCAGGAGGCCTAAGAGGCTGCTTTTAAAAGAGTTTTCAACTGCTCCACCGCCGGCGGCAGCACCTGGCCGATAGCTTCGGAAAAGCGCAGGTGGGCATCCTTATCGAACGGAGTTTCGCCCTGGTTGATGATGACCAGCCTCGCCCCGGCTTCTAATGCCACCCGGGGCATATCCGCCGCCGGGTAAACCACCAGGCTGGAACCAACGACGATAAAAAGGTCGCACTTCTGCGAATGCTTATAGGATTCGGCTAAATCTTTGGGGGGCAGCGAGTCCCCGAAATTCACCACCGTGGATACCAGCTTACCCCCGCAGAGGGGGCATTGTCTCTCCCCCTCGACTCTATCCATTTTGAACTCGCACTTGACGCAGCGCACCTTGGTGAGATTGCCGTGCAGTTCCGCCAGCAGCTCCGGTTTGATGCCGGATTTCAGGTGCAGGTTGTCCACGTTCTGGGAGATGAGGAAAGCCAGCTTGCCCAGGTTCTGTAGCTCGGCAATAGCCATGTGGCCGACGTTCGGCTCGGCTCCGGTAAAGTCCTGTTGAGGCGTGGTAAGTCCTTTATCCCGGCGCGTCCACAGTCCGTCCGGCCCGCGGAAATCGCGTAGACCGGACTCCGTGCTGATGCCGGCACCCGTGAACACCACCATGTACTCGGACTCCAGCAGCCACTGCGCCAGTGTACTATTCCTTTGATTCAAATCAGACATCATCCAGTTGCTCCATTCCGGGTTAATCTTTATAAATAATATCTCCAGAATATCATTACGTCAATAATACTATCGCATTGGATTTCTATATCCTGATAAACAGGATGGCCTAGCTAAAAAGCTAGGCCCATACCATCCTGAAGCTGCGATAATTTTAACAGCTATTTTTTTAAGGAGCGGCTTCCTTTTTGGTGCCGTCCCGACTTCACCTGTACTGGCTTTTTATTTTCCTTTTCCGTTTTTACTTTATGCTCGTAGACAATGGCTAGGTCTTTGATGAAACCGCATTGCAGACACTGCTCATACCAGCCATTATAGTCCCTATCGAGATACAGATTCCCGCCGCATCTCGGGCATCGCCCGTCAGTATTCAATCTTCCCATATCTACCTCACCTTCCTTTCCACAGGCCAGCGTTTAGCTTTAACTATCCACTTTCTGTTATAGATTGCCAATACGAATGGCTCTCAAATTAGCAGTCTACCTCTTCGACTGCTAATAATATTGTAGTAGCATCATCCCTGTTTGTCAATACCCTTTTAGAGAGAGTTTAAGGCTTTCTCGGAGATGGCCCTTCGCTGCCGAACGGGCGAACGTCCGTAAGGATAAAGGGCCTGTCCACCCTCGTCACCGTTAGCGGGCAGTGCGGGAGTCCGCCGGGTATCACCACGGCCGTCGGTGCTGTAATTACGTGTCTTTCCGCTTCTTTGCCCAGCGTTATCTCGACCTCTCCTCCCAGCACGCTCAAATCGTTCAGGTCGGTCCCCATGAAAGTCAGGATTTCGAGCTTGGGATGCACGTGCGGTTTATCGGGTATCGGGCCGAACCGGTAAGGCGCTTTCTTCAGGCTTTCGCACATGATGAGAAAATCGAATCCGATATCTTTCCCGCGAACAAACGCCAGGTATCCGCCGGAGTCGTCCCGATTCCTCGGGCCGTAGCTCCAGGCCCCCTTCCGCGAGAACGCCAGGTTGATGATATTTTCGCGGTATTTTGCTTCCCACATCAGTATCGGAGTGGTTTCCAGCGCTTTTTTATTCGAAGGCAGCTTCGTCTCCGAGTATTCGGACGAGCAGGAGACTTCCATGTAAACGAACCTCTTATCCATCCTGGTAATGGTAGCCGGAAAATGCGGTAGCCCTTTAGGCACGGAGACCGCCGATGTTGTCGTAATCATATGCTTTTCACCCTCCTCCCCCAGGCTCAGCTCGACTTCGGCGCCCAGCTCGCCCATGTCATTAGCATCCGCCCCCAGCCAGAACATGACCTGGTCGAAATCATGCACGTGCGCCCCGCAGGGTTCTTTACCCATGTTGCCGGCCGCCCAGTAAGCCCCGTATTCGATATTAAAATCCAGTCCGAAAGACTTGCCGCTTACGCTGGCGACCTGCCTATAGAATCCCGGCCCACCATCCCGGAAAGAAAGCTTTTTCACATATTTCCCGTATTTCATTTCGGCCATTTTCAATATCCTCCCTATTTAATAAAGATCGGCAGTCTACCATATCCCCGGTAAAAGGGCCTTGCGTTCCGGCGGATAATCGGGAAATGTCCGGCGGTACCAGGCATGGTTGGCCCTGGCGCGCGGCAGCAGGTTAGCCACCGTCCAGAGAGCGAAAGCCAGCCCCGGTAAAGACCAGGTCGCTAAAGCCCACCCGAGCCAGATGGTTATCTCGCCGAGATAGTTAGGACAGGACACCCAGCGATAAAACCGGCTGTATGATATTTTATAGCCCGATTCGCCCGGCTTCCGCAGGCTGCGCATTGCCGTGTCGGCCTGGCGGTTAATGACAAAACCCGTGATGAAAAGCACCGTCCCGACGATAAAGCGGGGGTCGCTCAGCCAGCTACTGGCATAACCGCCGGAAAACCCGGTGATATAGCGTCCATTGAGATAGCCGTTCATGACATTGAAAAGAAACCCGAAGCTCACGACTAAAAGCGGCATACGCCGGGCCGTGCCGCGCAGGCTGAAGGGATAGATGAAAGCGCGGTGCAGGTAATGCGCCTCCCATAAACCGAGTAAAACAAAAGCAACTGCCGTATTTTTATGGCCGCCCAGCAGGAAGCAAACGGCAAAGACAATGGGCGCCGGCGCCTCCATGAGCACCCAGCCCAGCTTATTGCCGACGGTGTACCCCCAGCCTTTACGGGTATGACGTCCGTATGGGGCCGCGACGAAAAACAGCGCCACGAAGACCACCACCGCCAGCACGAACCAGCCCACGAGCAGGCCATTAAAAACCGTCAACTCTTTCACAGGGACTCACCGCTTTTTGCTTTTTGCGGCCAGGTAAGCTGCCCGTTCTCCTCAAACCACCGCAGGGTATCGACCAGCGTTTCGCGGAAAGGTCGCGGTTCATAGCCGAGCTCACGCGTAGCTCGCTCGTGGCTGATGTGCCGGTTGCTCTTCAGCGCCCTCAGGGAGACGCTGGTATAAAGCGGACGTTTTCCGTTCAGCTGACTGATAACTTTAATAAACGGGGCACCGATGCGCGCCAGCCACAGAGGACAGACCATCCTGCTGGTCGCTATGCCGGTGATTTCTTTTACCATGGCTGCGATATCACACATGGATACCCAGTGCCCTGAGAGCAGGTAACTTGCGCCGGCGGGCGCCTTTTCTTCGGCTAGCAGAGCTCCCGCCACTACGTCGCGTACATCCACCCAGTCGAACCCGCCGGTGACGAGCGCCGGTAATCTCCGTTGCGCCATGGCCAGCAGGGCCTCGCCGAAATATGACAGCTGGTAATCGTAAGGCCCGATAATCGCCGTAGGATAGATGATAACGGCATTAAGTCCCTTCTCCATGCCCCGCCGGACTTCTCTCTCGGCGGCGGCCTTGGAGCGGTCATACGGCGGATAATGCCGGGACTCAACCAGAGGACGCGACTCGTCAACAGGAATCGTCAGAGGCTCCTGTACCAGCGCGTGGATGGAACTGAAATGAACAAGGCGGCGCACGCCGGTACGAAGGCAGGCTTCTACCACGTTCCTCGTGCCGGTGACATTTATCGCCTCCAGCATCGGCCAGTCGGCCATCGATAGAGAGATAGAGGCAGCCAGGTGATAGACGACATCGGCGCCCTGGAAGGCCCGGCACAGCGATTCGAGGTCGCGGACATCACCCTGGAATCTCTCGATATCCAGTCCATCAACCGCCTGGCAATTAACATGGACCAGACAGCGTGCGGACCGACCTTCATTAATAAGGGCACGTACCAGGTTGGCGCCGATGTGCCCGGTAGCGCCCGTTACTGCCACCGTCATATGAACCCCATTATAGCATAGACTGACTAGGTGTAGCTAAGACCATCTCGTTTGTCACCTACATATAAAAAATGATAGGATTAATATAATACCGATAAGCACCGCAACAAAATGACCGACATAAATCCCTCTTTGAGTGACTGATGACGATAATAGCCGTTTCAGGCCGTGTTGACCGTCGATAATACTTCTTTAATATAAATTTTCTAAAGATGATAGAAAAACGCAACGCAAACTTCAGGTGGTATATACTGGCGCTCACCATGCTGACCTATGCCGTTATCGCCGGTGCCGCCAGGCTGTGCATGCCGGTACTTTTCAAGCAGATATCGGATGACCTGGGCCTGAGCGTTGTAGCCATAGGTACGATATGGGGGATGGACCCCCTGGCCGGTGTCTTTATCGGCCTGCCGAGTGGTCTGCTGGCTGACCGCTTCGGCGTCAAACGCACCCTGACGGTAGTCTGTATCCTGGCCGGGATATTCGGCGCTCTCAGGGGACTCTCGGTTAATTTCATCACCATGGCAGCTACCATGTTTTTATTCGGGCTCGCGGCGGCGGCCACGCCGAGCATCGTGCCCAAGGTGACCGCCGAGTGGTTCAGCGGGCAGCGGCTGGGACTAGCCAACGCCCTTCTCAACGTAGCCTGGTCTATCGGCGCCATGGCGGCCACCATGTTCAGCGCCACGGTATTTTCACCTCTCTTCGGCAGCTGGCGACCCGTCCTGTTCCTCTACGGCGCTCCGGCGGTGGTGCTGGGATTTCTCTGGCTGACCACCGGTAAAGAACCCGGCAAGATTGAGCAACCGGATACGATTGTAAGTCAAGTCCCCTTTCGGCAGGCGATATCACACGTAGTTCGCATCAAAGAAGTCTGGATTATCGGTCTGGTTACCCTGACCAACTGGGGCGCCAGCATGGGTTTTATCGGGTACCTGCCTCTTTACCTGCGTAATATAGGCTGGACGCCGGCCAGTGCCGATAGCGCTATCACCTTAGTTAACGGTATGTTTGCCATCGGCGCCATTCCCATGGTACTCCTAGCAGAAAAATTCAAGGCGATAAAAGGTATGAGTCTTTTTTCCATATGCGCGCTGGCTGTCACCCTGGCAGTGTTACCATTTTTAAACGGTTTTGGAATATGGCTGATAATCATCTTCGGCGGATTGGGGCGGAGTGGCCTAGGCTCACTTATTAACGTCATGTTATTAGAAACAAAAGGCGTTGGCAGCACTTACGGCGGCACCGCCATCGGTTTAGCCAGTACTGTTTCCATGGTGGGCGCTTTTCTTTCTCCTCCCCTAGGTAACAGCCTGGCCTCTATCAACCAAGGCCTGCCGTTTATCTTCTGGGCATGCCTGACGGCTGCAGGAGTGCCGCTGCTCCTCCTGATAAAAAGCAAAACCGATCGCGCTTAGGATTCTACTCAGACTCTCATTTTCCCTTTGTGGTGTTTGTCAATTGTGAGGTACTTGTGACGTTCGTACTATTGTTTGTGACAGCCGTGTAAGCTACAATGATTAAACTGAAAAAAATATTAAGCTGCGATGGTAAACATTCATACTGTCAACACTATCAGGCCAAGCCGAATTGTGAAATTCAGCCCCTGCCCTCAATGCGGTCATAAGGGACTGTACCAAGTCAACGGGCAGTATTGCCGCTGCCGTTATTGCGGTATATACCTGATATCACCGCCTGGGCAAGACTTTGAGGTAAATCAGACGCTCCCGGCTTCGTTCCGGGAAGGGAGTACGGGACGGTGAAACTGATAAAGGACCTGGTTGCGTTCCTGTGTAGCCTGCTTGATGTGCTGGCCTATCGGCTAACTTTCTGTTGAACCGCGCCTGCCGATGCTAAGTCCCATCCGCCACTATCTTGACCAGTATGTGCCTGTTCCTCGGTCCGTCGAACTCGCAGAAGAAGATGCCCTGCCATGTCCCCAGCACCAGTCTCCCCTCCTCGATGAATAAAGCCTGGGAATTACCGACGAGGCTGGCCTTGATATGTGCCGGAGAGTTCCCTTCCAGGTGTCGATAATTCTTATGCTGCGGCACCATCTCCTCAAGCTGCGCCGCGATATCCTCGACCACGCTGGGGTCGGCATGTTCGTTCACCATAATCCCGGCCGTGGTATGCGGCACGAAAACATGGCAAACGCCGCTTTTAATCCCGCTCCTCCCCAAGATATCCCTGACTTTGCTGGTTATTTCCTGAAACTCTACTCTCGAATTTGTCTTTATGTCAACCGTATAAATCAATGCTTCTCCCGAACTCGATATTTATTCTATATCCTACACCCTGTTCTTACCGCTGGCAATAATCTGTAAAAATCCATCTTGACCTCATAACTGAAACGAGTTAAACTATAAGTAGGAGAAGGGTAATGCCAATATATGAATATATCTGCTCTGAATGCGACTCTAAATTTGAACAACTACGTCCTTTAAGTCAGTCCGGTCTGGTGGCTGATTGTCCCAAATGCCACAAACCTGCCCGACGCAAGATATCCACTTTCGCCTGCTTCAGCGCCAGCCTCGGCGGCGTGCCCAGGACCGTACCCGGAACCGGCAGCTCCTGTTCCAGTTGCAGCTCCGGCAATTGCAGCACCTGCGCTTCTTAAGTCGGAGGAGGCGCCGACTTTATGACCTTTTCCAGAAGAACCGGCATCGCCAACCTGCCCCTGCACTACGGCAAGGCACCCAGGTGGCTGTTCGACCGCATGGTGCCCCTCGCCAGGGAAATCACTATTGCTATCGTCTCCGATTTCGGCCCGGAAGAGATGCTCCGCCGCCTTTCCCATCCCTACTGGTTCCAGGCGTTCGGCTGCGTCCTCGGTTTTGACTGGCATTCAAGCGGCGTCACCACCACCCTCTGCGGCGCTCTAAAAGAAGGGATAAAGGGAATCGAACGAGACCTTGGCCTCTTCGTCGCCGGGGGCAAGGGCAAAACATCGCGCAAGACGCCTTCGGAAATAGAAACCTGGGGAGAAAAAATATCGCTGGACCCGGCGCCGCTGGTATATGCCAGCCGCATGTCCGCCAAGGTAGACAGCGCTGCCGTCCAGGACGGCTATCAACTCTATCACCACACCTTTCTCTTCACTTCCAGAGGCTCGTGGACTGTCGTCCAGCAGGGCATGAACGAGACCAATCGCTATGCCCGCCGCTACCACTGGCTGGGCGAAACCGTCACCGACTTCGTCAATGAGCCTCATGCCGCTATCCTTTCGGAGACCAGGGGAGAGGCATTGAACCTTGTCGCCAGCGAAAGCTCTCCGGCAAGGACGACCATCACCTCGATTGCCACCGAAGAACCGCCGGAAAAAGTGCTGGCCGAATTGAAAAGGCTGAAAACACTGAGTCTGCCCGCCCGACACCAGATACTCACCACCGACCTGCACCCCGATAGCCTGAGCAAGATTATCCTGAGCGCCTACGAACGCCAGCCAAAGGACTTCGAGCAGCTCCTGGGACTGTCCGGCGTCGGCGCCAAGACCATCAGGGCACTCAGCCTTATTTCCGAGCTTATCCACGGCGTAGCCCCCAGCTACCGCGACCCCGCCCGCTACAGCTTCGCCCACGGCGGCAAGGACGGCATCCCCTACCCGGTGGATAGAAAGACCTATGACCAGAGTATTGAGTTGCTTTCTAAAGCCATAAACAAGACTAAACTGGGATTTGCCGAGAAGAAAGAAGCGTTTAATAGATTAAATAGGTTAAATATATTATAATCAATATAATTTGAATCCCTTATGTTAAGGCGGTTTTTATCATGGTTAAGGCCAAAAATTCACAAAATGAAAGGGAACCTGAAAAAAAACTCAAATCAGTGTGGGCAAGTCCTTGGTTTGGTGTAGCAGGGGTATTAATTGGCTTGGTAGGTATCGTTATTGCGGTAGTGTTTTACATGGGTGTGCAAAAGGAACGCGAATTAGTATATACAATCAGTCCCATTAGTACCGCTGTAGTCTCTGCTGGGGAAGCGAGTGAGCTAGAAATTCTTCACAAAGGTAAGCAAATAAGTGGCGTAGACATTACCGCGGTGCAAGTAGCCATTTGGAACGCAGGAAAACAAAGTATTCGGCAGGATAATATTCTTGAGGATATTGTCATATTTACTGAGCCTACTGTGCAGATTTTGGAAGCGTCGGTTAGAGTTCGTTCCCGAGATGTCACGGGATTTACATTACATGATACGCCGCAATCACTCGAAGAGGGAAAGGTACCCATATCGTGGCAGATTCTTGAAAAGAACGATGGCGGCAGCGTCCAATTGATTTATGCAGGGTCGCAAAAGATTAAGATTGGTGTGAAAGGAACCATCGAGGGGCTTCACGGTATTAAGCTCGTTGAAATTGGTGTAAAGATCAAGACACCAACTGAACAAATCCGGGAGCAGCAACAAAATCAGTGGGTCTTCGGGATTATGGCACTGTTCTTCGGCGTTTTTTCAATATTAACAGTTTTCTTAGCCTTCATTAGACCTCGCCAACAGCGCGACTTATTGATTGTTGTTGCTTGTCTTGCTTCGTTCGGTGTAAGTCTTTGGCAATTTCTTTCAATCACGAGGGTTCCTTGGCCACCGTTCGGCTTCTAGATTGCGATAAAAGTCACTTACAACCCCCGCCAACCACCCTAAAATTAAAATAGAGTATCGTACGATATCTATTTTTACGGATGGGGGTTGCTTACATGAAGAAAAGTATAATCATCGACTCTGCCTTTGCCTTCGTTATTATTGCGACACTTGTCATCGGACTGCTTGCATGTGGTCCAGGACCGGAAAAGGTCACGCAATTGGGAAGCACGGAAGTGAAAGAATATCAGGGCGTAAACCTCTCTTCAATCAATGATTTCAGAGAAAATTCCATCTCAGGCCCGCAGCACGTTGACATAGCGAATTATCAGCTACAGATTACCGGACTGGTTAATAGTCCAACTAGCTATACTTATGACCAGGTCATCAACGATAATAATAAGTATGAAAAGGTCGTCACGCTGAACTGCGTCGAGGGGTGGGTGGTGGATATCCTCTGGGAAGGTGCTCAGGTAAAAGACATACTGGCCAAGGCTGAGCCTTTACCCGAGGCCAATACAGTCATCTTTCACTCCTATGACGGTTACACGACCTCTTTCCCCCTCGACTATATCACAAGCAACAACATTCTCATGGCTTACAAGATGAACGATGTAACTATACCGCCGGAAAGAGGGTTCCCCTTCCAGCTGGTCGCCGAGAGCAAATGGGGCTACAAGTGGATAAAGTGGATAACCCAGATTGAACTTTCCGATAACGTCAGCTATCAGGGCTACTGGGAGAGCCGCGGCTATTCCAATAGCGGCGATTTAGACAAGGGATTTTTCGGTAAGTGATAATCACTCTTTGACACCTTAGCCTTAAAGCTGTTAATCTTTACTGGAAATAGCTTTGAGGCAGGGGGTCGCTATCATTCCCAGAGTATCGGTAAATAACACGAACCCGGCGAATAAAATCGTCTTCCGCTGGATGTATATTGTCCTGCCGGTGGTTTTTTTCCTTCTATCTTTGATTATGACCGCCTTTTTCTACCGCCTGCTGCCTTCTGATATAGCCTATCATTTCCAGGGTAACTCACCGGATAAATGGCTGGGCCGCGGTGCTTTCATTGCCTGGCTGGTTATCCCACAGTTTTTCTTCACCCTGCTCTCTTTTATCGTCGTAAGGTTAGTCCTGCTGGGCTCACGTTACTGGCCGGCGGAAGACACGCCGATGAACAAACTCCTGCCGGTCATGGGCAACATGGTGGCGCTGCCACAGATTATCTTCCTCTTTGCAATGCTCGATTTTTTCCTTTACAATGCTTATCAAATAAGGCTGATACCGCTATGGGTAATTACGCTTATCGTCATGATATTGGGCGGCGCTATTCTGGGCGTCTTCTTTATTCGCACTATCCGGCAGTTCCGCCGCCAGCAGAGTAAAAGCCCCCAGGAGTGATACCGATGCCAGAAAACGCAAGCAAAGTCAGCATGGAAAAGCTCGTCTCTCTCTGCCAGCGGCGCGGCTTCATCTTCCCCAGCAGCGATATTTACGGAGGCCTTTCCGGCTGCTGGGACTACGGCCCCGTGGGCGTGGAGCTGAAACGGAATGTGAAGGAAGCCTGGTGGCGTGCCACGGTTCAGAAGCGAGATGACATCATCGGCATGGATACCAGCATACTGATGAACTCTAAAGTCTGGGAAGCCAGCGGGCACATCAAGAGCTTCTCCGACCCGTTAGTAGAGTGCAAGAATTGTCACCTGAGATGGAAGGCCGATGAGCTGGTGGAAAACAAATGCCCTGCCTGCGGCGGTACGCTTACCGAAGAACGCATGTTCAACACCATGTTCAAGACCTTTATCGGGCCGGTGGAAGAGGATACCAGCATTGTCTACCTGCGCCCGGAGACCGCCCAGGGCATGTTCGTTAATTTTCAGAATGTCGTCAACACCAGCCGTAAGCGCCTTCCTTTTGGAATCGCTCAGATGGGCAAGGCTTTTCGCAACGAGATTACCACCGGCAACTTCATTTTCCGCAGCCGGGAATTCGAGATAATGGAATTCGAGTATTTCGTCAAGCCGGGGACAGATGAAAAGTGGTTCGACTACTGGGTAGAAGAGCGTCTTAACTGGTATGCAAAACTCGGTCTCAAGAAAGAGCATCTCAGGCTCTACCCGCACCCTAAAGAGAAGCTGGCGCATTACGCCCACAGCTGTACCGATGTCACCTATCTTTTCCCCCACGGCTGGGCGGAGCTAGAGGGGATTGCTAACCGGACCGATTTCGACCTTAAGCAGCACAGCGCCGCCAGCGGTAAGTCTCTCGAATACTTTGACGATGAGACGAAGGAGCATTATATCCCCTATATTATCGAGCCTTCGGTAGGGGTCGACCGCGCCATCCTCGCCTTCCTCTGCGATGCGTATGATGAGGAACCGGATAAGGACGAGATACGGGTGCTTTTTCATTTCCACCCGGACCTGGCCCCCATCAAGGTCGCCGTGCTGCCGTTGAGTCGGAAGGAAAACCTGGCCGCCTTTGCCAGGGATGTCCATGCCGCCCTCCGCCCCTGTTTCACGACCCAGTATGACGACACCCAGAGCATCGGCCGCCGCTACCGCCGCCAGGACGAACTGGGCACCCCGTACTGCGTCACCATCGACTTCCAGTCGCTGGACGATAATATGGCTACCATCCGCGAGCGCGATAGTATGAACCAGATACGCGTCCCCGTCGCCGCGTTAAAAGACACCCTGCGGGCCAAGCTGGCCGGCGAAGACCTTTTTGTACTACCTGAAGGCGGGAAAATCTGGAAGGAG
>JBGPRB010000039.1:0-15427 GCA_041489355.1 Dehalococcoidia bacterium
ATCCGACTTGCGATAATTAGACACTAAGGCATAGCCCCCGTAAATAGTATAGTATCCACTCTGTCATTGTGAGTGAAGCGAGTCCCGTTGCGGAAGGACGTGCCTGCACGCCGAAGTGCCTGCCTTCGCCGAAGCGGCTTGCCTTCGCTGACCTGCTCGCCGAACAAGTTCTCTGGCAGGCGAGAGCTTTAGCGTAAGCAGGCTACGCGCACGCAGGCGTGGCAATCTCTATTTCAAGCCTTTGGGATGTCGTTGCCCTTTCTTATAAAATACACCAATTCTCTACAAGGGGAGTGCGTAGCGAGAGGGTTTACCCTGAGCGTACCGAACGGGGGCGCTAGCCCCCTCTCAAAATATCCCCCTTCCCTTCTACTAATACCCAAGGGAAGGGGGTCAGGGGCTTGCCCTGAGCGTAGCGAATGGGGATAGGTTCACCACCTCCATTACTAAATTTCATAACAAATCATTTAACATAACTCTTTATACTCACCCCTTATCCTTCGGTTGAAGGCACTTTGTCATATTCTACCACCTGTTTCTTTGTGTAAATGGCTTCCTCCCGATGATCGTAGAGGAGGAGAGATAATAAGAGGGGGGCGAAGGCCCCCCTCTCCCAATATTCCCCTCTTCAGCCAAAATGAACTCTCATTTTGAATATGTTTCAGGCTGGAGAGGGGTCAGGGGTGAGGTTAAAGCATCAAACCAAAGCAAACAGAAACATAAATATATTGTCTTCGGCCGGCTTCTTTGAAATCGCTTTATTAGACAACTTAACATAACTCTAAAAACGATTCACGCATGTTTAGCTTCGATTTGTTTCCTTAAAATAATTTGGTTTTGTCACCTTCATTTGCCAAAGGTATGAGGATTAAGGTATCCCGTACGTGCCGGTGACTGAATCCATGAAGAAAGGTACGTGCGGTGGATAAAAGGTAAACAACCCGTATATCAAAGCGAGTATTACGAGAAAGGCCAGGGAGAACAATTTCAGCCATTCTGGCAGGGGTTCCATTAACAATATCCTGTAGCTGATAAGCTGTCCACAGGCCACGGCCACGAAGAAAATGAAGATGTCGATAAACACATTCTCGATTCCGGTAAGCGTTGTATAGGCATAGAAAAGGACTATTATGGTCAACGGCATAATATATACCGCAGCCGTCTTGGCGACGATGAAGTTGTTTGTGCCTTTTCTTAGCAGTTTACAGGCAATAGCCGCATAGAGTATCGTCGGCCAGAAGGTGAGCTTGAGATGCTCGAAGACACTTTCGTTTACGGCGGCAATAACGCCTACCGGAGTCCATTCACCCGACCACTCGAAGGTAAAATGTAACGCCGACCCGAGCAGGAAGATAACGGCAATGCCGATGAGTTCCCATTTCAAAGTCGGATGTTTCATAACAATAATTATATCCTAGTTTTAAGTAGTTCTCCAATTGTTTATCATCACCAACTTATGGTTGTCTTTCAAACAGGCCAGCTAATCTTTAGATAAAGAAGCAGAACTATGCTATATTATATTCGGAAAGCTGGCTGTGGTAGTGTCACAGAAACCGGGAAAGGAGCCTGATAGTGGCTATAGATAACGATACGCTTGTTCGACTGTATCGCACCATGTTGACCATCCGGCGCTTTGAGCAAAGGGCTTCAAAGGAGTACAAAAAGGGCTCGGTGCCGGGTCTTGTCCATTCCTATATCGGCCAGGAAGCGGTGGCGGTAGGTGTCTGCGCTAACCTGAGGAAGGACGACCGCATCGTCAGCAACCACCGGGGTCACGGCCACCTCATTGCCAAGGGCGCTGACGTCCGGCGGATGATGGCTGAAATCTACGGGAAGAAGACCGGCTACTGTAAAGGCAAGGGCGGTTCGATGCATATCGCCGACTTCGGTATAGGTATTCTGGGAGCCAACGGGATTGTTGCTGCGGGACTGCCTATCGCTACCGGGGCGGCCTTGGCCGCTCATCTTGAAGGAAAGAATCGTATCACCGTAGTGTTCTTCGGCGATGGTGCCTGCCAGGAGGGTGAGTTCCAGGAGTCTTTGAATCTGGCTTCAATCTGGAAGCTGCCCATTATCTTCGCCTGCGAGAACAATATGTATGGTGTTAACACAGCGGCGACTTATGCTATCGCCGGCGGCGATATCCCCAGGAGGGCGGCTGCCTATGACATGCCGGTTAAATCTGTTGATGGGAATGACATAGAGGCTGTTTATGAAACGGCTAAAGAGGTGGTAACGGAAGTACGGGCGGGTAAAGGGCCATACTTTGTGGAGTTTAAAACCTATCGCTGGCATGCGCACTTTGAAGCCGATACCATTCCTGACCTCCGCCCCGTGGAAGAGATTGAAGCCTGGAAGAAGAAGTGCCCCATCGTCCGTCTGGAACAAAGGTTACTCAAGGCTGGCATATTAACCGGGCAGGGCATTAAAAAGATAGACACCCAGGTAATGGCCATGATTGAAGAGGCCGTCACCTACGCTGTAGAGAGTCCTTTGCCCGCCCCCGAGGATGCCCTGGCAGATATCTATTCCGCATAATAACTTATTAAAATTATCAAAGAGGAATAACCTAATGAGAAAAATAGCTTACGCTCAGGCAGCCCTGGAAGCACTTCAGGAGGAATTCCGGAGGGACGACCGGATTGTCCATATGTCCACCGATATTCCCATCGAGTTAAGGGAGGAATTCGGCGAAGAAAGAGTCAGGGTGACTCCCATCTCCGAATCAGTCATGGTCGGGGCGGCGATAGGACTGGCCGGCTCTGGATACAGGGCGATTGCGGATATCCGTATGGCTACTTTCGGTTTTGTGGCTATGGACCAGATGGTGAATCAGGCGGCCAAGATTACCTATATGTTCGGCGGCCAGGCAAAGTTTCCTATATTGATACGGATGTCCATAGGGGCGGGCATGTCTATGGCGGCACAGCATTCCATAAGCCCTTATTCCATGTATATGAACATACCGGGACTTAAAATTATCCTCCCCGCCACCGCTTATGACATCAAGGGACTGTTGAAGTCCGCCATCAGGGATAATAACCCCGTGATATCGTTCGAACATTCCACGCTGGCGCCATTGATTGGCGAAGTGCCGGAGGAGGAATATACCGTTCCCTTTGGCAGGGCGGATATAAAGAAAGAAGGCACCGATGTAACGGTAGTCGCCCTGTCGCGCATGGTGCATGAAGCTCTGGCGGTGGCGGAGGAGGTGGCAAAGCAGGGGATATCGGTAGAGGTCATTGACCCGCGGACTCTCGTCCCGCTGGACAGGGAAACAATCGGAAATTCTGTATCTAAGACAGGCAGGCTGGTAGTCGTTGACGAGGCCTGTCAGACCTGCAGCGCTGCCTCAGAAATCATCTCTTTGATTGTTGAGGATGATAATATCTTCCGCCGTCTGAAGGCGCCTCCCAAGCGTGTCTGCGGTCTTGATGTGCCGATACCGTATAGTCCGCCCATGGAGCGATATGTAATACCCAGCCGGGAGAGAATCAGTGCTGCCGTAAGGCAGGTTTGTCACAGTTAGAAGGATGTGTCTTGAGTTCAAGAGTCCCGACTTATCGGGACTCTTCTTTTTTCTTCCTGGCTATCCGAAAAACCCGCTTACAAATTCATTCTGTCATTCCCGATAAAGCGTCCCGATACTATCGGGACAGTATTCCAACCAACTATTAAACACCTGGATTCCCGAGCAGGTCGAGAATGACAATTTTCGGATAGCCTTAAAGGGGACAGTTAATTGGCTCCAGTTTTTTCATGCTATATATGATAAAATAGCTTAACCGCGTATTAACAATAAACATGAATACCAGTAGATCATTTGGCGAACTGTATCGGCTGGCACAACTTTATAATGTGCAGACGGCTTATTACGATGTAAATCATCACCGAAAGCAGGTCTCTGCAGAGGCTCTGCTGGGGGTTCTCAAAGCTTTAGGAGCACCGGTTGCCTCGATGAACGATATTCCATCAGCCTTGCGTGAACGAAGGCAATCGCTCCGGCGGCGTATGATGGAGCCGGTTACCGTAGCCTGGAATGGCGAAAGACCGATAATCAAGGTGTGTTGTCCATCGGAGCTTGCCGATGCTTCAATTACGTGCCGACTTGAGCTGGAGTCCGGGGAGCTTTCTACTTGGAAGTGGCCTGCCAATGCACTTCCATTTCTGGAGAGCGTGGATGTTGAGGATAAACATTACATAATAAAGAAAATTACTATGCCGGAAAGCTTGCCTTGGGGCTATCATAAACTGGTTATAGAAGTAAAGGGCAATTCCTGTGAGACCTTAATTATATCGGCGCCTCAAAAAACATATTCACCTTCCGGAGACGGGGAAAGACGCATGTGGGGCACCTTTTTACCTCTCTATGCCTTACAGAGTCGGGATAGCTGGAGCAGCGGTAATTATGCCACTCTCGGGGCTCTGGCCGAACGGGTGGCGGGAGCAGGTGGTAATATTGTAGCAACTCTCCCTTTGCTGCCGGTTTTTCTCGATGAACCGTTTGACCCCAGTCCCTACGCGCCGGTGAGCCGGCTGCTCTGGAACGAGTTTTATGTTGACATAACAAAGGTCCCGGAATTTTATGTTTGCAGGTCGGCACAGGCACTGGTGCAGTCTGATTCTTTCAGGATGGCAATCAAAAAACTGCGGGGAAAACCCATGGTGGACTATCGTACGCTGATGTCTCTGAAACGGCAGGTCATGGAAGACCTCTGCCGGTGCCTGTTAAGCTCGAATACAGTTCGTCTTGAAGAATTCAGACGCTTTACTCAGGCAAATCCCCTGATTGAGAAGTACGCCAGTTTCCGGGCGGTCATGGAGAAGCGGCACGTTCCGTGGCCTGCCTGGCCGCAGCGACTCCGCGACGGCTCTTTAAAAGAAGGTGACTATGACGAGGCGACCAGGAACTATCATATGTACGCCCAGTGGCTGGCCCATCAGCAGGTGCAGCAGCTTTCCGAAAATTCTCGTGGGAAGGGCGTAAAAATGTATTTTGACCTGCCTCTGGGTGTCCATGCCGATGGCTATGACGTCTGGCACCAGTGTGGCATCTTTGCCACAAACGCCATGGTAGGAGCACCGGCGGATGCCGTTTTTACAAACGGACAGAACTGGGGGTTTCCGCCTCTCCACCCGGAAAAAATCAGGGAGCAGGGCTATCGTTATGTCGTCGATTATCTGCACCATCATCTCAGGTACGCTGATGTTCTCCGTATCGACCATGTCATGGGACTGCACCGGCTCTTCTGGATTCCGCAGGGATTTGATGGTGGCGACGGCATCTATGTACGCTACCACACCGATGAGCTTTATGCTATTCTGGCAGTTGAGTCGCACCGTCACCGGAGCATCATCGTCGGCGAGGACCTGGGTATTGTACCTTCCTATGTCCGGCCGACCATGGCCAGGCACGGACTGCACCGGATGTATGTTTTATATTATGAACTGGCCGATAAAGCTTCGGAGACCCTGGGGCATATCCCCCGCAATGCCGTGGTCAGCCTGAATACTCACGATATGACGCCCTTTGCTTCCTTCTGGCAGGGCGCTGACATCGAAGAGAGAATGGGTCTGGGTCTGGTGGACGAAAAAGGTGCCCGGAAGGAAAGAATGACCCGCCGGGCTATCAAAGACGCCCTGATGGCCTACCTGCGTAACAAGAACTTCCTTCAGAGAATCGATTCCGGCACCCGGGCTGTTTTAAAAGCCTGCCTGGCATATTTGAGTGCCAGTCGGGCGCGTATCGTCCTGGTTAATCTGGAGGACCTCTGGCTGGAAACCCGTTCGCAAAACGTACCCGGTATCGGAGACGAATTCCCCAGCTGGCGGAGAAAAGCGCGCTATGGACTTGAGGAGTTTTTCCACATTAAGGAAGTCAGTGATACTCTGCAGGAAATAGACAGGCTCAGGAAACAGGAGACAGGTAAGGAGAGGTAGATGGAACGCTATATCTGTATCCACGGGCATTTCTACCAGCCGCCGCGTGAAAACGCCTGGCTGGAATACGTCGAATGGCAGGAATCGGCTTACCCTTACCACGACTGGAATGAAAGGGTCACTGCCGAATGTTATATGCCTAATACCTCTTCGAGGATTCTTGATAAAGACGGATACATCGACCAGATTGTCAGCAACTATGCCAGGATGAGCTTCGACTTCGGCCCCACTCTCCTCGACTGGATGGAGAAAAGCAACCCGGATGTCTACCGGTCCATTATCGAGGCCGACCGGCAGAGCCGGCAGTACTTTTCCGGGCATGGCTCGGCATTGGCGCAGGCATACAACCACATCATAATGCCCTTGGCTAACCACCGTGACAGGTACAGTCAGATAGTATGGGGAATAGGGGACTTCGAGCACCGCTTTGGGCGTAAACCGGAGGGGATGTGGCTGCCGGAGACTGCCGTAGACCTTGAGACTCTGGGTATTATGGCCGAACTGGGGATTAAATTTACCGTCCTCGCCCCGCACCAGGCGGGAAGGGTACGCCTGATTGGCGCCCGGAACTGGAAAGACATCCCTAATGCCAGTATCGACCCCACCCGGGCTTATGTTGTCAACCTCCCCTCCGGGAGGCAGATAAATATCTTCTTTTACGATGGCCCCATTTCAAATGCCGTCGCCTTTGAAGATGTCCTTAAAAGCGGGGATGCTTTCGCCAAAAGGCTTTCCGATGCTTTCTCGGAGAAGAGGAACTGGCCCCAACTCGTGCACATCGCTACCGATGGTGAAACGTACGGACATCATCACCGTTTTGCGGATATGGCCCTGGCCTTCGCTCTCCAGCGCATCGAGAAAGATAGCCTGGCGAAAATCACCAACTACGGGGAATTCCTGGAAAAATATCCGCCCACTCAAGAAGCGGAGATAATCGAAAAGACTTCCTGGAGCTGTGTACACGGCATCGACCGCTGGTGGAGCGACTGCGGTGATACCACCGGCTCCGGTAATCACCCAGAGTGGCACCAGAAGTGGCGGACACCGTTACGCAACGCTTTTGACTGGCTGCGTGATAACTTGGCCCCGCGATACGAGGAAAAGGCCAGCCAGTTTTTGAAAGACCCGTGGGTTGCCCGCGACGGGTATATAGATGTCATCCTTGACCGCTCACGGGAAAACGTGAATAATTTCTTCGGTAAATATGCCGCCCGGGAGTTGAACGAGACAGAGAGAATAACGGCACTCAAACTCCTTGAGCTTCAGCGCCATGCCATGCTCATGTATACCAGCTGCGGCTGGTTCTTCGACGAGCTGTCGCGCCCTGAACCTGTGCAGGTTATTCAATACGCCGGAAGGGTTGTGCAACTGGCGCAGGACTTGTTCGGTGATGGCATTGAAGAGGAATTTTTAAAAATTCTGGAGAAGGCAAAAAGCAATATACCAGAACAGGGTGACGGCCGCCGCATTTATGAGCATCTAGTTAGACCGGCTATGATTGACCTGACCAGAGTCGCCGCCTACTATGCTGTGAGCTCTCTCTTTGAAGAATACAGTAATGAAAACAGGATTTTTTGTTACTTCGTGAAAAATGAGGACTACCAGATGACGGACTGTGACAAAGCCAGGCTGGTGATGGGCAGGACAAGGGTAACTTCGGAAATAACGGAGGAGTCGGCTGTTATCAACTTCGGTGTCTTTCATCTTGGCGACCATGTCATTAATGCCGGTGTTAGCAGCCAACAGGGAGAAGAAGCGTATCAGGCTATGGTGCAGGAAATATCTCAGGCCTGTTCAAAAACCGACTTCACCGGGGTTATCCGTCTGCTGGACAGGCACTTCGGCAGTTCGACATATTCTTTGAAGTCGCTTTTCCACGACGAGCAGCGTAAAGTCCTGGGCTATATTCTGGAGTCTACCATGTCTGGTATTGAGAAGGCTTACCGGCAGCTTTATGAGCACCACTATCCGCCGATGCGCGTCTTATCCGAACTCGGCGGGTCGGTCCCCAGGGCGTTCTATTCCGCCGCCGAACTGATTATTAACATCAACTTACACCGCGCCGTCAACAGCGATACTATAGATACGGAAAGTGTCAAAAACCTGGTGGACACTGCTAAAAAGTGGCAGGTTGAACTTGATGCTGAAGGCATCGGCTATGATTTTAAAATAAATCTTGAAAAGATGATGGCGGCACTGGCGGCTAACCCTGCGGACGCCGACAATCTGAAAAGCCTTCAGGCGGCGGCTTCGCTGGCGCGCAGCCTGCCTTTTCCCGTCGACCTCTGGAAGGTGCAGAACCTCTACTGGGGCATGTTGCAGTCCAGCTATCCTGAGTTCAAGAGTAAGGCTGAACACAACGACCCGCAGGCTGTAGCGTGGGTTGAAGCCTTTGTGGCTCTGGGTAAGACCTTATCCATAAGGGTAGCAGGGAAATAATAGTGTCATCTCTCCTTTTTGATGATGGTGGCGACAAAACCAATTATTTTTTCAGGGAAACGATTCGAGCTGGACAGCTTTGAATCGTTTTTAGAGTTATGTTAAGAGGGAGTCGGGTAAGTCTGATATTTTTATAGCGTTTTTAACGGCTCCTGACGCTTCAGGAAGATTACGGCCAGCGGCGGTATTGTCAGGGTAATGGAGTAGGGACGTCCGTGCATGGCCTTGTTTGAAGCCTTCAGCGCATCAGGATTACCCTGGCCGCTGCCCCCATATTTGGCGGCGTCGCCATTCAGGACTTCCTGCCAGGTCCCCGGTAACGGCACACCGATGTCGTAATTGAAGTGTGTCTCCGGGGTAAAGTTACATACGGCTACTATCGGGTCGTCCGGAGAGCTTGCTTTGCGGATCAGGCTGAAGATGCTTTTTGAGACGTCACCGCAGTCAATCCATTCGAAGCCGGCAGGCTCAAAGTCCAGCTGGTAAAGGGATGGTTCGTTCCGGTAGAACTTATTAAGGTCGGCCACCCATTGCTGCAGGCCGGAGTGCGGTTGGTACTGGAGCAGGTGCCAGTCCAGACTTCTTTCGTGGGACCATTCCTGCCACTGCCCGAATTCCCCGCCCATGAAAAGGATTTTTTTCCCTGACTGGGAATACATGTACCCGAAAAGCAGGCGCAGGTTGGCAAATTTCTGCCAGTCATACCCCGGCATCTTGGATAAAAGGGAGGCTTTGCCGTAGACGACCTCGTCATGAGACAGGGGCAGGGCAAAGTTCTCGGTAAAGGCGTATATCATGCGGAAGGTCAGTTCGTTGTGATGGTACTTGCGGTAAATCGGGTCTTTGCTCATGTATACCAGGGTGTCGTGCATCCAGCCCATGTCCCACTTCATGCCGAAGCCGAGCCCGCCGTCGTAAGTGGGACGTGACACCATGGGCCAGGCGGTAGACTCCTCGGCGATTGTCTGGACATCGGGCTTTTCGCGGTAGACTATCTCATTGAATTGTTTCAGGAAGGCAATAGCTTCAAGGTTCTCACGGCCTCCGTATTTATTGGGTATCCATTTGACGTTCTTCCGCCCGTAGTCGAGATATAGCATTGAGGCTACGGCGTCGACGCGTAAACCGTCAGCGTGGTATTTGTCCAGCCAGAAAAGGGCGCTGCTCTTTAAGAAGCTTCTTACCTCGTCTCTACCATAGTTAAAGATGTAGCTGTTCCAGTCCGGGTGAATCCCCTGTACCGGGTCCTTGTGTTCATAGAGATGGGTGCCGTCAAAGAAACTCAGGGCATGCTGGTCATCGGGGAAATGGGAGGGTACCCAGTCGAGAAAAACACCGATATTATGCTGGTGAAGATAGTCTACCAGGTACATGAAGTCCTGAGGTGTACCGTAGCGGCTGGTAGGCGAGAAGTATCCGGTAGTCTGATATCCCCAGGACCCGTAGAACGGGTGCTCCATGACCGGCAGGAACTCTACATGGGTAAAGCCCAATTGTTGTACATAGTCGGCCAGCTTGGGGGCAAGCTCCCGGTAGGTCAGGTAACGGTTCCCTTCTTCGGGTACGCGCCGCCAGGAGCCGAGGTGTACTTCGTATATAGAAATGGGAGCGTCCAGTGCGTTTCGCTCACGGCGCTCTTTCATCCAGGCATGGTCTCCCCATCTGTAATCCATGTCCCACACGATAGACGCTGTTTTCGGGGGAGTCTCGCTGAAAAAGGCGAACGGGTCAGCCTTCTCGACGGTGTAGTTATGATACCGGGAGACGATGTAGTATTTGTATACGCTGCCGGTATTGATGCCATTAATGAATCCTTCCCAGATGCCGGATTTTCCCCGGTGTTGCAGGCGGTGGCGTGTCCTGTCCCAGCCATTGAAGTCGCCGATGACATATACCTCTCTTGCGTTAGGTGCCCACACGGCAAAGTATGTCCCTTTAGTACCGTCAACCGTCAGGTGATGCGCTCCCAGCTTCTCGTATAGTTTGTAGTGGGAGCCTTCATTGAACAGATAAAGGTCGTCGTCAGATAGCAGGGATACGTCGTATCGGACGGTTGGTACCCTGGATATCTCGCTATCGGGCTGTCGTGGTGTATCGCTTTTTTTACGTGGCGTCATGGCTGATTCTAGTTAACCTTCTGCCTCCAGCATCTGAATTATGCCCT
Source organism: Dehalococcoidia bacterium (assembly GCA_041489355.1). Taxonomy (GTDB): domain Bacteria; phylum Chloroflexota; class Dehalococcoidia; order Dehalococcoidales; family RBG-16-60-22; genus JBGPRB01. Next base: position 10,544 of record JBGPRB010000039.1, read on the forward strand.
GAAGAGGTATGTTTACCCAGTCGGGACGGTTATTCAGTTCATAACCGACTTCGTAGAGGGCTTTATCAAGGAGGAAAGCGTCCAGGAGGATTTTCAATTGTTCGGAGTCTTCCGGGAGTAATCCCGTTTTTTTAATGATATCAAGGTACGTGTTCAGAAAAACTACCGAAACCCAGACATACCAGAACTGTGCCCAGTACTTGAGGAGCAGGGTATCTTCCGGTTTATGATGTGACGTTGCCTGTTTGATAAGAGCCGTGTACGCCACATAGTGGAAGGAACGAATCATCCCCGCCACGTCCCTGAGCGGCGAGCGTTTGAGGCGTCTCTCACTGAGCGAGCGTGCCGGTTCACCCTCAAAATCGGTAATGACAAAATCTTTACCGGTATAGAGTACCTGTCCCAGATGGTAGTCGCCATGACAGCGGATGCGTGATGCCGATATTTTACCGCGGCGGACCAGGTTATAGCGGTCAATGATAGTCTTTTCCCTGTCAAGCACTGCCCGTGCATCTTTCTGCAATTCTTTGGGTAGATTGTCGAGACGTCCCCGGAGCAACTCCAGAGTCCTTATGGCGAAACCTCGAAACGACTGGTATAGAGATGTCTGGTAGGTAAGAGTATAAGGCTCCGGAGCGAAGTCGGCGTTTTCCACACCCGAAGCCAGGGCGATATGGAGTTCGGCAGTACGTTGCCCGAGAATCTGTGCCGAGGTTATGTAAGTGCCTATGGTGTCTCTGGCCAGAGAAGGCGGCTCTTTTTGTAAAGAGAGCAAAGGTTTCTGCGGGACAGGCGGGGCCTGTACCGTGGGGTGTGCCAGCACCAGCTCAAAATAACGTTGCAGGGTGTCAAGGGTATATTGCCAGGCATCGCCTTCATTGGACACATAACTCTGGAGAATGGCCAGGCTTACCGGTTTCTTGTGCCCGCTCTGGTATTCCAGGGAGCCGGCTACTTTGGCGATATTCATGAGAGGCGTATTTTCCGTGAGGAAGCGGCCTATTTCCACCTCGGGGTTAATGCCTTCTTCCGGTTTCCGGAAAAGCTTGAGGATAAACCGGTATCCGTAAACAATTGAGGTGTTACTCTGCTCGGCTTTCAGCATGTCAGGTTCTATATCTTTCACCCCCGCGATAGAGGTCAGGCGCAGGAATGCCGTCGGCGAAGCGGAAATCTCACCGGAAATCCCTTTAAAAATGCGGCGGCGTTTTATAGCGGATATCAGGAAGTTATCGAAGTCACGGTCGACCATGGCGTCATAGAGGATATCGCCACCGGTTTTGCCTCGCTGTTTCAACCAGGCGATAATGGCAAGGGGGTGTTTTTCTTTTATCTTGGCTTCCCGGTTGGCTGGGGCGGTCATCAGAGGAATGACATAGGTCTCGTCCTCGCCCTCCGAATATTCGACGTGTAACAGAGTAAAATAAGCGGTCGCGTCATCAAAATGCATGGTAATAATATCCTGAATTTCGGCTATCCAGGCTTCACGCGCCTTGCCGCGGAACCAGCGCTGACCCTGGATATAGTCGAGCAATATCGCCTCAAGGATGAACCGGTTCTCCTTTTTCCCGAAAAGGCTCTCCTCGGTTTCATTCATTATCGGTATCTCTCTGACTTCCTCTATGGTTGAGGGGCGTAAACGTAAGGGTTCTGCCGGTTGCGGCTCCAGGGAGAACCAGTAAAATGCGTAGGGACTGAGGGTGAAATAGTATTTACTGTCGGTGATGGGGTCGAATTCCCCGCGCCCGAACAGGTTGACAGGTCGATAGCCCATGAATTTAGAAAGGTCAAGCTGGGTCTGCTGTGCCAGATGGGAAAGATTGGCTACCGCCAGGATGGTCTCGTCCTTATAGTGGCGGAGGTAAGTCAGCACTTTACGGTTCTCCGGCTGGAGGAATTCAATGCTGCCGCGCCCAAAGGCTTTGTAGCGTTTTCGCAGGGCGATAAGCCGCTTCATCCAACAGAGAAGGGAATCAGGATTGTTCAACTGGTTTTTCACGTTAACCACTTTGTAGTTGTATTCGGGGTCAGTGATAAGTGGCAGGTAAAGCTTCTGCGAATTGGCGCGGGAGAAGCCGGCGTTTCTTTCCGGACTCCACTGCATGGGGGTGCGGACGCCATCGCGGTCGTTAAGATGGAAATTGTCCCCCATCCCTATCTCGTCCCCGTAATAGATAACCGGCGTGCCGGGCAGCGAAAAGAGCAGGCTGTTCATCAGCTCTATTTTCCTGCGGTCATTGCTGAGCAGCGGTGCCAGGCGGCGTCGAATGCCCAGGTTGAGGCGGGCGGCCGGGTCGGCGGCATATACCCGGTACATGTAGTCTCGTTCCTCTTCGGTGACCATCTCCAGCGTCAGCTCGTCGTGATTGCGCAGAAAAAGGGCCCACTGGCATACGTAGGGAATCGGTGGGGTCTGCCGGAGGATATCGATGATAGGGAAGCGGTCTTCCATGCGCAGGGCCATGAACAGCCGTGGCATGATGGGGAAGTGAAATGCCATGTGGAACTCATCACCTTTGCCGAAATAGGCTACAGCGTCCTCCGGCCACTGGTTGGCTTCGGCGAGAAGCATCCGGTTCTTGAATTTTTTATCGATATGGGCACGCAGTTCTTTCAGGAATACATGCGTTTCCGGCAGGTTCTCACAATTGGTGCCTTCACGTTCGTAGAGATAGGGTACGGCATCAACGCGTAGTCCATCAACACCTATCTTCAGCCAGAAATCCATTACTTTTAAGATGGCTTTTTTCACCGCCGGATTATCAAAGTTCAGGTCCGGCTGGTGTGAGTAAAAACGGTGCCAGTAATATTGTTTCGCCACCGGGTCCCAGGCCCAGTTGGATGTTTCCGAGTCGGTGAAGATGATACGCGTATCTTTATATTTCTCCGCAGTATCGCTCCACACATAAAAATCGCGATAGTGACTCCCCTTCGGTGCCTTACGCGCCCGCTGGAACCAGGGGTGCCGGTCAGAGGTATGATTGATGACGAGCTCGGTAATGACACGCATACCATGGCGGTGCGCCTCGTTAACAAAGGTCTTGAAATGGGACATGTTGCCGTATACCGGCTGTATATTAAAATAATCGGAGATGTCATAACCGCCGTCACGCAGAGGAGAAGGATAGAACGGCAGCAGCCAGATAGTATTGACTCCGAGGTCTTCAAGGTAGTCCAGTTTATCTGTTAAGCCCGGGAAGTCACCCACGCCATCATCATCACTGTCAAAAAAGGAGCGGACATGCAGTTCATAGATTATGGCGTCTTTATACCATAGCGGTCCATTGTTGTCTTTTGAATTTACCATTTTAAGGATTATTGGCCTTTTTCATCGTCATTGTCAAAGTCTTCCTCTGTGGCTGGCAATCGGGTAACATCCGTAAGGCGAAATATATGAGCGGGGCAGACATCAGGGTTCAGTTCTACATAATTCCATTCGCCGCGCCAGGTGTAACGCTTATCGGTCAATAGGTCATGGGCCTGGTACGGTTTTTCGATATCGAAACCCCATGATTTCAGCGGCACATTCACCGTTCCCGACTGCGTGTTATGCGGGTCGAGGTTGACAACGGTCAATATGATATTGGAAAGGTCATCGGTGTGCTTGCTGTAACATATCAATTTCTCGTGGTTCGTGGTATTAAACCAGAGGTTTATGTTGTGATGAAGGGATGGGTTCTCACAGCGGATGCGGTTGACGCGGCCGATGAAGTCCTTGAGGCTGTCCTGCCTGCCGATATCCCAGTGCTTGATTTCATACTTCTCCGAGTTCAGATATTCCTCGCTATCCGGCTCTCGCGGCGTGTTCACCATAAGCTCAAAGGCAGGTCCGTAAATACCGTAGTTGGAGCACATCGTAGCGGCGAGCACGAGGCGTGCCATGAAAGCCGCCCGGCCTCCGGTCTGTAAATACTCATGCAGGATATCCGGGGTATTCGGCCAGAAGTTGGGTCGGAAGAAGTCTTTTACCTGCGTTTGTGTCAGTTCCATGAGGTATTCGGTAAGCTCCCTTTTATCGTTACGCCAGGTGAAATAGGTATAGGACTGGGTAAATCCCAGCCTGGCAAGGTGGTACATAACCTTGGGCCGGGTGAATGCTTCGGAGAGGAAGATGGCGTCCGGGTAGTCCTTTTTAACCCCGGCGATGAGCCACTCCCAGAATTGGAAAGGCTTGGTGTGGGGGTTATCCACGCGGAAGATGCGGATACCCTGCTCCGCCCAGAAAACCACGATACTTTTAAGTTCTTCCCAGAGCTCTCTCCAGTGCTCCGTTTCAAAATTCAGAGGGTAGATATCCTGATACTTCTTCGGCGGGTTTTCCGCATACTGGATTGTTCCATCTGGGAGCCAGGTAAACCAATACGGGTGTTCCTTAACGTAGGGATGGTCCGGAGAACACTGGAAGGCAATATCGAGAGCAATTTCGATATCGTATTCCCTGGCTTTAGCCACCAGATGCTGGAAGTCTTCCATGGTGCCGAGACGGGGATTAATGGCTTTATGGCCCCCTTCCTCGGAGCCGATAGCCCAGGGAGTTCCCGGGTCGCCAGGTTTTGCTGGAATGGTGTTATTCTTACCTTTGCGGTTAGTGGGGCCCACCGGGTGGATGGGCGGGAGATAAAGAACATCGAAGCCCATCTCGGCTATATAAGGCAGACGGACTTCGCAGTCCTTGAACGTGCCATGTTGTTCTGGCTTTAAAGACGCCGAATGAGGAAACATCTCGTACCAGGTGCTGAATCCAGCTTTTTCACGGTCAACCATGACCACCAGTTCCCTGGGGTAAGTAACGGCATATTGCCGGTCGGAGTATTTTCCCATGAGCTTACCGACTTCATCGCTCATGGCGAGTTTGACTTTTTTCTTCTGATTGACGACGTTGGA
>JBGPRB010000040.1:0-15355 GCA_041489355.1 Dehalococcoidia bacterium
CTGACCCGGTTTCAACTGTAAGGCCCAGCCTTCCAGCGAATCGGCAATGAACTTGGCGGACAGCGCCCTCGCCAGGTGACGACCCAGAACGGAGAACAGTACTGAAGGCTTCGCCTTGAGCTGCTTCAAAGCACCATCCACCAGCTCTTTCATCTTCGGGTCACCCTTGGCATAGGTTACCGCCACCCTGGCCAGCGGGCCCACCTCGTAGACCCTGCAGTCGTAGCGCGGGGCCTTTACCCAGGAATAGGCGTCTTTCTTGCCGTACTGCGGTTTCGTATCACCATGAGAAGGGTGAAGGTTTGTGGTGGAGTCCTCATACCAGGAGTGCCTGACCTGTTCGGTTATTTTACCGGTATCAAGAGGGGCAGGCTTGAGGTCGGCCCCGACGGTGCCCTGTTTGAAAAGCCTCTCCCGCGTGGCATAGTCCGGGCTGGTGCCGTTCAGGTCGTACATGCCGTAGGAGAGCAGGTTCTTGCAGCCGACGCCTATTTCCGCGTAGTCAAGATAGGCACCGGCAACAGCGAACACATCCGGGATATAGACATTATTGATGAAATCCTGGAGTATTTTTATCTTCCAGATATAGGCCATGATGTTATCGGCGGTGGGTACGGTGGTAACGCCACCGGGGACAACACCCACGCTGTGGGGTACCTTGCCGCTGAAGATACTGACCGCCTCGTGGCCGATGCGCCGTATCTCCAGCGCTTTCACATAGTGGGCTACGGCCTGCTGGTTGACCTCTGGCGGCAGGCGGTAATCACCTTCATAGCGGGGCAGGAACGGCTCCAGCGCGCCGCGTTTGATGAAATCCTTGACCGAATTCAACTGAGAATCGTTACCTTCGTATTTAGCGACATCGGCAACGTTTACGTAATCGAGCGCCGCCAGGTGGTAGAAGTGGAGGACATGGTCCTGGGCGACATGCGCTCCATGAATCAGGTTACGTATTATCCGGCCATTGTCCGGTATTTTATCGGCAATGCCGAAGGCGCTGTCCAGGTTCAATGTCGCCGCGATGCCATGGGACTGCGGGCAGACGCCGCAGATACGCTGCGTAATTATCTGGGCATCACGCGGGTCTCTGCCTCTGAGGATTAACTCCAGTCCGCGGAAGAGGTTGCCGGTTGCCCGGGCATCCTTGACGACTCCGTTCTCGACAACGCACTCTATTTTTAAATGGCCCTCAATCCTGGTGACGGGGTCAATAACGATTTTGCCCATTATTTCACCTCCTTGTTAGCCCAGTAAGCGCCAACGACGGGAAGGTCAACATCAACGAGTTTCTCGTAGAACGGCGCCGTCTCGTTAGGGAATTCGGGCTGGGTACAGCCATTACACGGCGCTCCGGCGCCGATGACCCAGTTCGTGCCACTGTTCCACCGCCGCAGCGGACAATCGGCGTAGGTGATGGGGCCTTTACAGCCGAGCTCATAAAGGCAGCCATCTTCACCGAACTTCTTGGCGAATTTTCCTTCGTCAAAATAGGCGCGGCGGGGGCAGTTCTCGTGAATCAGTTTGCCGTAGAAAGCCTTGGGCCTCAGGAAATCATCGAGGTCCTCAGCCTTCGGCAAGCCGCTCAGGATAACGCTCGCTACCGTCCCCACGAACCAGTCGGGATGAGGGGGACAGCCGGGAATATTTATCAAAGGTTTGCTGATGCCCTTAGCTTCGAGGGCTTTCTGCACGGAGGTGCAGCCGGTGGGATTGGGCGGGGAGGCGGGAATACCGCCGAAGGAGGCACAGGTGCCCAGAGCGATAACCGCCAGCGCATCCCGGGCAAGCTCCGTCACCCTCTGCAGCATGGTAACGGGCTTGCCGTTACGCTCGCCGACAGCCCCGTATACACCGTCCGCAGCCATCGGGACAGCGCCGTCAACCACCAGGACGTACTCGCCTTTTTGCTGCCTGGCAGTGTCCTCCATCACCTGGAGCGCCAGTTCCCCGGCAGCAGCCATGATGACCGGATGAAACTTGAGGTTTATGTGCACGCCCGGAGCTATCTGGTCGATGAGCACATTTTTGATGGTGGGGCTGGCCGCATTCAGCAGTGTTACGACACAGCCGCTGCAGGCAGCTGTTTGCAGGTAAATAACCGGAAGTTCCTTAACCATCAAGTCCAACTCCTTTCATAGAAATCTCGATATTCACGCACCATTGCATTAAGTTAAATAAAAGACTGGAGATACGTAACCGGAACAGTTTATGAGCACACCAGTAAAATTCAATATTTTCCGGGCTCCATCTAGTACGCGGCTGTAATATTAAGCGGATATTTTTGAGGTATATCAATGCCACGTATATTGCTTAAAAGTTTTAGGACTTTAGCTATATTATCCGTGGTTATTATATTATGGGGCTGGAAATAAGTCCAGCCCAGCGACCGAAAAAAGAAAAATAACAGTCATCCCTGAAAAGAAGCAGCTTATTATTCAGGTAAAGCTCTGGCCACAATCTCAGCCAGGTCCAGCACCTGCACTTTATCGGCAGCCTCTTTGACTTTTAAGCCGTCGTCAAACATGGTCATGCAGTACGGGCAGCAGACGCAGATTGTTTCCGGCTTCTTTTCCAGTGCCTCTTCCACGCGCGCCACGTTAATGAGCTTCCCCTCTTTTTCCTCCATCCACATGCGGCCGCCGCCGGCCCCGCAGCAAAAGCCCTTGTCGCGGTTACGCTCCATTTCCACCGGAGCCCGGCCGGTAGCCGAAGCAATGACCTGTCGCGGCGCATCGTAGAGAGAGTTATACCTTCCCAGATAGCAGGAGTCGTGGAACACCACGTTGCCCAGGTCACCGGAAGCGTTCAGCTTCAGTTTACCCTCGTGAATTAAGTTATTGATAAATTCCGTGTGATGGATAACTTCCAGCCTGACGCCGTATTGTTGATAATCATTCTTCAGGGTGCTGTAGCAATGCGGACACTGAGTAATGATTTTCTTGATACCCTTTTCTTCAAACATCTTGACATTCGCTTTGGCTATGCGGTCGAAGACATATTCGTTGCCGAGACGGCGCAGGCTATCCCCACAGCATAATTCGTCCCTTCCCAGTGTACCCCAGGACACGCCGCTTTTATCAAGAATCCGTGCTACCGATAGAGTTGTCCGCCGGTTCCGGGCGTCAAAAGCGCCAGCGCAGCCGACATAGAAGAGATAGTCAGTCTTCCCGGACTCAAAAGGCTTAACGTTAATATCCGCCGCCCACTTAATTCTTTCCGCCGGCGCCATACCCCAGGGGTTGCTGCGCTGCTCCATATTCTCGAATAACGTCAGCAGCTCTTCCGGGAACTTTGCCTTCATCTCCACCAGGTGCCGGCGCATGTCAACTATCTTCGGCACATGCTCGATAAACACCGGGCAGACCTCCATACAGGCGCCGCAGGTGGTACACTCCCATAGGACTTCCTCGGAAACGCTCCCCTCACCCTCGCCGCCGATTAACGGCAATACTTTATTTTTATCCTTGGCGCTGTTTTTCAACAGGTTTACTTTAATGTCATGGATGAGCAGCCGCGGCTGTAACGGCTTATCGGTGAAAGTTGCCGGGCAGACATCCGAGCAACGGCCGCACTCGGTACATGAATAGGAGTCGAACAAAGCCTTCCAGGTAAACTGTTCCGCCTGCCCGACGCCGAAGGCATTACCCTTTTTAAACTCCTCCCGGGGCTGCGTCTTAACCTTTTCCAGACTCTGGAAAAAGCAGTTCGGAATAGAGGTAAGAATATGCATGTGTTTGCTGTAGGGCAGATAATTCAGGAAGGACAGCAGCACCAGTGCATGAATCCACCAGAAAACTCTGGCGGCTGTATCCAATCCACCAGCCCCTGACGAAATAAGAGAAGCGCCAAAGTTGGATATGGGCATGTAAGACGCCGCCCTTTCCGTGCCCTGAGCGATTTCGCTGGCGTTCATGCCAAAGAAAGCAATCATCAGGCCGGCAACCAGCGAAAGGATGATGAAAGCATCGCGACTCTTAGCCTCGGTGTAAGGGGGCGGGAAAGTCAGGCGGCGGATGATGGCTAAAATTACAGCGAGAAGCGCCAGGACGGACATGATATCGAAAATACAGGCCAGGGTAAAATAAGCTCCATCCGGCAGACGCGAGAAACTTATGACGTCCGGGGCAAGGCCATTAAGCAGGAACTCGGTATTAGATATCAGGAGAATCATGAAGGCCCAGAAAAGCACAAAGTGGTTAACGCCGAAGGGCTTACTGACCACCCGCCTCTGGCCGAAGGCATAAAACAGCATATTCCAGAAACGCCTGCCGATAGCGTTGAACCGGTTATCGGGTCGGCCACGTAAAACCAGGCCGAAACGTCGGAAGCAGCTATAGGCGAAAAAAATTATCGCCAAAATGAAAACGATGATAAATGCAATTACAGTTGCCGTCATAATTATTCTATTCCTTTTAAGATGCCGGTGTTACCTTGCCGGTGGCTGCTCCGCCGGCTTTTTTGGCACGCAACTCCCGGACATAGCCGGTAATGGCCGGTATTACCTGGAAAAGGTCACCGACAATCCCATAGGTAGCTACCTCGAAAATCGGCGCCTGCTTATCACGATTGATGGCGATAATAGTATCCGAGTCCTGCATACCGACCAGGTGCTGGATGGCACCGCTGATACCACAGGCAATATAAATCTTGGGCCTGACTGTCTTACCCGTCTGGCCGACCTGGCGTTCCAGGGGCATCCAGCCCGCTTCCACGGCGGCGCGCGAACAGGCCACCACCCCACCGAGCTCATCAGCCAGTTCCTGGAGTATTTTATAGTTCTCGGTGTTGCACATGCCCCGCCCGCCGGAGACAATGATATCCGCGGCGGCCACATCGACGCTATCAAGTTTCTGGTCGGTGATTATCTCCAGAACCTTGGCGGCGATATCTTCTTCCTTTATGGGGACAGTCTCGCGGATGATGGTGCCGGTGCGGGAAGTATCTTTCTGCGGCAGAGGCATTACATGGGGTCGCACCGTAGACATCTGCGGTCGCGTGTATTCCGTCAATATGGTGGCCATGATGTTACCGCCGAAGGCAGGACGCGTCTGTAGCAAGAACCCTTTATCGTCGATAGACAGACCCGTGCAATCAGCCGTCAGTCCCGTCTGAAGATTGGTGGCGACAGCGCCAGCTAAATCCCGGCCCAGACCGGTAGCACCGATGAGCACAATTTCCGGTTTATATTTTTTTATGAGGTAAACAAGGGACTTATAATACGATTAGGTTCGGTAATAGTGGAAAACAGGGTCGTCAACCAGATAGACCTTGGCAGCGCCGTAGGCAAACGCTTCCCGGCAGAGATGTTCGACCTTATCGCCGACACATATGGAGCACAGCTCAGCGCCCCTCGCTTTAGCGAGGTCAGCACCTACGCCCAGCAGCTCCCAGGAAACCTCAGCCGGTTTACCCTCGGTGTGCTCGACAAAGACCCAGACACCCCTATATTCCTTGATTTTAGCCAGCCTGGGGTCTTTTACCTCAGCCTCCGGTTCGGCGGCGGGCTTGGCGGCACCTTTCTGCGCCGCCAGCTCATCGAGAATCTTCTGCTCTTCCGGAGTGTAGTAGATTTCGATGGCCTGGGTCGGGCAGATCTTGATGCACTTCTGGCACCGGGTACACAGTTCCAGGTCGATAACAGGCTCGCCCTTCTCGTTCATTTTTATGGAATCTTTCGGGCACTCGGTTTCACAGCGAGCGCCGCAGGCGATGCACCTGCCGGGGATAAGCCTGGCTGTACCGCGGGGTCTTTTAATTTTTTTCGGTTCTTCTACCATTTTTACTTGCTTCTATCAGTTAAAAGGACAATAAGTCCTTTTCCATCATCTTGTTTATCAATAACCTGGCGGAATCTTCAGGTTTGTCAGTATCTTTGCTCAGTATCTCACCCTTGGCTCTTTCCGGCGAGAAAATTTTGCGTACCTGCGTGGCCGAACCCTTAAGCCCGATGGTTGCCTCGTTCATCTGCATAGCTTTGTTGTCCCACAGAGTTATAGCTGCTTCCTCGGCCATCAGCCGCATCGGCACGTTGGGATAGCGCGGCGAGTTGATTTCCCTCAGCACTGCAATCATAACGGGTAAGGGGGCGATAACTACTTCATGTCGACCTTCCAGTTTCCGCCTGACCTTTACCTTTTTAGCCTTCAGGTCGACTTCTTCAACGCGGTCGACCAGTGTGAGCTGTGAACACCCCAACCGGGTAGCGATGCCGGGGCCTACCTGGGCCGTGTCTCCGTCGATAGTCTGCCGACCGCACATGACGATGGCTAATTCTTCCTTCTGCGCCAGCTTGCGGATAGCTTCCGTCAGGACCATGCTCGTAGCCAGAGTATCGGCCCCTCCGAAAGCCCGGTCGCTCAGCAATATGGCTTCATCGGCTCCCAGAGCGATAGTCTTCCGTAACGTAACCTCGGCGCTGGGAGGCCCCATAGAAATAACAGCAACACGAAATCCGTACTTATCTTTAAGCCTGAGGCTCTCTTCCAGGGCATGGGTATCGTAGGGATTCATAATGAAAGGCACGCCCTCTCGGATGAGAGTTCCGGTAACTGGGTCTACTTTGACCTGAGTGGTGTCTGGCACCTGTTTGACGCAGGTAACTACTAACATGAATATATTGTACCTAAGAACTAGATAAATTTACCAATAGATATTACCACAATTTTAAATATTCGGCAAATGTTTTCAATCACGAGATAATCTATGCTTTGCCGTTAATTTCACGCTGTGATAAACTACGGTTGTCAGGCATGGAACAAAAAATGAAAATACTCGTAACCAACGATGACGGCATAAAGTCCGATGGGTTATGGACGCTGGTCAGGGAACTGCAGAAAATCGCCCAGGTAACCGTGGTCGCCCCGGACGGTGAAAGGAGCGCCATCGGCACGGCTGTTACTTTATTCCAGCCGCTTCACGTGGAGGAAGTAAAGTCACCGATATCAGGGGTAACCGCCTATGCTATCGATGGTTCGCCATCGGACTGTGTCATCCTGGCCCTCGGTAAGCTTATGGAAGGAAGTGTGGATATGGTGGTCTCCGGTACCAATCCCAGCCTTAACCTGGGAGAAGACGTGTATATCTCGGGGACGGTCGGCGCCGCCATGCAGGGCTATTTCCGCGGCCTGCCGGCCCTGGCTATCTCGGCGCCACCTCCGGGCAATCAGTCCGGATTGAGCGTCGCCGCGTTGGTAGCTGCCATGCTGGTGAAAAAGGTGGCAGCCAATAGCCCGACCAGGATATTCCTCAACGTAAACGTACCCGACCTTCCGCTATCGGAAATTCGCGGCACCAGCATCACGCGCCTGGCCCGTTCCAGCCATATCAACACCGTCGAGGAAGAAAACCATGGCCAGCAGAAACAGTACCGGCTGGTTCGCGAAAGGCTGATCGAAGCCGGCGACAATGGCACCGATATTCAGGCCATCGAGCAGGGCAATATCTCCATCACTCCGCTTTATACCAGCTTGCTCGATAAACCGCCGCAGCATCTGTTGAAAAAGCTATGTGCCGACCTTATTCACGAGTTAAAGAGGGGATAAAAAACGGGGCTTTTGCCATGCGACATTATATCGGTACGGACATCATAGAAATAGAACGAATCCGGCAGGCTATCGAACGCTGGGGAGAGCGTTTCCTCAATCGCGTCTATACCGAAGCGGAGCTCCGCATTTATGGTCACCGGGCCCACTCACTGGCAGCCAGCTTCGCCAGCAAGGAGGCCGTGATGAAAATGCTGGGCACGGGTGCGATAGGCGTCGCCTGGAGAGATATCGAGACTATTTACCACCCCAGCGGTAAGCCACTCATCAGGCTCAACGGCCGGGCTAAAAAAGAGGCAGATAAGCTGGGGATAAAAGAGATTGACGTCAGTCTTTCTCACTCCAGAGATTACGCCACGGCCACGGCTATCGGCTCAACCTAGCCCTCCCAGACCACCTCCCCGCCGATAATAGTCATCTCTACTCTGATGTCCTTTATCTTCTCAGGAGTTACTTTTGTCGGGTCGTCGCTCAGGACAACGATATCGGCCAGTTTGCCCCGAGAAATCGAGCCCTTGATATTCTCCTCAAAAGAGGCGTAAGCAGCGTTGATAGTATAAAGCGCCAGCGCCTGATTTACCTTAATACGTTCCTCCGGCAACAATACCTGCCCCGACTCAGCTTTCCGGGTCACCGCTCCATAAATCCCTGCCAGCGGATTAACAGGCATAACTGGAGCGTCCGAAGCAGCGGCAACAACCACACCGCTTTCCAGGGGCGATTTAATTCGATACAACCAGGGCAGCTGACTTTTTGCTACCGTCGCCAGATACCGCTCCCCATTGTAGTAGATGGTCGAGGGATGGGTGACGATAACTAAACCCAGTTTTTTAAGCCGTTCCAGGAGATATGGGGGGCACTCGCTGCAGTGCTCGATACGGTGGCGCCTTGAGGTAATGGAAAGAGAACGGTGGGCATATTCTAGGGCAGTGATAGCAGCCTCTATAGCATCTTGCTTAATAGCGTGAAATGCCAGTTGAAAACCGGAACGGTGGACATCCAGCGCCAGGTTGTTCAGCTCTTCCTGGTCGGGCTGGACTTCCAGCATAATTTTAACCGCCCCCAGCTGCATCAGGTTGTCCCCGGAACCGGTCTTCAGATTCACCTCCTGAAAATCCTTCCAGTACGGCGCGCCTGCCATCATCGTCATGCGGCTGCGCAGGCGGCCATTCAGTATAAATCCGCAAACCGTCTCCCATCGTTCGGTATCGTTGCTGACGGTTGCGTCCTGCACCGAGGTTAAACCCATAGAAAGAAAGTGTCGGTTAGCCAGGGCTACGCCCTCGGCGAGCTCCATATCGGAAAAAGACGGCATCACCTTTCCCCGGATGTAGCTCAGCATTTCTATCAATATACCGTTCGGTTCCCCGGTGTCCAGGTCACGCTCGATGCGAGCGCCGGACGGCTCCGGCGTTTCATTGTTGATACCGGCCAGGGAAAGAGCAAGACTGTTGAGCACGCAGGCGTGCAGGGAGCGGTGACTAAGGACTACCGGGTGGTCGGGCGCTACATCGTCGATATCCCAGCGGGTGGGGCAGCGTTTTTCCGCCAGATAGAACTCATTATAGTCAGTGCCGCTCAGCCACGTCCCCGGCGGGGTTTTTTCCGCTTTACGGCGGATAGCCTCCTTAACATCAGCAATGGAGCGGACTAAAGGCGGACTAAGGTCGATGCTGAGCAGCTTTCTTATCAGGGAAAAAAGGTGGAGGTGAGCATCGTTGAAACCGGGCACCACCGTTTTGCCGTGACAATCGATTACCTTCGTCTTCGCCCCAGTGATTGAGTCCAGGTCTTTATTGCCACCGACAAATGATATTTTATCGCCGGTGATGGCCAAGAGCTCCGCGACCGGTTGACGGGCGTCCATGGTGATGACGTTGGCATTTTTCAGGACAATATCGGCAGGCATGTCTCAGCACCTTTTGACGGAGTGGTTTTTAGCCAGTATACTACTGATAACCCCTTACTGCAAAGGAGAAAGCATGGACACGGAATTACTGGCGCAAAAGCTGGCGGCGTGGATTAAAGAGAAAGTGCTGGCGGCCGGGTGTAAAGGTGTGGTGGTGGGGATGAGCGGCGGTATCGATTCCTCGGCGCTGGCGGTGCTGTGTCAGCGGGTTTTCCCCAAGAGCACACTGGGCGTGATTATGCCCTGCCACAGCATTGACGAAGACAAAATCCACGCCGATTCTTTGGCCAGGCAGTTTTCCATACCTACGAAAACAGTAGTCCTTGACGGTATCTTCGATGCGTTGCTACAAACATTACCCGATTTCAAGTCAGACCCATCTCTCTCCAGGCTAGCCCGGGCCAATCTTAAAGCCAGGTTAAGAATGGTCACACTCTATTATATAGCCAATCAAATGCAATATCTGGTGGCCGGTTCCAGCAACCGGAGCGAAATTACCATAGGTTACTTTACCAAGCACGGCGACAGTGGTGTGGACATTATGCCGCTGGGTAATCTGGTGAAGAGTGAGGTCAGCGAACTGGCGCGTTTCCTGAAAATCCCGAGGGAAATCATCGATAAACCGCCATCCGCCGGCCTTTGGGAAGGCCAGACCGACGAAGGTGAAATGGGTTTCAGCTACGAATTACTCGACCGCTATATCCTGACGGGCAAAGCTCCGCAGGAACTGAAAAGCCGGATAGAGGCTATGAAAGCCGCTGCCGCTCATAAGGGCATGATGCCGCCGATAGCGCAATTTTAAATTTATTACTCGCGGCTTTTTCGTATTATCTCCGGGTATTTTTTACTCCCCTCACGGAGTGCCCGCTTTTGCGTCGTGTAATCGACGTGATAGAGCCCGAACCGCCTCTCGAACCCGAACGCCCATTCGAAATTGTCAAGTAACGACCAGTAGAAATAGCCCTTGATATTCATGCCGTCGGCAACCGCCTTATTCAGGACGAGCAGATGGTCTTCGATGAACCCGGCTCTTTTAGTATCGCTGTCATCAGCGATGCCGTTCTCCGTAATATAGATGGGCTTGGAGGTAAAGCGGGTTATTATTTCAAGCGTGCGGTAAAGCCCCTCCGGGTATATCTCCCACCGCATGTCCGTCAATTTTTCCTTCGGTGCTTTGGGTACTTCACTATAAGGCTCATCAGCAGAGAAAGTGAACTTCTGGAAAAAGCGCGTGTAGTAATTCAAACCGACAAAATCGAATGCATCCTTGATACCGTTGGCACAGGATACTCTCGGGGCGCCGGGAACCGAAAAGTTGAAAAGTCCATCGACCAGATAGGTTAGATGCGACTCGTTCAGGCTTTTATTGAAAGAGCGAGCCAGCATGACATCCAGCAAATTCCACCTGCTCGGAGGGTCGTAAAGTACCAGAGCCGCCACCAGCCCCACCTGTGCCTGCGGTTCTAACTTTTTGATTCGTTGATACGCGGCAGTATGAGCCCGCAGCAGGTTCTGAAAGACAATACCGACATGCCGGGGTTCTTTCACCGCCGGCGGGAAATGTGCTTTTGAGTACCCCTGCATGGCATATACCGACGGCTCGTTGATGGTGCACCACAGTTTAACTTTGGGTCCGAGACGTCCGACAACCCTTTCCACGAAGCTGGCAAATATTTCAGGGGAGTTTTCCTGGAGGAATGCCCCTTGCTCTTCAAACCATAAGGGGTCGGTAAAGTGGTGCAGCGTTACCATCGGCTCAATCCCGTTGGCCAGCAGCTCGTCTACAACCTGCTCGTAGTGGTCGAGCGCCGCTTCATCGAACTGTCCCTGTTTCGGCTCAATCTTGCTCCACTCCACGGAAAAGCGGTAAGCATTCAAGGATATTGTTTTCATAAGCTGGATATCTTCTTTGTAGCGATTCCAGTGGTCACTGGCGATCCCGGCTTTCTGGCCGTTTAATATCCGGGGCTTGCCCTGTTCATTTACCGCAGATTCGAACTTATACCAGTTGTTATTCGTACAATAGCCTTCCACCTGATGGGATGACGTGGCGCTGCCCCAGAGAAAGTCCTTCCCGAAATGCCACCTATCGTTCTTGAGCCGGTTTAAATTCAATCGCGGGTTGGCCCGGCGGCCGGTAAACCAGAATAATGCTCCAAAATAAACGATAGCGATTACAGGAATAATAATAAAAAGCACGTTCATTTTTAGCCTGCTTTCTTTTAGTATCAATCCTTAACTCAGACCGAATTATACCACTTTTTACAGATAACTCTATGATGAACCGGCAACAGGCACGGTTTGACACCCACCAGCAAAAAACGGTAATCTGATATTGCCGATGGTCATAAGCAGAGAAAAACCGGAGCAGGTTCCCGCCAGGACCATCCCGCAGCATAGCTTTCCATTAACCACATCATCCTGTAAAACCAGTCGTTTGTGATAATAATGAACTCGTGTGGAACCACAACAGGAGGTCCTGCATGAAAAAAGTAGCTATAATCGGCGTGGGCGAGACGAAGTTCAGCGGACCGCAGAGTAAAACGGAGGTTGAGCTTTTCGCTGAAGCCGCTACGGAAGCCATTATGGAGTCGAACCTGAAGCCGAAAGACATCAAAGCACTGTTTATCGGCAATGCGTTGGGCGACTTTGACGAGGGGCAGGGAATGGTGCAGGCCTACGCCGCGGAGAATATCGGTTGCCTGTACGTGCCCGCCAATCGCTACGAGGGCGCCTGCGCTTCGGCCAGCATGGCTATAAGAGACGCCTTCATGTGGGTGGCTTCCGGCTACTACGATATTGTCCTGGCTGGTGGCGTCGAGAGGGCTGCCACGATGGGTACTTCACTGGCGACCCGGACCTTCGCCATGTTCAGCGACGCCCGCTATGAATACCCCTCCGGTATCACCTTCCCGGCTGTTTTCGCCATGCTGACCCATCTCTACGCCGATACCTATAAAATACCGCTGCCGAAGCTGCGGGAGCAGATGGCGAGGGTATCCATACAGTCCTACCGGCACGGCAGCGTCAACCCCAAGGCGCAGTTCTTCGGCAAGAACGCCGATATGACCGTGGAGAAGGTGCTCGGCAGCTTTGTAGTATCAACCCCGCTCACCCTGCACGACTGCTGTCCGTTCTCCGATGGCGCCGCAGCCGTGGTGCTGGCATCGGAAAAAGTCGCTAAAAAACTCACCGGCAAGCCCGTCTATATTACCGGCATAGGACAGGCATCCTGCGGCCCGCTCAGCAACCAGAGCGACTACCTGCCGAGAATCAGGGCGCGTGAAATATCGTCGCAGCAGGCGTATAAAATGGCAGGGTTGACCCCGAAGGATATCGACCTCTGCGAGCTTCATGATTGTTTCAGCATCGCCAGCCTGATTGCCGCCGAAGGCCTCGGCTTTTTTGAATACGGCAAGTCGGGCGAAGCCTGGCTAAAAGGGGAGGCGGATATCGGTGGGAAGATAGCCATCAATCCCTCGGGCGGTCTTAAGTCCAAGGGGCATCCCATCGGGGCTACCGGCGCCGGGCAGGTGTACGAGGTAACCAGGCAACTGAGAGGAGAGGTGGAACCGGGACGGCAGGTCGAAGGCGCCCGGACAGGTATGACGGACACCCTCGGCGGGGACGGCGGCACCCTGGTCAACATGATTTTTCAAAGGGGCTGGTAGACATATGGAACAAAAACTCTATTTTAAAGACTATAACGAAGCTCTCAAACAAAATAAGCTTCTCGGTCTCAAGTGCCTGGCCTGCGGCGCTTTAACCGTACCCCCCAAGATGGCCTGCCGCCAGTGCGGCAGCTTTGATATGGAAGTGGTGGAGGTAAAAACCACCGGCAAGATACGCACTTTTACTACCGTTTTCGTAGGGGCGGAAGGGCGTGAAAGCGAAGTGCCCTACGTGATTGTTATTGTGGAACTGGATGAAGGGCCGTGGCTCATGGGCAACCTAGACGGCATCGACCCCAAGACGGCCTCGATGGAACTCATCGGGAAAAAAGTGACGATGGGAAATAAGGTCTTCCCCGGTGATAAATATTCCGCCGGCGAAGGTGCCCGGCCACTTTTTAGCCTGGTGAGTCGAGATTAAAATGGCGGAGCTACATTCCCGACATATAGGCTTAAAGTCTGTCACAAATTTCCGGGATATCGGTGGTTACCGGACTCAAAATGGAAATTCCGTAGCCTGGCGACGTGTCTTCCGCAGCGGTGAGTTCGGGCATTTAACCAGAAATGACTTCCAGAGGCTCACGGAAGAAATCGGGCTCACATCAGTCATCGACCTGAGGAGTACCTTAGAGATAGAACGTCAGGGAATCGGGCTTCTCTCTGAAGCTGATATCAGGTACCATAGCGTGCCCTTTATGACCGACGACGACCCCGGGGCCAACGCCAGCCGTTATGCTCACTGCACTAATATGGGCGAGTTTTACCTGGAAATGGCCCGCCAGAAGGATTACGGCCAGCGGATTATCGAGGCGCTGGAGGTCATCGCCGACCCTAAAAACCACCCGATAGTTTTCCATTGCGCCGTAGGCAAAGATCGGACCGGGATGCTGGCGGCGGTCTTATTGAGCCTGCTGGGGGTAGCGGAACAAGATATTATTGAAGATTACGCCCTCTCCGAGCCTTATATGGACGAATTGCTGGCAAGACTTAAAAATAATCCCCAAAAAAGCGACCCCCCGTTGGATATTCCCGATTATTTCTGGAAGGCTTCGCCGGAATCCATGAAGCTTTTCCTATCTACCCTCCGCAAGGAATACGGCTCGATAAACGGCTACCTTGAAGCCATGGGCATGGAACCTTCCCTGGTAGGGCGCCTTGAGAGAGCACTCCTGACTTGAGCTATTCCTACCTCAATTTTTATATTTCAGTTTATCAATCTCAACAGCCAGGCGTTGAGAAATCTCCAGGGCGGCTTGCCGTGGATTCGTCTTGCCTTTTTGCATTTCGTCAACGAGCTTTTCCAGGTACTCGCCGCCATCCAGGTCGTGAACCATATCTTTGATAAAGCCTTCGACGGTCTCCAGAAGCTCCAGCTTCACCCTTTCCCTGCAGCGAACGGGCAACTCTCCGCTGACATTTAGATGCTCACGATGCTTGAAAAGTGCCGAAGCAAGCTCCTCGGTACCTTTATCATTAATTGCCTCGGTCAGAATGATGGGCGGCAGCCACTCCTCTCGAGGATGCGCTTTCATCGTTAGCATAGATTCGATGTCGGCTTTGAGGTGGTCGGCGCCATCTTTATCGGCTTTATTGATAGCGATAATGTCCGCCGATTCTAAAATACCGGCTTTCATGGTCTGTACTTCATCACCGGCGCCAGGGGCTAAAACCAGCAGAGTGGTATCCGCCGCTTTGACGATATCTATCTCTATCTGCCCCGAGCCTACCGTCTCCACCAGGATAATATCTTTGCCCATGGCGTCCATGACATGAACCGCCCCGATGGCGGCTTTAGCTAATCCTCCCACCCAGCCCCGTGTAGCGAGGCTGCGGATAAAGACGGCGGGGTCAGCGCTGTGCCGCTGCATCCTGATTCTATCCCCCAGTAAAGCGCCGCCGGTGAGGGCGCTAGTGGGGTCGATGGCGATGACACCGATAGTCATGCCTTTCTGCCGGAAGTAGCCGATGAGGTTGTCCGTAAGGGTGCTCTTGCCGACGCCCGGTGCTCCCGTCACCCCAACGATATACGCCTTGCCGGTATGTGTATAGATGCCGTCCAGTTCTTTAAGAGCTTCCGGAGACTCGTCCTCTATCAGGCTGATAAGGCGCGCGGCGGCCTGGACATCACCCTTTAAAACACGGTCAGCTAGACTCATATTACAGAGTATAGCAGATGGTAAGCAGGCGTAAAAGTTCCAAAACAGGAAACGAATCAAAGCTGCACGGGGCTGGAC